>JAKSNG010000001.1 GCA_024400125.1 Paludibacteraceae bacterium
AACTTGCGAATCTGTGCAGTCCGTTACTCTATCTGAAGGTTTAATTACGATTGGAACGGGTGCTTTTGAAGATTGCTCCGCTTTAGTTTCCATCAACATCCCTGCAGGTGTTACGACGATTGATACTGCGGCTTTTGAAGGTTGCGCTTTCACATCCATTAACCTGCCTGCTTCGGTTACTACGCTTGGAGCAGAGGCTTTCTTGGGTTGCGAATCTTTGCAGTCCGTTACTCTATCTGAAGGTTTAATTACGATTGGACAGATGACTTTTGTTAATACTGGTCTTACTTCCATCACCATTCCTGCAAGTGTTACAGAGATTGGAATGTATGCATTCTACGCTTACGCTTCCTCTGCTTTGACTTCCGTTACTTTTAAAGGAACTGCTTGCCAAAATAATATCGGTGAGGACGCTTTCTATAATGTTGGTAACCCCGATCCCGCTCTCTTGACTCTGCCTAACAGTTGGACAGGTACCAAGCCAGACGAAGATGGCAATTGGTATGGTGGTAAGTTTGAATTAAGTGAGGATCCTACTGCTCTGCCTACATTGTTTGGCGATGACGTGAAAGTTAACAAGTCCCTCCTCAACGGTCAACTCATCATCCGCAAGGGCAACAAGACCTACAACACCCTCGGACAAGAGGTGAAATAACGTAAACGCTACACGCTAACCGTTAACGTCAACGTCAACGTTCAACAACAAAAACAGCGTCGCTCGTTATGAGCGGCGCTGATTTTTTACGCTCAGGAGCGTTAGCTTAATTCTTCTCGGGGTCCCCATAGAAACCAACGCAGTGTTTCGTATGGGGAGAGCGGAGGCACAAGTCGCCCATCGATTTAACGTACGTGGTATCGATTCTTGCGACCTTGTTGCCGAACGCGAGGTCCATACTCCTTCAGCGAACGAAGTGAGCAGATCGACTGACTGAATCCATATGGGGCTCGCACGGCGAACGAAGTGAGCAGATCGACTGAGCGAAGCGAAGGAGAACCTGGTCAACGTGCCCGCACACTCCTCTCGAAATTTCTTTGTTTGGATGGGCTATCTCTAAAGTTAGAGACGGATAAGAGAGAATAAGGACTTGGGAACTTGTTCACGGAGAACTTATGCTATCTTAGACGATAGTACCAAAGGTACGAAGCCCATCCAGACAAAAAAAACAAGCGACCAAGAAAGGTCGCTTGCGAGGGTGGAGTGTGGGGCTCGAACCCACGACACTCGGAACCACAATCCGATGCTCTGCCAACTGAGCTAAGACCACCATATATTCGCACTATTTCTCAAATGCGCCTGCAAAAGTATAACTTTTTTTTGACATGACCAAATATTTTTGAAAAAAAATGCAAAAAATCCTCCTAAAAATGAGAATTGAACAAGAAAGATAGCAAAAAAAGCGAAAAGACGACTGAAAAATTTGCGTATATGGCAAAAATAATATATCTTTGCGCGTTATTTTGTGCAAAACTATGAAAAAGACATTATCTGTTCTATTACTATGCTTAATTGTTTCAGCTCCTGCGTGGGCTTGGGGCAAACAAGGACACCGTATCGTGTGCGCGTTGGCGTACGAGTATATCAATAAGAACACACGTGCCCAAATAGACCAGTTATTGGGTAAACGCGGCATCATCTACTACGCTGCTTGGGCAGACGAAATAAGGAGTGACACTATCTATCCATATAGTTACGATTGGCATTTCCAGGATTTAGACAGCGGCATGAGTGACTCCGCTTTGGTGGCTAAGTTATCCGATTATCCCGAAGTTGGAGGAAACCTCTTTCGCGTGTTGGATAGCCTCTATACTGTCCTTGATATGGATAATCAGCAAGTCGATGCACTCAAGTTCTTTGTACATTTGGTCGGCGACCGCTTTTGCCCCATGCATACTGCACACTTGGAAGACAAAGGCGGAAACAACGTGCGCATCAAATGGTTCGGTCAGTCCACTAACCTGCATAAGATATGGGATGACGCAATAATCGACTTCCAAGGTTTTTCCTACACGGAATATGTGACCTATCTCATTGATCGCTACGGAGACCAAAAGAAAGCGATTGAACAACAATCTCGTGCCGACGAGTTGCGATACAACTACCAACTCACGGAACAGATATACCAATACCAAGACTCCTGGAACGGCAATGCCCACAACTACGCCTATACATGGAAAGAGAAATTAGACTATCAACTCTACTGCGCAGGAGTCAAATTGGCACAGTCGTTGAACGAACTATACGGACGAAAAAAGTAAATCATGAGAGACTTTACACGCACACAATATCGCGAACTGTTAGTGACACTGAAAGCCGCTGGGTATCGATTTGTCACATTTGGTGAGTACTGTCAAGCCAAACCGCAATCGCCCTACGTCATCCTTAGACACGATGTGGACTTGAAAGCCATCAATAGCCTTCGCACAGCTCAAATAGAAGCCGAGTTGGGACTGACAGCCAGTTACTATTTCCGTGTGGTGCCCGAGAGCAACCAACCCACTATCATTCGGCAGATTGCTGACTTAGGGCACGAAATAGGGTATCACTACGAAGATATGGCTATCGCTAAAGGCGATGCCGAAAAAGCATTTGCTCATTTCCAACAATGGCTGACTTATTTTCGGCAGTTCTATCCCGTACAGACCATCTGCATGCATGGGGCTCCTACCAGCCAATACGATGGACGGGACTTGTGGAAACAGTATAACTACCGCGATTTGGATATAATCGGTGAACCCTATTTCGATGCAGACTTTGCGCAGATGTTGTACCTAACCGACACCGGACGCTGCTGGGACGGCTACAAAGTGAGTGTGCGGGACAAGATTCCCGTTCATCAGGACGAGTGGACACGCCGCGGATGGGTCTTTCATCATACGGACGATATCATCCGATTTATTCAAACACAACCCCAACAGCAACTACCGAATATCATGTTCACGACCCATCCGCAACGCTGGACGAATAGCCCTATCGCGTGGTGGAGGGAACTGATACTGCAAAATATAAAAAATATCATCAAACGAATATTGATTAACCGAAGAAAATAACCTTATGTGGAAACGATTATTAACGGATATAGTCATTTGGCTCTTAGCTACATTGCTCTGCGTACTGTGGCGATGGATAGCCGACAAGAGTGAGATTTTGACCTATTTCACGCTCTTTGCATGTATGGCAGGTGCGTGGATAGTGTTAGGACTGCTATTCTTCAAATACTGGCATTCGTACAAAGAGATGTGGTATTGGCAAGATATGCTCTGCATGATTGCTACGGGCGTAGGTGTTGCCGCTCTCGTTCACTATCTGCTGCCGCTTGTACCTTACTCGTTCTCAATGACGGTAGTATATGGAATGATAGGTATTGTGATGGCGCTGGATGCAGTTGCTATCTTGGCACTGCACTACTGGAAGTTCGCTCTCAACATGACCGTCCCCGCGATGAAAATTGAGAAACGAAAAGACGCCAAAGTTACCCGCGCCAGCGAGAAACGTTCGCCTGAATCCATTGAATCTATTCACCAAGCAGTACTCTCATTGACTACCGAAGAAGACTATCAACTGCTGTTAGACAAAGCCAAGTTGGATAATCGACAAACCAAAGTCGTTGCTACCACAGACCGTTTCGCGTTCCTACAAATACCGAATTATCAGTATAAGACCTTGGTCGATTTGACGCTGCTGAACGATGCACGAGGTATCAATAAACGCTTCTGTATCGTCAACGAGAAACTGCCCGACAACGGACACTATGTCTGCTGCTATCGACCACAAGAATATATCAAGTCGAAGATGTTGGCGAAATACCCGAAGGGCATCAACTATATCGTCTATACGTTCTGGTTTTTGTGGAAACGAGTTGTTCCCCGTCTTATGCTGACAAGCCGCGCGTACTACGAATTGACCCAAGGGCGCAAACGTATGCTCTCTAAAACAGAAGTGTTGGGACGATTGTACTACTGCGGATTTGAAGTCGATGAGATTATTCCAATGGGGCATATCGAGTATGTGTTTGCACATCGTCACTCGCAGCCCTACGAACAAGAGCAAATCAAAGTCTATGGCCCACTCATCAAACTACCTCGTATCTGCAAAAACAAAGAGATAGTCTATTTCTACAAGTTCCGCACGATGCACCCATACTCGGAGTATATCCAAAACTACGTCTTTGACCAGCACGGGGGTATGAACATTGCCGACAAGAGCGACAACGACTGGCGTATCACTACGTGGGGACGGTTCATGCGTAGGTATTGGTTAGACGAACTGCCCATGATGATCAATTTCCTCAAAGGTGACGTCAAATTAGTAGGAATACGTCCGCTCTCAAGAGCGATGTTTGAGCAATATCCAAAGGACTTGCAGGACAAACGTACGCGCTGCAAACCTGGACTTATACCACCATTCTATATCGACCATCCGAAGACGTTTGACGAACTCTATGCGTCCGAAAATAAATACTTAGATGAATACTTCCGTCATCCGCTGTGGACAGACTGTAAGTACTTCTTCTTAACTGTAAACAGTATATTGTTCAAGCGTATGCACTCAGCCTAATGGAGATTTTAACGGACTCATTACATCGTATCGCATATTCCACAGACGCGTCGGCTTATCGCGAAATACCCATTGGTGTTGCCTATCCCAAGACGGAAGACGACATCCGCTGGCTGATGGACGAAGCACGTCGCCGCCATACCCATCTCATTCCGCGTGCAGGAGGTACCAGTATCGCTGGACAAGTAGTGGGCGCTGGAATAGTGGTTGATGTTAGTCGGTATATGAATCGTATCCTCGAAATCAATGCCGAGGAACGTTGGGTGCGTGTGCAGCCTGGTGTCGTACGAGACGAACTCAACATCGCGCTGCAACCATACGGACTCTATTTCTCGCCCGAGACATCTACCTCTAATCGCTGCTGCATTGGGGGTATGGTCGGCAATAACTCCTGCGGAACGCATAGTCTCATCTATGGCTCTACACGACATCATGTCATTGGCATCAAAGCTATCTACCCAGACGAAACACAAGGCATGCAATTGCTGCAAAAGTGGCAACAGGATACTGCTGTTCGGCAACTGATTGAGGACAGTTTTCCAGACCCTCATCTGCGCCGGCGTTCTTGTGGATATGCGCTGGACGAGTGTCTATACAATACCAATGGCACGATAGACTTGCCCGCATTGATGTGCGGCAGCGAAGGCACGTTGGGCTTTGTCACGGAAATAACCCTCTCCTTAGATCCGTTACCACCCACCCATAAAATGGTGGTGTGCGAATTGCTGAACGACCTCAACGACGCGTGGGAAGCCAATCTCAAAGCCCTCGCACGCAAACCTGTAGCCGTTGAACTCATTGATGGCAAGATATTAGAACTGGCGAAAGACAATATCGACGCGCAACGTAATATGGCGGTGTTGGGACTGGACTTGTCCCATCTCCCTAAAGCCATCTTAGTATCGGAATTTTGGGCAGATAAGGTAGAAGACTTATCGCAATGCTATAGCGGCGACGGCACACTCCCTGCTATCACATTATACGACGCCGATGTGCAGAAAGTGTGGAACTTGCGCAAAGCGGGACTCGGCGTCCTTACTTCAATGCCCGGTGACGCCAAACCCGTCGGCGTCATTGAAGATACGGCTGTCGCCCCAGAACGATTGGGCGCTTATATGCACGATTTTCAAGCCATGATGAAACGACTGGGACTCGACTGCGTCTATTACGGACATATATCGACTGGCGAATTACATCTTCGTCCTATCTTGGATTTGCACCGCGAAGAAGATGTCAGGAAATTCCGCGAGGTAGCCACCGAAACCGCGAAGTTAGTCAAGAAACACAAGGGCAGTCTCTCTGGCGAACACGGAGACGGACGATTAAGAGGAGAGTTCATCCCGCTTATGTATGGACAGGAAGTGTATGATTTATTCTGCCAACTCAAAGACGCTTTTGACCCCGAAGGCATACTCAATGTGGGCAAGATTGTACGCACGCCTCCTATGGACGCTTTCCTTCGTGTGCATACACCTGTCGCAGCACATTCAATCTTCCAGACACCATCGGCACAACACCCTATACTTCAACATATCGAGCGCTGCAACGGCTCAGGCGATTGCCGTAAATCCAATCTCATCGGCGGCACATTGTGTCCGGCTTATAAAGTGAGCAAAGACGAACTCAAGACTACTCGCGCTCGTGCGAACGTGCTGCGCGAGAAACTGCTCACAGACCCGAAGGGAGTGACTTCCAAAGAGGTAGCAGAAGTGCTTGACTCGTGCTTGGCTTGTAAGGGCTGCAAAAGTGAGTGCCCCAGCAATGTGGATATGACACAATTGCGTAGCGAGATACTGCAACTCAAATACGATGCTTCGCATACTCCGTTCCGCAGTTGGATGGTGGCGCGTATGGCGCAGATAGAGGCACTTGGAATGCTTGTCCCACATATCTATAATTGGTTTGCCACGAATAAACTGACTTCAACCGTCCTCAAACATATCTTGCGCTTTGCAGCCGAACGACAAATACCGACTCTTAGTCGCTATTCCCTTCGCCGTCTCGCTAAACAATATCCCAGCACAACAGCCAACACTTCATATAGGAAGCGAATCTATCTCTTTGCAGACGAGTTCACTAATCACATGGAAGCAGAACTGGGACTGACTTTTATTCGTTTGGCAAATGCGTTGGGGTACGAGGTGATTATTCCTAAACATGTAGAGTCGGGTAGAGCAGCAATCTCAAAAGGCTGCTTGCATTTAGCGGCTAAGTTGGCACGCAAGAATGTATCCCTTCTCAAAGACCTCATTACCGAGGACACACCTTTAGTGGGAATCGAACCCTCATGTATATTGTCCTTTAGAGATGAGTATCCCCGTCTTGTTCCACCCGAAGAACGTGAGGCAGCACAACGCTTGGCTAAAAACTGCCTGCTCTATGACGAATGGCTAATGCGCGAAGTGCGGGCAGGTCGCACACTTGGAACTTTTGGAACTCTTGGAACTTCTTCGCCCACCATCTACCTCCACGGACATTGCCATCAGAAAGCGTTGGTCGGAGTCGAGAAAACAGCCGATTGTCTGCGGCTTATTCCTAATGTCGAAGTGCATGTTATACCAAGTGGCTGCTGCGGTATGGCTGGTAGTTTTGGGTACGAGAAGGAACACTATCAGACCTCTATGGACATCGGAGAAATGGTATTGTTCCCTGCGGTGAGAAAAGCCATGGCAGAGACCTCTTTGGACGAAAAACACCCACAGACAATCATCTGTGCTCCAGGAACGAGTTGCCGCCAGCAGATTCATGACGGAACAGGCTTCCGTGCCTATCATCCTATAGAAATATTATATCAATCCATACAACAATAATTATTAACATTCTAAAACAACACAACTATGAAAAAAATGTTTATGATGGCTGCCGCCTTAATCGCAGCTTTGACAATGAATGCGCAACACGTCACTCCGTTAGACGTGAAAATGGTCGATGTAAATTTAGAGCCACTTCGTACTGAGTACAAAGCAGACAAAAACGCTTATCTCGTACAACTCCAACACTTGGAACTGGACTTAAAAGGCAATGCAGAAGTGCTCAAACAAGCACGCAAACAATTGGACGAAGAGAAAGCGTACTCCAAATGTATCGCTGACTACGTAAAGTACGCTACCAAACTGCTCAAGACATACGAAAAAAGTTGCCAAGAGGAAATCAAAGACCTCAATGACATGTTAACTACCATTGACAAACAAACGGGAACCGCCCAAAAATTAGCCCTCATCGTGGACTCCTCCAAACCTAAATTCATAGGACACATGGCAAACGAGCGTGGTCAAGTGGCAGAGCAAATTGAGAAAGTAACGGCTTTGCAACAAATGATTGTTCGCCAACAAGCACAAGTCGGAACTATTCAAGCAGGTCTCGACATCTACAACGCAGAAATTACGACTAAAGATAACGACTTGACATTGAAAGATAACGTGCTCAAAGCCAATACCGACATGCTGAAACAAGAACTGAAGAACGTGAAAGCAGAATTAAAATCAGCCAAGTAAACTACAGTCGCCTAAACTCAGCCAAAACGACTGCTGTTGCAATGGCAACATTCAAACTCTCCGAAGTCTCTGCATCCGCAGGATAAGACGGAATACGAATAGCGTCTGTCACACATGCTCGAACGGCTGGAGAAATACCATTCCCTTCGTTGCCCATGATAAGAATAGCCCTGTCACTGTGTTTCTTTTCGCTGAAAACGTGATACATGTTTTTACCATCCAAGAATGTTCCGTAAATGGGACATTCTTGTTGTTTGAGCCACGGAACGAGATCTATATATTCGACACGTACTCGCGCCAACGCCCCCATCGTGGCTTGAACAACCTTGGGGTTATAGCAATCTGCCGTATTCATCGAGCAGACGATATGACGTACTCCAAACCAATCGCATGTGCGAATAATCGTACCCAAATTGCCTGGGTCTTGAATACCGTCCAATACCAATATAAGTTCTTGCGTGTCCTGTAACTCGTTGAGGTGCAGTTCTTTAGGAATACGAAAAATACCCAATGACCCTTGCGGCGTGCGCAAAGAAGACATCTGCTCAAGTTCGGTCTCAGAACAACTCACAGATGACGCATGAGGGTAGTTAATCAACAGATGTGGCTCAAACGTTTTGAGTAACTCTTCGATACATTTATTTCCCTCTGCAACGAATAAACCGTACTCGTCACGAAACTTCTTTTGCTGCAAACTGCGAACGAATTTGACTTGTGATTTGCTAATCTGCTCCATGTTTTTCTTAAAAAATTGTGCAAAGGTAAACAAAAATTTGCATATATGCAAAAAAATATGTATCTTTGCGCGGTTTTTTATGCAAAATAGGAAGATATACATATTATCTGTCGCTCGATGGCTCTGTTTAGTGGGAGTTGTTTGCCTTTGTGGATGTAACGCCACGAAGTTCGTTCCGCAAGGACAATACCTGCTCAATGACGCGAAAGTCAAGGTGGCGGACGCAACTCCTGGTGAGGACTTTTCGGACTTGTCTAAATACCTGCGTCAGCAGCAGAATACGGAGATATTAGGTTTCTGGAAATTGCAGATGCATGTGTGGAATACAGCTCCGCGCGACACCACTACGCAGAGTAAAAAACGCCTTGCGGCGAATGCTCACAAGATGGGTGAAGAGCCTGTCATCTATGACCCTAACTTGACCGTGGCTTCTATGAATCAATTGCAGCGCGTCATGGCTAATCGAGGGTATTTCCAGGCTCAAGTAGATACGTCGGCAGTAGTAAAAAAACGCAAAATCAACCTCACTTATACCATTACCGCCAATCAGCCCTACAAGATTCGCGATTATCGAGTGACGATTGAGCATCCTATCATTGACTCGATTGCTTCGTCATCTACGTTGGTGCATAAGGGGGATATTTTTAATACCGAAGTGCTGGACGCAGAGCGTGATCGTATCACTAAAGTTCTGCATGACGAGGGGTACTATTATTTTGATAAATCGCTATTGGTCTATAAAGCAGATAGCAATTTCAACGCACACGAAGTCGCTGTGGAATTGCGGATGTCGGAGGATTTGCAATATCTGCCAGACTCTATTCTTGACCGTATTTTTCAGCGCTACACTATTCGTCGCGTCGCGTTCCATTTGGACTATGACCCATCCCAATTACCAGAGGGCAAAGTGCTGACTCGCACAACGCAAGACCAATACGAATACTCATTTGTGGACAAGCCGCTATTGAGAAATCGCATATTGCGCAAGTACTGTGCTGTCCGTCCAGGAGACTATTATTGTGCTGCCAATGTGGAAAAGTCTTATTCTCAACTCAATGGCTTACAGCCTGTCAAGTACGTAGATATATCGTTTGCTCCGGATGGTGACAGTCAATTGATTTGTCATGTGACAGTCTCGCGTACAAAACTGAATTCCGTCAATGTGGATTTGGACGGAACGTATAGTGCAGGCGACTGGGGTGTTGCCACAGGGGTGGGGTATGTCAATAAGAACATCTTCCGTGGTGCTGAACAACTGAGCCTGAATGCGCGCTTTAGTTATGAGTGGAGACAGAATGGAGGTCGCGCACTCGAAGCCAAAGCCGAGGCAGGTTTGCTCTTCCCTAATTCGTTGCAAATCAAATTCGCTTATCAGTATCAACATCGACCGGATGAGTTCACACGTAATATCGCGTCTGCTGGACTGTATTACACGGCACGTCGTTCGCGTCCAAACTGGAAACACTCGTTCAACTTGTTTGACCTCAACTATGTCTATCTGCCATGGATCTCTCCTGAGTTCAAGGCTGCTTATATTGACAAAGCCACTGTGCTCAAGTATAGTTTTGAAGACCACTTCATTATGGATTGGAGTTATACGGGACGATATTCCACGCAGCGGCAAGGACAAATCAATCGCGATTATGTCAACTTTACCTACACGGTGGAGACCGCAGGAAATGCCCTCTATCTCATCAGTCAGGCTGCCAAACTACCGAAGAACGAGAATGACAATTATACGCTACTCAATATCCCCTTTGCGCAATACGCCAAAGCCGATGTGAACTTCACCTATCATCAAGTACTCGTTCCGGACCATCGTTTGGTCTATCACGTTGGTGTGGGAGTTGTCGTACCATATCTGAACGCAAGTGTCGTTCCGTTTGAGAAACGCTATTTCTCCGGAGGTTCAAATAGTGTTCGTGGCTGGCAGTCTCGGACGCTCGGACCTGGCGCTTTCAAGGGTGCTGGAGGTGGACTTATCTATGATTTGCAGACGGGCGATATACGTCTCGACTTGAACCTTGAGTATCGCTATCACGTGTGGAACTTCATTGAATTGGCTGCCTTCACCGATGCCGGAAATATATGGACTATTCGCGATTACTCCAGTCAACCGCACGGCGTCTTTGAGTGGGGCGAGTTTTATAAACAGTTAGCATGGAGTTACGGCGCAGGTTTACGTTTTAACCTCAGTATCATTGTCTTACGACTGGATTTTGGTGTTAAACTGCATGACCCAACGCGTCTCTACACCGACGGAAAAGTGTGGCGTACAATCGGCAACGGCTTGTCGTGGAAAGACGACATGACCCTGCACTTCGCTATAGGCTACCCATTCTAAAAGACTTAAAGGAGGAATATGGAGTATAGACCGCTCACTTCGTTCGCTGAAGGAGTATGGAAATAGAAGACTAAAAAACTAAACATTATGATCATTGTTAAGAAATCAGAGGGTGAACCTCGCAAACGACGCGGCTGCTTATGGACAGCTATTATTGCTATTCTTATTTACGTAGGCATAAACGTGCTGGTGACAATGGCACTTGGAAGTAAGTTCTCTACATCCACCGCCAAACTCACAGAGCATTCTGTATATAAACTGGAACTTAAAGGAACGGTCGTTGAGCAAGCACCTGCCGAAGATCCATTTGCTGCTTTCATGGCTGAAATGCCGATGGGAATGCAGCAGGACCAAGTGGTCGGATTAGACCAACTGTTATCTAATATCCGTCTGGCAAAAGACGATGCTCGCATACAAGGCATCTACCTTCGCGGTGGTTCATTAGCCGTGGGTGCAGCTTCTGCCAAAGCCATTCGTGACGCACTTATCGACTTCAAGCAGTCTGGCAAGTGGATTATTGCGTATGCCGATAGTTATTCGCAAACGAACTACTACATCGCTTCTGTTGCAGACCGTATCTTCCTAAACCCTGTTGGTTCCGTTGATTGGAATGGTTTATGTGGCGGCAAAATGTACTATACACGCTTGCTGGAAAAGATTGGTGTCGAAATGCAGATTGTTAAAGTCGGCTCTTTCAAGGCGGCTGTGGAACCTTTCTTTCGCACCTCTATGTCGGATGAAGACCGTCGTCAAACGCAGGTATATATAGATGGCGTTTGGGAAAACATGGTACGCGAAGTTGCACAATCGCGGCACATTGAAGCCAATCAATTGCAGGCTTATGCAGATGAGATGATAACGTTTCAACCCATCGAAAAATACCTCTCTTACGGGCTGGTAGATAGCCTCGTCTATACACAATCTATGGATAGTATCTTGCGCCAATGGACTGGCACAAAAGACTATAACTTGATGAAGACATCCGAATTGGCGTCCGTCAAACGCACCACGCTGACCTCATCTAATCACATCGCAGTCGTTTATGCCGATGGCGAAATCAGCGACGAAGGCACCGAAGGTATCTCTGGTAAAGAAATGCTCAAAACCCTCCGCAAAGTCCAAAAAGATAATAAAGTTAAAGCCGTTGTTCTACGTGTGAACAGTCCTGGTGGAAGTGCTAATGCCAGCGAACAGATTTGGCATGCTGTCACGTTGCTGCAAGAGAAGGGCTTGCCCGTCGTCGTTTCTATGGGCGACTATGCAGCGTCGGGAGGTTATTATATCAGTTGCGAAGCGGATTACATCTATGCGGAACCTACCACGCTCACTGGTTCAATTGGAATCTTTGCTCTTGTACCTGACTTTAGCCATTTGCTGGACAAAGTGGGTGTTGATGTGGACGAAGTGCATACCAACAAACACGCTGCCATGAGTATGAACATGACCCTGAAAGGTATGGATTCTGACGAATATCAGCTTGTGCAATCAATGGTTGAGCGTGGTTATGACCTCTTTACTTTGCGCTGCGCGCAAGGACGTCACATGTCCCAAGATGCCATCAAACAAATCGGCGGAGGTCGTATTTGGCTTGGACAAGACGCTATCAACTTAGGTTTAGTTGATGCACTCGGCAATATCGATGATGCTGTCAATAAGGCTGCCGAACTGGCTGCTTTAGACGATTATGAGTTGGCTTATTTTCCTGACCGTAAAGACCCATGGGCAGAGTTCTTAAAAATGTTTGACAACTCTACCGAAGAAGAAAAACTAATAGCGCGTCTACGTACATTCGTTAGTCAACCGCGTATCATGACTTGGACACCAATCGTAAAGATTCAATAACGTGAAAAAAACAGACTGGAGAGTTATATTGTCCCCTTTTAGCATGTTGTATGGACTTATTTTAGCCATACGACATGACTTGTACGACACCCACCTCTTGCCGTCTCACGAGGTTGATGTGCCTACTATCTGTGTGGGTAACTTAGCGGTGGGGGGCACAGGCAAAACGCCGCATATCGAGTACCTCATTCGTCTGCTCAGCACACACTACAAAGTGGCAGTTCTGTCTCGTGGGTACGGTCGCCGCTCACATGGTTTCTGTCTCGCAGACGAACGCAGTTCGGCTCGCACGTTGGGTGACGAACTGATGCAGATGCATCGTAAGTTCCCTGCTGTGCCGATGGCTGCTTGCAAGAATAGGGTAGAGGGTATTCGTCGTCTCAAACGACTTTATCCGCAGATTGATGTCGTGTTGCTCGATGACGCTTTTCAATATCGTGCGTTGAAGTGTGGCTTTAATATCTTACTCACCACGGCAGATAATCTCTATGTCGATGACCACTTGTTGCCTTGGGGAACTCGCCGCGATTTGCTCACACGCGCACAACACGCTACTGCCATCATCATCACGAAGTGCTCTCCGTCTATGCGCCCTATTGACAAACGTGTGCTGGACAACAAACTGCACTTGCCCACTTTCCAAAAACTGTTCTTCTCGCACATCGTGTACGAACCATTAACCATCACGGCACAACATCCGCTTTTGATTACCGGTATTGCTCATCCGTCTTATTTATTGGACTATTTGCGTGCGTCATATCCCAATATCGAGTTGCTCTCGTATCGAGACCATCATCGTTTCACACGTTTTGACGTGGCTCGTATTCGTGAACTCGCACAATCGCATGACATCATTTTTACGACCGAGAAAGACTACGAACGACTTCTGCTCACAGAATTACCGAACGAGTTGGGCAACAAACTACATGTTGTCCCAATGTCAGTCGATTTGGATGTAGAGCAGCCCGAATTAGAACGTTTGGTCATGAACTACGTTTCCGAATCCCTCCGATCCCATTAAACTTTCGACTTTTGACTATGCTACGCATCATTCACCGTTTTATCCCACCTTATCGTTGGCAAGTTGCACTCAATATCTTTTTCAACTTATTGGCAACAGTCTTGTCATTATTCTCTTTTGCTGCTATCATTCCGGTATTGCAAGTACTTTTTGGTATTAGTACAGGTTCTACTGTGTATATGGAAATGCCAGACGGAGCCACATTGGGTCAAATAACCGAAGTCCTCAAGAATAATTTTTACTATTGGATGCAGGGGCAGTTGACTATTCACGGCGGTACATGGGTATTGCTTTTCTTGGGATGTATGTTGGTGCTCTTAACTGGACTCAAATGTGCGGCATCTTATTTTGCCATGTATTTTATGTCTCCTATCAGCACAGGCGTCTTGCGCGACTTGCGCGTGCAATTATATAATAAGGTCGTTTCTCTGCCTATTGGCTTCTTTACAGAGGAGCGAAAAGGCGACATCATGTCTCGCATGACTAACGATGTGCAGGAAGTGGAGAACTCCATCATGTGCTCGCTCAATATGTTGTTCCGTGACCCGATTATGATTATCATCTATTTGGTCACACTCTTTTGCATCAGTTGGCAGTTGACTCTTTTTGTAGCTATACTCTTGCCTACAGCTGGTTGGCTCATTGGTCGCATTGGGCGTAGCCTCAAACGCCGTTCTACTAAAGGTCAGGAACAGACCGGAGACCTCATCGCGCAGATTGAAGAGACATTGGGTGGCTTACGTGTTGTCAAGGCTTTTAATGCTGAGCACAAACTGTCGGATAGATTCACCAATCATAGCAATCTCACTCGCCGCACATTCATGCGCATTGACCGTCGTTACTCGTTGGCGCATCCAATGTCTGAGTTTTTAGGCACGGCTATGATAGCGGCATTGCTGTGGTATGGCGGCACGCTCATTCTCAATGACCACAGTTCTATTGATGCGGCTACGTTCATTTATTATCTGGTTATTTTCTACTCGATTATCAATCCTGCCAAGGACTTAACCAAAGCCTCATACGGTATTCGCAAAGGTCTTGCTTCGCTCGAACGTATTGATCGTATCTTAGATACGAAGTCGAATATTACTGAATCTGCTCATCCGCTACCTCTCGATTCGTTCAAAGATGTGATTCGCTATGAACACATCTCGTTCGCTTATCAACCTGACCGTGAGGTCTTGTCGAATGTGTCGCTTGACATTCACAAAGGACAAACTATTGCGCTTGTCGGACAGTCGGGTGGGGGAAAAACGACGATGGCAGATTTACTTCCTCGCTTCTACGATGTCACTTCTGGTCGCATTACTATTGATGGTGTTGACATTCGAGATGTGCGTCCAACAGACCTGCGTGCGTTGATGGGAAACGTCAATCAAGAAGCGATTTTGTTCAACGACACCTTCTTTAATAACATCACTTTTGGTGTAGATACTACGCAACCTGCTCCCAATGGTCAGACATGGCAGCAGGCGGTAGAGAATGCGGCTAAGATTGCTAATGCTCACGATTTCATTATGGCTACGCCAGACGGTTATGAGACTTGTATTGGTGACCGTGGCAGCCGCTTGAGCGGAGGGCAAAGACAGCGTATCTCTATTGCACGTGCCATCTTGAAGAATCCTCCTATACTCATCTTGGACGAAGCCACTTCGGCATTGGATACCGAGTCCGAGAAACTGGTGCAGGAGGCGTTGGATAATTTGATGAAAGACCGTACCACATTAGTGGTAGCGCATAGACTGAGTACGATTCGTAACGCAGATCTCATCTGTGTCTTGCATGAGGGACAAATTGTCGAGATGGGTCGCCACGACGACCTCCTCGCTCTCCATGGTCATTACTCTCACCTCGTCTCCATGCAATCCGCTTAGTCTTTCGACTTTTGACTTTCGACTTTGGTCTTTCGACTTTTTTTTACATCCCCCTTCTTTAGAGGGGGCTTGGGGGTGTCTCTTTCCGCTTTCTTCCTACATCCCCCTTCTTTAGAGGGGGCTTGGGGGTGTCTTTTTCTACGTTTGTGTTTTAGGCTATCTTCCCCGACGGTCACCCGACAGTCACCCGACGGTCACAGCACCTTTTATCGAACTGTAAAGAAGACGTGCTCCTCTCAAAATTATCAATACAATAATTATGATTTGCAAAAGAGAAAGTAGGTTTTTTTAGTGCATATTATTGCATCTACAACTCTAACATTATCCCCCTTTGGGCATTTGGACTGAATTACTAAAAACTGCGATTCCTTGTTATTCCCTTGATATTTGTACTTCTCTGCTAATCAGCCTACTTTGCGGACAATCCCATAAACACAACCATCGCAACCCCGAGAGGCTGCGATGGAAGAGAGTTAATCCATTACCCTTCCCTTAATGAGGAGGTTCGGAAAGGTCTTATTTTAAACTTTGTGCATTTGCGTTATAAATCTTTCCATCTGGTAATGTAATATAAAATGTTCCATCTTGTATTACCTTCTTTGTTATAATGCTATTACCATAAGTTGGTTCAAGACTTGAACTAATAGGAATTGCTTCGTATGTTGCGTAATATGAAGCATATCCTCTTGCTATAACAATTTCTGGTGTCCATCCAATAAATTGGTATGTATAGGTGTCGTCATTAGGTCGCGTTGGTGTCTCTCCTGTATAAACGGGAAGAGTTCCTTCTTCAACATCTGTAAGGCTAAGCAGCAATTCCCCATCCCAATTATAAAATGAAACAGTAAATTGTTGTTTAGAAGTTGTAAACTCTACTAATTTTGTATATAATGTTATTTGGGGATCATACATAGCGGTTACTGTATAAGTAAATGTTGTTCCTGATTGCAAAGAAGAATATCGACGATACCAACCATTTCCCGTGAAGTTTGCATTTGAGACATTTTGGCAAGTGTAATCTGCTATACATTGAGAAAAATCGCCACTAAAACATTGTCCTTCTTCGTTTGAGACAAATGAGATTATTGTTTTTCCATCTTGTTTAACTTCATGCATATACAATGTTGCACCTTCTACTTCTGGCCACTCTAATGTGACTTCTGTCGGTTCATTGATAGTAACCTTAATATCAGATACTGCCGAAGTTTTTGCTTTAAATAGAGAGTTAAGTGTGATGTAGTGACTTGATAAATAATCTGTCCATGGTTCTATTCTCTCATCGAAACTATTACTTATATACACGTGAACGGGATTTGATTGGTCATGTCTAACAATAATACTACCACCATTCTTGTCCTCATCGTTCATACCATATAAACTTGTCAAAACATTTACATCATTTAATCCAAAACAATTTTTGAATGCACCAGCATATTTTCGTACATCTTTTCCAACTACTATAGCAGACAGATTTCTACAATTGGCAAAAGCGTCATTCTCTATGAGTCTAACTTTTTGACCAATAATCACTGACTTAAGATTTGTACAATTTTCAAAGGCAGTAGCGGAAATAGTATCAACACTATTGGGAATAATCACTGATGCAAATGAGCAATTCGCAAAAGCATTTTTTCCGATAAATGTTATGTTACTTGGAATTTTGAGTGAAGACATATTGCTATATTTGGCGAAAATGCCTTTCCCTAGTCTCGTTATATTGTTGGGAATAATGATATCCGTTAATGGTTGTCCATTTAGAAACAAGGTGGCGTTAGATAGAAGATTGCTATCAAAATCAATTGAACACCAAGCCGATAAATCATTTATATTAACAGTAGCAAGGCTGTCGCACTCATAAAAAGCATGATTACCAACGGATTGTATTCCTTTCCCCATTGTTAATGATTTTAAACCGTTACAACGTTCAAATGCGCTTTCTCCTATAAGTGTTACCTTATCGGGAATAATAATATTGCTCAAACTATCACAGTAGTAAAATGCCCCCCTTCTAATAGCAATCACGCTTTCAGGAATATTAATAGACTTTAATCTATGGCATTCATTGAATGCATTAGAACCTATCCATCGAGTCCCCTCTTTTATTGAATAAGTCTCTTTTGATTTGTCAATTACTCCCTGCAAATACGTGTCTGCATATCGAATATTATTTTCAACAGGTAAACTTATACAACCATTAAATGCACCGTCATCAATCTTATTTATGTTTTTATTAATAGAAATTGTGGTTAATGCACTGCATTCGTCGAATGCATATTCGCCTATGCTGGTTACATATTTGCCTATCGTTACAGATGTTAGATTTTTGCAATTGGAAAAGGCATGACTACCAATGCGAGTTACTTTATAACCATTAACTTCATTAGGGATATCCGCGATAGTTACATCTGGTCCGTAATAAGTACGAAGATGACTAGCATCTTGATACCTCGCAAATGTTACTTCTGCAGTCATATCCCTTGAATTTAAATTGTAATATAAATTACCAATCTTTGTACTTGCAGATATTGTTCCTTCGTGCAAAATAATAGCAAAGAATAAAATTAAGAATTTAGTTTTCATAATACTTTGAAGTTTTAATTGTATTAAACACATTATATAAATTAATTGAAATAACCATGTTCTCTTAAATAATGATAGAGTTGTCTTTCGGCAAATAGCACAAAGTCAATACGAGTCCAACCTGATAAAGCCATATTCCGTAAGTGAATAATATTAAATAATTTTTCATAACGTTTAGAATATCGTTTGAGATTATCTTCAATATGTTTAGGGACATCTATTCCATTCCTTTCGCAAATATCTAGAGCATCTTTTATTAGCGTTTTTCTACCAACACCATGTTGATCCATTTGCCTTTGCAAATCTTTTAAGCGATTATAGACCTCATCAAAAGTGTGCATATTTTCCCATCCTTGATGCTCCTTAATTTGATTCCATGTGAAAGGAATCCGTGTATTAACTTTCTGAAATAAAAATGGCAATTGAATTTGGTCAACGTATTGTTGATACTTTTGTAAGAGATTGTTGAGGAATTCTTCCATAAATTATTTCCCTAATTCGTGTCGGGCACAACTATTAAATTATCAAACAAAATCAGTCCGTTGTTAACGAGGCACAAAAAAGTGGACTAAACTTTTTAATCCACATTTCGTCGGTATCGCCAAACACCTTTTGTCAATGAATCTTATAAAGTAAAGCCCACATTTATATAATGTGAGCGTTGAACTTTACTTCTCATTGACATTTTGTTAAAATTGGCGATTTTACGAAATGTGAGAAACAAAGATAACGCTATATTATCTATTGTGCAAAAATCTTGCTTGTCTTATTCCATAGGCTACATTCTTTTTTCGTTATGATATTCATCTAAAACATACACAGGACTTTGAAAACACAATCCTGTTTCTTGTTGTGTGAGTGCATTAAACGTACGAGAACTACAAAAAGCATCCATCGCATCTCGCATTGCCATTCCTTCCTCCTCCATTAAGAGGACTACTACGTCACGAGTCAATGACTCTATCATTAATGCTTCTTTATTCATTTTCGTTTTAGTAAGGATAATGCTCGCTCTGTTCCAAAAAAGTATTGCATCGTCACTTGATGAAATTTGATTTCTTCTAAAAACTGTAACTTGGTTATGAAACCCTCAGTATATCTACGAATCTGAAAACCTATGGTATCGTCTGCTATTGGACCAATTACAATATCATAATTGTGTGACGATGAATGATGCTTGTTTTGCCGGTTGAGTAAAACAAAATCAGCCCACTTTTCTGAATACGAATCAAAACGCAGAACTTTTAGTTGTTGTAGATCTTCTTCCTTAAAATCATACACTTGTACGACAGAACTACCTTCCCCGTATTGACGAAATTTACGCTCGGCTTGACGAATAGCCACTTGCTTGTTGTCGGTGAGATAGAACCCATATCCAAAGTCTTTCCCAACTCGACTCTTATTCAAAAGTATTTGCTGAAAATCAATATTTGTGCCGTGATACAAAATCATGCCAAATACCCTCCCATACGTTTACAGTAAATTGTGACATCCTCAACTGCCTCATCATAAGATAAGGTGTGTTCAACATCATAAAATTCCTCCACAAAATCCAGACCTTTGAATTGTTGCAAATAGAGATAGGCTTGCTGCAACGACAAATGGTGTGCAACAGCAAATTCTGATATTAGCGCAATCAGATAATTCAAACGGTCTTTAATAGATTTACTCATACTTTTTCAAATTTCGGTGCAAAAGTACTATTTTTTTATGATATATGCAAATATTCTGCAAAAAATCCCCAAATTTCCCCCTTATCTATTTCCCTCCAACCAGTTTCTTGATCTCTGACAACTTATTGAGTGCTTCTAACGGCGTCAAGTTATTGATATCCATCTTCGTCACTTCGTCTCGTATTTGCTCTAACACAGGGTCATCTAATTGGAAGAAACTCAGTTGCATCCCTTCACGACTTTGCCCAATCTGCTGCATCCGTCCTTCGCTCTTAGAACTATTATTTTGTGCCTTACTATAGTCTTCTAATCCTTTCAACACTTGATTTGCTCGCTCCACAATAGACGCAGGCATTCCAGCTAACTTCGCCACATGAATACCAAAACTATGTTCACTTCCGCCACGAGCTAACTTACGTAGGAAAATAACTTTGCCATTCACTTCGCGTACACTTACATTGTAGTTGCGAATACGCTCAAACGTCGCCTCCATCTCATTGAGTTCGTGATAGTGTGTGGCAAACAATGTCTTTGCATGCCCCTTGTGTTCGTGAATATATTCCACAATCGCCCACGCAATCGATATACCGTCATACGTGCTTGTGCCTCTGCCTAACTCGTCAAACAGCACTAAACTCCGTTCGCTCAAGTTATTCAAAATAGAGGCTGCCTCGTTCATCTCAACCATGAAAGTGGACTCACCCATCGAGATATTATCACTCGCTCCAACACGCGTGAAAATCTTATCAACTATACCAATCGACGCACTCTCTGCTGGCACAAAACTACCAATCTGAGCCATCAGCACAATCAATGCCGTCTGACGAAGCAATGCTGATTTACCTGCCATGTTGGGACCAGTCAAGATGATAATTTGTTGCCCCTTGTTGTCCAATAGCACATCATTCGCCACATACTCTTCACCCATCGGCAACTGCTGTTCAATCACAGGATGGCGGCCTTGACGAATATCAATCACTAATCCGTCATTCACATCTGGACAAACATACTTATGCGCTGCTGCCGTTGCCGCAAAGGACAATAAACAGTCTAACTGAGCCAACACATTCGCGTCCAATTGCATCTGCGGAACGTATTGAGTCATAGCTAACAACAACTCCGTATATAGCCGATTCTCAATGACTTGTATCTTTTCCTCTGCTGAAGTAATCTTTTCTTCGTAGGTTTTTAATTCGTCTGTGATGTATCGTTCTGCACCCACCAACGTCTGTTTACGAATCCACTCTTTCGGTACTTGCTCTTTGTATGTGTTGCGTACTTCTAAATAGTAACCAAACACATTATTAAAACCAATCTTCAAACTCTGAATACCTGTTGCCTCAATCTCGCGTTGCTGCAATTTCAGTAGGTATTCGCGACCATTGGACTGTATATCACGATATTCGTCTAACTCTGCATCCACACCGCGTAGGAAAATGTTGGGCTTGCCTTGTACAGCAGGTGGATCAGGAGTAATCTGCATACGGATTCGGTCGCGTATCTCTTCGCATAACGATAATTGGTCTCCTAACATCTGCAAGAAATCGTTATCTTCTGCCTGCATACATAGGTCTTTAATCGGAACAATTGCCGTTAGCGCATTACCCAATTGCACTACTTCTCGAGGACTGATTCGCCCTGTGGACACTTTGCTCACGATACGCTCTAAATCTTGTATCTTGCTCAACTGCTCTGCCAGTTCTGCACGGGCTTCTGGATATTTGAAGAAGTGCTCCACCACACGCTGACGATTACGAATAGAACGCACGTTCTTCAGCGGAAATGCCATCCAACGACGCATTGTCCTGCCACCCATCGGTGTCAAAGTCTTGTCCAAAATATCAATCAACGTCTTGCTCTCTTGTGTTTGCCCCCCTAACAACTCCAAGTTCCGTACCGTAAACCTGTCTAACCACACATATTTATCTTCTTCGATACGGCTAAGGTGCTGAATATGACCCGTCTGCAAGTGCTGCGTCATATCTAAATAATGCAATATACCGCCAGCTGCAATAATTCCCAATGGCAACTGATCCAATCCAAAACCTTTGAGGTTTTGTGTCTCAAACTGCTTATTCAGTCGATCTCTTGCTGCCTGCTCACTCAGCATCCAGTCTTCTAACTCAAACGTGAAATATTTATTTCCAAACTGTGCCTCAAAAATCTCTTTCTTGCCCCTTAAGAACAGCACTTCTTTGGGAGCGAAATTAACCAGCAGTTTGTCGATATAGTCTGATGTTCCTTGAGCTACTAAGAACTCACCTGTCGATATATCCAAAAAAGACACTCCCACTTCGCCCTTGCCATATTGTACTGCTGCAAGCCACGTGTTCTCTTTCTGATTAAGTGTCGTATCTGAATAACTTACTCCAGGAGTTACTAATTCGGTTACGCCTCGTTTGACTAATTTCTTGGTCAACTTGGGGTCTTCTAATTGGTCACAGATAGCGACGCGAAGCCCTGCTCTCACCAATTTAGGAAGATACGTGTCCAATGCATGAAATGGAAAACCTGCCATATCAATCGCCGCTACAGACGCCGTCCCATTAGAACGATGTGTCAGCGTGATATTTAATATCTTAGAGGCTTTGACTGCATCCTCGCAGTAGGTCTCATAGAAATCGCCGCATCTAAATAGCAGCATCGCGTCCGGGTACGTCTCTTTTATTTCCCGAAACTGCTTCATCATTGGTGTTTCCATATCTTTACTTTTTATAACTTTCAACTTTTGACTTTCTACTTTCGACTTTCTACTTTCTACTTCAAATCTACTCTTATCTTGAAATTAAACATCCTTCCCGTCAAATAATTCGGACTTGCCCATTGGTAACCATTGGCATCACTGACCCAGAAATACGAGTTCACGTTTTTCCAACCCACTAAGTTAAATACCTCAAACTGCAATGCCCATTCTTTCACATGTTTAGCACTCTCTCTGCGCATAAACTTAGCCGTCTTCTGATTGAATACATACGTAGCCCCAATATCTAAACGCCGATAGGCTGGTGTACGAAAATCTTTCATGGTTGCTATGTCTCGTGGAGAAGAGAAGGGCAATCCATCGCTCCAAATAAACTTAAAATGGAAAATCAACTGGGGTAACTTCGGTATATAGTCTTGAAACAACATAGAGAACGAATATCGCTGCTCTTGTGGGGATGGTAACCATCCCAAATCAGGCTTATCTAGCAGTTTTTGCCTTGCACTCATTAACCCAAAACTAATCCATGAATCTGCTCCGGGCACTAACTCACCATACAATTTGATATCCGCTCCGGCAGCATAACCCACCGCATCGTTCTTTCCTGAATAGCGCACACGCACATTATCTACAGTGTAACTTTCCATGCGGTCGATATACTTGTAATATCCTTCTGCGGACAACTTAAATGGCCGCCCCCATCCTCGGAAATAGTAGTCTACACCTGCCAAAGCATGTACCGAACGTTGTGCTTTCAGTTGGTCATTGATAGAGATACGTGTCACTCCATCTACATCCGTCACTGTGTCTCGCAGTTCTTTGTAGAATGGTGCCTGATAGTACAAACCTGTAGCCACGCGGAAAGTTACATCACGTTTCCAACCTGGAATAAACTCCACACTCGCCCTTGGTGATGGCAACACTTCATTCGTATAACTCCACCAGTTCAGTCGTGCTCCAACGGTTAACAAAATCTGACAATTCTCCGTGCGCCATTTATGCACATTCTCTATATATGCTTGCAATCGTGCGGAGTTCATTGCGTTCTCACCTCGCATCGAATAGAATAACTCCAACGAAGAGGGATTATTGGGTAATGAATACCCTGCGGAATCGCGCCATTCCCACTCGCTGATACGATCGCGTATCAATTCTGCTTGACCGCTTACACCCCACTTCAACTCATTATTCGTATGTTTCCAAACGCCATGATGACTGAGCGTAATAACTTCTGCTTCCAGTCTGTTGCGTGCATGTTGATGAAACACACCCGTTCCTAATACGGCTGCATCGTTGTAGTCTCCGATGTTCTCTCCTGGACGACTACTGCCTCCTTTTCCATCACTATCGGGAGTGGATAACACATATTCAGCAGTAATATCGAAGTTCTCTTGCTCGTTGGTATAGAATCCCGATAAGTCAAAGCCAATCTCTACTTCTTTGCTTACTTTTCCTTGTGCGGATAGGGCTGCAAATGTGGTCAAAAAACGGTCTTTTTCTTGCCCATCGTACCATATACTCAAGTTCTTTGCATTGTCCATACCCCCAAAACTCTCACTCATTGAGTCGGGCACAAACCGATAGTCATTCAAACTCACATTGCCCAAAAACGACATCGTCCAAGGATGAGCTGCTGACTTACCTACTTTCCACGTCACATACGTCTGATAATCAAAGAAGTTCGGACTATAATTGCCGGACGTCGGTAATGCTCCTAACAAGTATGACGATGTCTTATATCGTATTCCGTGCATCTGCGAATACGTGCTGTCGCCGTGTCCTACATACGCACTTGCACCTAACAAACTTGCACTCAAACTGCTCTCAAATCGGTCAGGACGCTTGTATTCAATATCCAATACAGACGACATTTTATCGCCGTATTGAGCGCTATATCCACCTGCAGAAAACTGCACGTTTTGTGCCATCTCGGGATTAACAAAACTCAGTCCTTCTTGTTGACCGCTGCGGATGAGTAGGGGACGGTGAACTTCGATACCATTGACATAAACTTCGTTCTCATCAAAACTGCCACCGCGTACATTGTACTGACTACTCAATTCGTTATTTTGATTGACGCCAGAGAATGTAATCAATATGCTCTCAATCGAACCTCCAGTTGCGTCTGGCATGATTCGCGTAGTTTGTGCGTCTATCTCGTCCATCGTGCCGCTTGTGCGTTTCAGACCTCTAACTTCCACTTCTTCCAGCCACTGCTCGTCCGTTGGTAGCTGAACGTTGATATTGATAACACCATCTTTGGCAGAAGAAAGGGGCACTTGTGTCGTGGTATATCCCACCATGGAAAAAACAATAGAAACGGAATCGCTGGTATCAATATGCAAATCATAGTAGCCGTTTCTGTTGGTAGAAGTGCCTTGCAAAATACCGTTTAATCCTTGCGCATAGACATTGGCTAATTCAATGCCGCGATTATCGATATCCGTCACGTACCCGTACACGCGCACATGTTGCGCCCACGCGGGAATAATAGTAAGGAATAGAAAACTACCCAAAAACACTATGTGACGAATCCTGCTCATATCTAATTTCTCACAGTGATGTGAAAACAACTCTGTTTATATTCGTACTTGACGTAAATATGTCCGTCTCGTTGTTGATTCAGTAGCACTTGAGCCAACACTAACTTGAGATTGTCATCCGTCATATAGTCGTTACTCTTGCTCGTCTTCTCAAAATGCATATATGCCAAGTCGAATGTTGTGCCGTAGTTATGTGCTGAATGAGCCGTCGAATTACTATTTGTTCGTTGCAAACGGCGAATATCGTCTTGCGTCCGCAATATAGACGTCACACGGAATCGATAAGATGGCAGGTTGTTGCGACTCAAAATATCTTGAAACTCTGCCCCGATAGCATCCAATCGAGCAGCTGCCGTAGGAACTAAATATGGAATAGAGTAGGTTAATTCGTCAATCACGTAGTTGTTGCACGAAGTGACCTCACGCAATTGTCGCTTCATCTGCTTTGCTTCCTCGCGATTAGCTGGACTGGGACACAAACCAATCTTCTTGGCTGCTGCCAAGTGCTTATCGTTCAGGTCACGAAAACGCTGACTATAGTTAATACTACGCCCTGGATAAGCCACTAAATGCATTTCCTGGACTTCTTCTGTCTCCTCAATGGGCGTGTCTGACGACGCAGGACTGTTAACTAATAATCCCAATGTAAAGCCAATGAGCAACAACCCAAAACCGATAAAAATATGTTTCTTTTGTTCTATTTCCATTTCAGGGCGCAAAATTACTAAAAAATTTGCACATATCCAAAAAAAGTTGTACTTTTGCAGTCCAAAAATAAAAATCGTTTTAATTTAAGTATTATGATAACGGATAAGTTCGCCTCATCACTTGTTCAACAAGTCCTCGCGTGGATACAGTCTTCATCGCATATTGTCATCTTAACACACATGTCTCCGGACGGCGATGCCATGGGGTCTTCTTTAGGTTTATGCCATTGGCTACGACTCTGTGACAAACAGGTCTCAGTTGTTGTCCCCAATACTTTCCCTGACTTCTTGTCATGGTTGCCTTCTGCTTCCGAAGACCTTATCTATGAGACGGACAGTGAAGCTGCCGACCGCTTATTAGCACAAGCAGATCTCATCATCTGCACGGATTTTAATGAACCCAAACGTATCGGCTCTTTAGGCGACCGACTCATGGAGCAGCATGCTGCCGGCAAGCGAGTAATCGTCATCGACCACCATCTTATGGTCGAAGAAAAAACAGTGCCGCCAACGGACAATGTACTCAAACTAATTTATCCAGACTCTCCAAGTGCTTCTGAATTAGTGTATCGTCTTCTCTTGCAAATGCGTGTGCTGCAGCCTAACCTTCCTGCTCTCAACCTTGATGCTGCTACGTGTATTTACACGGGCATGATGACAGACACCGGCAATTTCTCGTTCAATAGTAACTATCCCGAGATGTACGAGATAGTAGGCGACTTAGTGCGGCTGGGCGTCAATAAAGATGCCGTGTACAATAGCGTCTTTAATAGTTACAAAACCGACCGTATGCGTCTGATGGGCTACTGCCTCTACCAAAAAATGCGTATTTACCCCGAACACCATACTGCTTTGATTTATCTTAGCCGCAAGGAACTATATCGCTTCAATTTTCAGTCCGGAGACGCAGAAGGCATCGTCAATCTGCCTCTGCAAATAAAAGACATTTATTACTCCTGCTTTATGCGCGAAGACAAAGTTAACCCAACCGAAGTGAACTTGGCTAACGGTAGCAAAATTAAAGTCAAAATATCTATGCGCAGTCAAGGCGATCGTCCTGTCAATACCATGTGTCACGAGGTCTATAATGGCGGAGGACACAAAAATGCTTCTGGCGGTGAGTACTATGGTCCGCTACCCGAAGCAGTTGAGCGTTTCCTCAATAATTACCAACACTACTTCAAAAAAGATTGATTTTTTCTTACTTTTGCTGCTTTTTTTACTTTTTCTGCACTTTTATTTGCATAATCCAAAAAAAAGCAGTACTTTTGCAGCGACTTTTGTGGTCTATTATATTAACCGTTCCGAAATACGTCGGAACATAAACGTAAAATTAAGATGAATATTGTTCGTAAGGAAGTACAACTTCCTGATGGGCGTGTGATTACGCTCGAAACCGGCAAGCTCGCTAAACAGGCTGATGGTGCCGTTATGGCTACTATTGGCAACACGATGATTCTTGCCACTGTATGCTCCGCTAAGGATGCTGTTCCAGGTACGGATTTTATGCCGTTAACCGTTGAGTACAAAGAGAAATTTGCAAGTAATGGACGTTTCCCTGGCGGCTTTACTCGCCGCGAAGGAAAAGCCAGTGATTATGAGATCCTGATTGCACGTCTCATTGACCGTGCGCTCCGTCCTCTTTTCCCTGCTAATTATCATGCTGAGACTTTTGTCAACGTCACTATGTACAGTGCCGATGGCGTCGATATGCCTGAGTCTATCGCAGGTTTGGCTGCCGGTGCAGCACTTGCTTGCTCCGATATACCTTTTGAAGGTCCCGTTTCCGAAGTGCGCGTCGCTCGCGTCAATGGCCAAATGGTGATTAACCCAACCTTTGAGCAATGCGAGGCTGCTGATCTCGAACTCATGGTTGCTGCCACATACGAGAACATTATGATGGTAGAGGGCGAAATGAAAGAAGTGCCAGAAAGCGTAATGCTCGAGGCTATCAAAGCTGCTCACGAAGCTATCAAACCGCAATGTCTCGCTATCAACGAGATGATGAAAGCTTACGGCAAAGAAGTAAAACGCGAATATTGTCACGAAGTGAACGATGACGAACTCCGTCAAGCTGTTCACGACTTCTCATACGCTCGCGCTTATGCACAAGCTACCTCTGCTGACACTGACAAACATCACCGCGAAGCGATGTTCTCACAGATTTGTGCAGACTTCAAGGAGGAAAAAGTAGAGTACATGCAATCGCGCGCAGAGGCACTCGGTATCGATATCGACGAAGTCGCTGCTATGGTAGATCGTTACTACCACGATGTAGAAAAAGAAGCTATGCGTCGTGCTGTTCTTGATGAAGGCAAACGTCTGGATGGTCGTAAAACAACCGATATCCGTCCTATTTGGTGCGAGGTTGGTTACCTGCCTGGCCCTCACGGATCTTCTATCTTCACTCGCGGTGAAACACAATCTCTCTCTACTGTTACGCTTGGTACTTCTAAAGACGAGAAGATGGTGGACGAAGCGCTCATTCAAGGTACTGAGAAATTCTTACTCCACTATAATTTCCCACCATTTGCAACAGGTGAAGCCAAAGCCGCTCGTGGCGTAGGTCGTCGTGAGATTGGTCACGGTAATCTCGCTTGCCGTGCTCTTAAGAATATGATTCCGGAAGATTTCCCATACTCCGTTCGCGTAGTATCTGACATTCTCGAATCCAACGGATCTTCTTCTATGGCAACCGTTTGTGCCGGTACGTTAGCTCTCATGGACGCTGGTGTACCAATTAAAAAACCTGTCAGCGGTATCGCTATGGGTATGATCTCTGAACTCGTTGGTGACAAACTCAACTATAAGATTCTGTCCGATATCCTTGGTGACGAAGACCACTTAGGCGACATGGACTTCAAGACTACTGGTACACGCGACGGTTTAACCGCTTGCCAAATGGATATTAAAGTGGACGGCTTGAGTTACGAAGTACTGGAGAACGCTCTCGAACAAGCACATCAAGCACGTATGCACATCATGGACAAAATTTGCGAATGTATGCCAGCTCCACGTGCTGACCTCAAACCTCATGCTCCACGTATTGTTGAGTTCTATATCCCGAAAGATATGATTGGTGCCGTAATCGGTCCTGGCGGAAAAATCATCCAAGGTATTCAAGCTGAGACGGGCGCTGTTGTTTCTATCGATGAAGATGAGAAGGGTGGCAAAGTACAAGTTTGCTCCAACAACGGCGAAGCTATGCAGGCTGCTGTGGCTAAAATCAAAGGCATCGTAGCTCTTCCTGAAGTAGGTGAAACATACGAAAGTACCGTTAAATCTATCATGCCTTACGGCTGCTTCGTAGAGTTTATGCCTGGCAAGGAAGGCTTGCTTCATATCTCTGAAATCGATTGGAAACGCTTTGAGACAATGGAAGAAACTGGCATCAAAGAGGGTGACAAAATCATGATTAAGTTGCTCGAAGTTGATGAGAAGACTGGTAAGTTCCGTCTCTCTGCTCGTGCCCTCAAGGAGAAACCCGAAGGTTATGTAGAGCCCGAGCGTCCAGCTCGTCCAGAGCGTGGCAATCGCGGTCCTCGTCCAGAGCGTCGCGGACCACGTCCAGAACGTCATTAATAAGGCAACCATTGATATGGAAAAGATAATCATCATCGGTTCCGGTCCTGCAGGTTACACGGCGGCAATTTATGCCGCTCGTGCTAACCTCAACCCACTTCTGATTGAGGGGCCACAGTTAGGTGGTCAATTAACCATCACTACAGAGGTTGAGAACTTCCCTGGTTATCCAGACGGAGTTGAACCTTTCCAAATGATGGACGACTTGCGTCGCCAAGCAGAACGTTTCGGTACTCGATTCGTCAGTGGATCTGTCACCAAAACCCAATTGACCGGCGAAGTGAAGACAATCGTCGTTGAGGACGAAGTCACCTACGAAGCACAATCAGTCATTATTGCTACAGGTGCAAGTGCCAAGTTCCTCGGTATAGCCTCCGAAGAGGAGTATCGCGGACGCGGCGTTAGCGCGTGCGCTACATGCGACGGTTTTTTCTATCGTAAGAAAACGGTGGCCGTTGTCGGTGGTGGTGACACAGCGTGCGAAGAGGCAACGTATCTCGCAGGCTTATGCGAAAAAGTGTACCTCATTGTTCGCAAACCATATCTTCGTGCCTCACAAATCATGCAAGACCGTGTGCTGAACAATCCCAAAATCGAAGTGCTCTTTGAGCACAATACGATTCGTCTCACAGGCGAGAGTAAAGTGCAGGGTGCTGATTTGGTTTATCGCAAAGGGGAAGTTGATGAAGATATGCGACATATCGACATCGATGGTTTCTTCCTCGCTATTGGACACAAACCTAATACAGACTTGTTCAAGGCAGATGTTCAAGTGGATGCCGAAGGCTACATCGTGGTAACCGACAATACTCAGCAAACTACTTGCGCCGGAGTCTTTGCCGCAGGCGATTGTTGCGACCCTCATTATCGTCAAGCTATTGTGGCTGCTGGCTCCGGTTGCAAAGCCGCTATGGATGCAGAACGATGGCTCAAAAGTTTAGCACATTAATTGGATTATTAGTGTTCTTGACGGCTTGTCAAGCGCCTTCCACTCATAACGCTCTATCTTCTAATGCGAAGGTAGAGCGTATTGCTGTCACCAGTTGCACGCATATCGGTTTTTTAGATGCACTCGGACAACTCGACAAAGTGGTCGCAGTTTGTAATAAAGACTTGATTTATACGTCATTACCTGATTCGGTTATCGATTTGGGCGATGCGCTATCTCCTAATATCGAAGTCCTGCTGCGTGCGGACATCGATGTGGTGTTTGTCTCCTCTTATACGCAAGACAAGGTGGCTGCTAAGATGGAGCAATTAGGTCTCAACGTCATCTATATCAATGAATGGCAAGAGTCCACACCCCTTCAGCGGACGGCTTGGATACGTACTTTTGGGGACGTGTTAGATTGTCGCGAACGAGCAGATTCCATCTATTCGGTCGTCGAAACGCGCTATGACTCGTTACGCACGTGTGTGCACGCGTATAATAAACAAGGAGTCACTATCATGACAGGAAACGATTTTCGTGGCACGTGGTATGTTCCTGCCGGCAACACATTCATGGGTTGTCTATTCAAAGACGCTGGTGCGCAATACGCTTTTTATACGGACTCTCGTTCTGAGAGTATTCCGTTGACTCTCGAAAAAGCCATCTCGGTCTTCAAGGACGCAGATGTTTGGGTTGGCACCAACGCGCGCACGATGTCTGAACTGACGAACATGGACAAGCGTCACTCTTGGCTCAAACCTTATCAAACGAAACAAGTCTATAACTGGTTAGCCCAATCGAATCAACAGGGCGCAAACAATTTCTGGGAACGTGGTGTTGTTCGCCCAGATGAAATCTTAGAAGATCTCATTCACATTGTGCATCCTACTGTAGCAGATAGTCTTCCGCTACATTTTGCAAAACAATTAGATTAGTCTATCGACGTAGATACTCTGCAAACGTGTACGAGAATGGGTTTTTCTCGTCTGCTTCGTGCCGTTCTTCTGAAATACAACGCCACGTATCTTCTTGAATAGCAGGGAAAAACGTATCTGCTTCCTGCCACGAATGATGAATATGCGTGATGTATAGCTTGTCTGCAATCGCCATAAACTGACGATAAATCATGCCGCCACCAATGATGAATGCTTCCTCATTGGCATCTACCATTTTGACGGCTTCTTCAATCGAATACGCCACTTCCGCACCCTCGAAGACTTTGCCTACCTGATCCGTAATGACGATATTGCGGCGGTTGGGTAGGGGGTGTTTGGGTAACGAATAGAACGTGCGCTCTCCCATCACCACGGAGTGTCCAGCAGTAATGGTCTTAAAATGCTGCAAGTCGTTGGGCAAGTGGCATAGCAAGCCGCCTTTGAGCCCAATCGCATTTTCTTCGGATATAGCAACAATGATACTTAGCATATTGGTATAAGTTCTATACTGCTACTACGCCAGCTATATGTGGGTGCGGATTATAGTTGAGCAGTTCAAAGTCTTCGTATTGGAAACTGAAAATATCCTTCACTTCGGGGTTGATATGCATCGTCGGCAACGGGCGCACATCGCGTGTCAACTGCAGTTTGACTTGGTCTAAGTGATTGAGGTAAATGTGTGCGTCGCCCAATGTATGTACAAAATCACCTGCTTGCAAGCCTGTCACTTGTGCCATCATCTGCAGCAGCAGTGCGTAACTCGCGATATTGAATGGCACTCCTAAGAAGATATCTGCTGAACGTTGATAGAGTTGCAAGGACAATCGTCCATCGGCTACGTAGAACTGAAACAGCGAGTGGCAGGGGGGCAAAGCCATTTTCTCTACTTCTGCCACGTTCCATGCCGAGACCAGCATACGGCGCGAGTCCGGATTATGCTTAATCATCTCGACCACATTAGCTATCTGATCAATTGTTCCGCCATGATAATCAGGCCATGAACGCCATTGATGACCATAGACTGGACCTAAATCACCATTCTTGTCTGCCCATTCGTTCCAAATACGCACGCCATGCTCCTGCAAATAGCGCACGTTGGTATCGCCCTGCAAAAACCACAGTAACTCATATATGATAGATTTGAGGTGTAATTTTTTAGTCGTCAGCAGCGGAAATCCATCGGCTAAGTTATAGCGCATTTGCGCACCAAAAACAGAGATTGTCCCTGTTCCGGTACGGTCGTGCTTGACAGTTCCTTCGTCTAGCACGCGGCGGCAAAGATCAAGATATTGTTTCATTAGTACAGTTTATATGTCGTCTTTAATACTTTGAATTCCGTGCGGCGGTTAATCTGATGGCAAATCTCTTGCTTGTCTTTGGGCAAGGTGTTGATAAATGCTTCATCTAACACTTGCTCCTGCGGAATAAACGGATACTGTTTATGTAGCGCTGCATCGGCAACCACAGGTTTGGATTCGCCATAGCCTACGGGGGTTAGTCGCTCTTTTTCTATTCCGTGTGCAATCAAGTATTCCACTACTGACTGTGCACGTTTGAAGGACAAAGTCTGGTTGCTCAGCGAGTCGCCGACCATATCGGTATGGGCTGCCATCTCAATCGTGATATTCGGATTATCGTTCAGCAGTTTGACTAAAGATTGTAATCCTGTCTCGCTATCTGCTGTCAGTGTCCATTTGCCAAATTCATAGAATATATTGCCCATCTTAACTGGTTTGGAGATAGGTGACAACTGAAAATCCTCCGTATAAGTTTTGCTATCTTGCAGGTCGTGGGTATTGAAGGACGTGGTTTGGTTGAGGTATCCTCGTGCGGACGCCAACATCACATATTGTGCATTGCGATTCAATTTGACTTTGTATGTACCGTCTCGGCGAACGGATAATTTGGTGTTGGTGCCATCGTCACCCACCAATCGCAATTTCGCGTCCGAGATAGGGTCGTTGTTGTTGTCGCTCACTAATCCCTCTACCACAAACACCATCTCTGGCAGCATAAAGGAATAGATTTCGTCGTAGCCTTTCTTCTGTGCGCGATTCGACGAGAAGAATCCGTTTTGTGTGTTGCCTACGAAGGTGATACCAAAATCGTCGCCATTGGAGTTAAATGGAATACCCATGTTATACACCAGCCAGCCTAATGTATCTACGGTATCTTTGACGGCACGGAAGATGTCCAATCCGCCATAGCCTGGGTGTCCTTTGGACGCAAAATACAGTGAGCCGTCCGGATGTATAGTAGGGTAGAGTTCGTCGTCGCTGGTGTTGATACGATTACCCATGTTCTGTGGATTGACCCACTCCGAGCCGTCCAACTCCGCCATCCATATATCTTTGCCGCCCAATCCGCCTGGGGCGTCTGAAACGAAGTACAGTGTGTCGCCTGTTGGGCATATTGATGGGTGTCCTACGGTGATGCTACTGTCTTTGAATAACTTGATTTCTTGAGGCTCAGCCCACTCGCCACTTGCGCGAGAGGAAGTGAAGATTTTTGCACCCAAGTCTTGTCCATTCACGGGTAACGAGTAGGTGAAATACATGGTTTTCCCGTCTGGAGTAAAACTGCACACACCCATTTCTGCGGCACCACTTTTGCCGGTACTGTCATTTTCGTTCTCGGTCTCTTCGGTGTTGTATAATCCTTCTGCGGGTGACAAATCTTGCCATTTGCCAGCCGCATCTTTGCGTGCAGAGTAGAGTTTGCATGTAGCTGCGCCGGTTACGGGGCTGGGGCGTTTGAGTGTTTTTTTGCCTTTCGACTGCTGCTCTTGTCTATTCGTGGTGAACATGAGTGCGTCGCCGTCTGAACCAATGAACGCAGGGGCAAAATTGATAGTACGCTTCTGATTAAACTCTTTCGCCAATGCCACTTTGTAGCGAGATGGCACTTTTTTCCAGTCATTCACTTGCGTGCACGCATATTTGCCTGCTCGGGCTACGTAGTCGTCCGGATGTGCTTCTAAATAGATGTCGTACTGTTTTTCTGCTTCCTTGTATTTAGACTGATATTGCAGCGCTTGCGCATAGTGCAGATATACGATGGAGTCTTGATACTTGTTGCGAATCGCATTTTGGAAGCAGTTAGCTGCGCGTGTGTTGTTGATGGCGCGATAGCATTCGCCTTGCTGAAATGCTACGTAGGCTTTGAGTGGTTTCTCTTTCTTCGAGGATACGCGTCCATAGCATTGTTTATAGATTTCTCCTGCGTCGTAGTATTCGCCGATGGCATATTTCTTATCGGCTTTTTTGATACGTTGTTTCACGCTGCAACTGCTCAGCGTTATTACCGCCAAGCCTACCGCACATAGCCATATTCTGCTTTGAATACTCAATGCTATACTAAACTATGGATAACCAGTCCCGAACGCAGTTTCGGCTCAAACCAAGTGGTCTTAGGCGGCATTATTTTGCCGGAGTCTGCGATGTCGATTATTTGTTGCATGGTGACGGGGTAGAGTGCTAAAGCCACTGCCATTTCGCCACTATCCACTCGACGTTTGAGTTCGCCTAAACCACGAATACCGCCCACAAAGTCGATACGTTTGTCGGTGCGTAGGTCTTTGATACCTAAAATTTTGTCCAATATCAGACGAGACGATATATCTACATCCAGTACGCCGATTGGGTCTTGGTCGTTGTATCGTCCAGGCATTGCCGTGAGCGAGTACCATTCGCCATTTAGGTACAGTGAGAAGTTATGCAATGCGTTTGGTGTATAAACTTCGCAGCCTTTTGGCTCGATAATAAAGTCTTCGCTCAGTTTGGTGAGGAATTGGCGGTCGGTGAGTCCGTTGAGGTCTTTGACTACGCGGTTGTAGTCCATCACTTTCAACTGATTGTCGGGGAAGCAGACGGCCAAGAAGTAGTTATATTCCTCGTTGCCAGTATGATTAGGATTTTGCAGCTTCTTTTCGTTGCCTACCAATGCAGCGGCAGCTGAGCGGTGGTGTCCGTCTGCGATATACATTGCGGGTATCTCTTTGAAAATCTGTGTGATACGCTCAATCATACTCTCGTCCTCAATCACCCAGAATGTGTGACCAAAGCCATCTAATTCGCTGACAAAATCGTATTCTGGTTCGGTAGCGGTTACGCGCGCAATCATCTCATCTAATTCGTCTTGATGAGGATAGGCGATGAACACGGGTTCGATATTGGCGTTGTTGATACGCACGTGACGCATACGATCTTCCTCTTTGTCTTTGCGGGTCAGTTCGTGCTTTTTGATGCGTCCTTGCATGTAGTCTTCCACCCATGCTGCCACCACTAAGCCATACTGTGTACGACCGTCCATCGTTTGGGCATAGACATAGTACTGCTCTTTCTCGTCTTGGATTAGCCAGCCCTTCTTTTGAAACAATTGGAATTGTTCTACTGCACTTTGATAAACGCGCTCGTCGTGCTCATCAAGAATAGGGGAGAAATTGATTTCTGGCTTGATGATGTGGTATAGAGAACGCTCATTACCTGCTGCCTCGCGTGCAGCCTCTTCGGAGTTGAGTACATCGTATGGACGACTGCTCACTTCGGTGACCAAATCTTTGGGAGGGCGAATACCCTTAAACGGTTTAATAACCATATATTATTTATTTAATTATTTCTTTTCGGGTGCGGCAGGGTTTTTGCTCATTGAGCACGAGCCATTAAAGATAGCATTTGGTTCGACAATCAAGGTTTGTGTTGTCACTTCGCCTTTAATGTTGCCAGTAGCACGAAGTGCTAACGTATGTTTAATATCGATTTTGCCTTCTAATGTGCCCATTATCTCTGCGTTTTGACATTGGATAGTGCCTTTGATACGACCTTGTTCGCCGATAACGACTTTACCATTAGCCTGAATATCTCCTTCTACTACACCATCAATGCGAAAATCGGAGTCGGCAATAATTGTGCCAATAATTTTGCTACCGGCTGTTAATGCGTTATATAGCGTGCCGGTTTGTTGTTGTTGATTTGCCATAATACTACATTTTTTCAAATTCGGGCACAAAGGTAATACAAATTTTTGGAATGTGCAAACTTTTTGGGCACAAAATTTGATTTTAATCAAATAATAGTACTTTTTTGGTATTTTTTAACACTACCGTGCGATGTCGTATCTTGTACGACCACGCGACTCTGTCGCTTGTAAAGTACTCGATACGTCTTATCGCCCGTACACAAATTGAACAACTCGCTACGCTCGACACTATTATTTTTGTGTTCACACGAAGTGTGTTGTTCGGCTGCTTGCAGCCGTTGTGCTGTGCCTATGCCGTCAGTCCGAAATACTTTACGAGCGACTGTGTCGCGATGTCGTATAAGGACGGACAATAGGCACTTGTGTTTAATATCATCAAAATCGAGCGCAAAGGCACATTTTAGTCAAAAAAAACCTCACCCCGTTAGCTATATAGGGTGAGGTTGGATTGGGGTTAGACCCCGCAGGAGAGACTACGCGTTCTCGTTCTCGTTACCTTCGTTACCTCACCTCTCGTCCGAGGGCATTGTAGGTCTTGCCCTCGCGTTGGATGATGACTTGTCCGTTGCGGAGGATTTTCTGTACGTGCGGTGCGTGTATGTCTATGACGGACTCCGTGGATAAGGGCAGTTCTTGCACTCCCCATGTGACATTGTCTATGTAATATGTGCCACCGTTGTTATACAGTTTGCCCACAAACCGAAAAGCCATGAAGAACACATCAGCCGTCTCAACGATGTCGGGAACGCGCTGCAAACTGACCATCAGTGGATACCACGTATTTTCCATTGATTCGTCTTCGAAAGGGATATAAGGATCTAAGTCGGTCAGACACTGAGCGATAGGCTCTGCTGGGTCTGTTGGGTCAATATAGAAGACTTCAAGCCTATGTTCTTGTCCCTCAAAGAGTATGTCAGACATGACCTCAAAGGTGAAAACTTTGGTAGCAGCATTATTGTAATCGAGTGCCGGTGTCACCAACCACATTTCGCAATCGGTGGGTGTAGTTTCACCAAATACGTATGACGTCGCTTTGGCCATATACTCGGTTGCGTCGAGTGGGTTATACCCCCACCAAGCGCGGTTGCCGGCAAACACTACGTTTTGCCAACCATCCATCTGCAAAGTCTGATTGCGATAGGACTGTGCAGCCTCAAACGTCTCGTTGAGTGATGATAGCGGATTAGAGGTGTCAAACTGGAAGTCGTTTGCAGCCCAAGCTGTTGTCAGCATAGATAGGGCGAAGATGTTTAGCAATAATTTTTTCATAGTCGTTATCTATTAGAAGCCAAGCACATTATAGCACTTGCCGTTGTTATCAATGATTATCAGTTGTCCATCTTTCAGCACTTTAGTGGCTTTGGTTGAGATAGCCGGAGTAACAACATCGGTGGCGGGAGATTGCCACATTAGTTTGAAATCATCCAGCAGCACCTCTGCGCCCTTCAATAGTTTGAGACGGAACTCGAAACGGTTGCCGTTGGCTGGTTTAGTCGTGCGAATGATATACGAAGTCCATTCGTCTGAAGAGGGTAATACTTTTTGCAGTTTATCGGCGTCTTGAGTCAGACCTTGTGAAATATCAACGCCTTGATATTGTGACCAGAAACTTTGTAAAGTCAAGTCTTCTCCTTTACTTGTCAACACTTTATACCAAAGTGTCAATTCAAATTCGTCACCCACATTAAATTCTGTCATGTCAATGGATTGGAAGAGAGTGGAGGTGGTTCCTAATTCGGATGTTCGTAAAGCGTTTGTGCCTTCTTTGATATCCGTAGCCTCTGTCGTTAGTCCAGACAAGATGCCATCCCATCCGTTATAGGTTGTAATTAATCCGAAAAGTGGGTTGGTCTTGGTCTCGAACTGCTCAAAACCACCATTTGCGATAAGGTTAGATAGTGGTTTGGGGTCAACGTACTCAATGACTTTCCATGATAAAGTCACGGTTTTAACCAATGTGCCAGAGGCTAAGGTAATCGTTTCGGTTTGTTCGCCCAAGGTGTTGGGTGTGATAGTGATGACAACGTCTTTGTTGGCAGCATCGCTCTTGCTGATAGATGATATAGATAGGGCTACATCGTTATGGGTTTTGCTCAGTGTGATGTCATCGGTCAAGTTGGCACCATTAACGGTAAAGGTCCATGTCTGTGCTTCGCTGTTTTGCACGATTTCGCCAAAGTCATGGTTGTCTGCATTAAGAGTGATAGATGGCTCTTTGACATCGCTGCCGCTTTCCCACAAGTCTGCCCAAGCGGTAGCCACTTTAATCTCGTCAATAAACATATCACGAGAAGTGTTCGCAGCTTGATTGATGACAACTCCTGCTATGGAAGTTGCATCATCCTTAGAGTCAGAACCTTGTTTAGCACCACCGCCAGTCGTTGTATCGCGAACGCAGGTAACAGTAGGTTGTGCAGTCTCTGCGGTTGGGTTGATATAGAGGGAGACAAAGTCATTTTTCTCTCCGTCTGCGAACTCGTACTTCATAACAAGAAGATAGGTCTCACCATAGTTGAGTTTTTGTGAGTAGCGCAAATAACCACTGGCTTCTGCGAATTTGGCGATGCCTAATTGATAGCCGTCGCTTGATTTCTTAGTATATAGACGTGCAAAGGCACTTGAACCAGCGATGTCAGGAGTCATACATAAGAAGTACTCTTTGGTATCATCACTACCTTGTAATGTGTTGATTTTAACCAATGCGCTTACATAGACTGAACCTGTGGTGATGTCTGCAAATTGACGACCAGTCTTGTAACTTTTTGCAGATATTTTGACAGCTTTGCCTGTTGCTTTTGTGCAATAATTAGGGTAGGTTAGGTTGGTGTCTGCCACTTGCAGGAGAGTGTTTGTTCCAGATGCGTTGTAGTACCAATTCGTGTAATCAAGATAACTGAGGTCGTCTTGTGTGGTTAAAGTGGTGAGGTCACCTACGTTGTGATTAAAGTGCTCTGTCCAAATGGATTTTGCAGAGATGGTTGTGATGGTCATTATTGCCATCAGGGAAAGTAGAATTTTTTTCATAGTTGTATTTTTTAGAGATTGTTTGTTGTTATAATTTTATTGATTACGTGCGCACGCATAAAAAATTGTGCAAAAGTATAACTTTTTTTTGATATACGCAAATTTTTATGGAAAAATATTATAAAATATGTTATTTATGTGCAAAAATGCATATTTTGCTATTTATAAAGTACAAAATGATAAATTTATTTGCAAATATAAAAATTATTGATTACTTTTGCAGCGTTTTTTGTTACGTATTGTTTAATTATTAAAAATATTTAAGGTATGAAAAAAATTTTTACATTTATTTTTGTTTCCGTTCTTGCACTTAGTTGCTGGGGAACAGAGTATCAAGTTGGCAATGGAACCCATTCTACTGATAACCATGTGCCAATGTCATTTGGTGCAGGAACAGGTTATTCCCTTTCTCAGCAAATCTATACAAGTGAAGAATTATTAGCAGCAGGGATGACTGAAGGTTTGATTACAGAAATCCAGTTTTGCTATGCAAATACGTCTGCATATGAGCGTACATGGGAAGTGTATATTACCAAACCGATGAAGTCAAGCAAAGAAAAAAGTAATTATCAATTCGCAGAGTTTTATTCAGCGGGAGATTTAGCTTTTTCGGGAAAGGTAAATATACCTAGTACCAAAACTTGGTATAAAGTCAAATTAGATACACCTTATGCTTGGGATGGTGAGTCAAACATCATGATAACAATAAATGATATCACTGGGACAACGATTTCGTTCTCACGTTATGATAGCACTTATGTCGTAAGTGATAGGGGTGTATATATATACAACAGTTCTTCTCCATATAATATTGCTAATATTGGTCCATTGACTCCTACGAAATCATCATCTATTCCAAAGATTAAATTCACCATCGGCTCCGACGCCCCTGTTGCAACTCCCACTCTCACATTGGACAAAAACTCTGTTAACTTGGGGACTTTGGATGCACAATACGAAACAGTAGAACAAACATTTGTGGTTAAAGGTAGTGACCTTACAAACGATGTCACCATCTCTGCTGCCACAGGTTTACAAGTCTCTCCGTCATCTATTACGAAAGAAGACATCGCTACCGCTGGTGATGCAGGTGTTCAAGTAACGGTTTCCAATACGAGTGCATTTACATACAACTCCCCCCAAGTGACCGTTTCTTCCACCGATGCTGTATCCAAACAACTAACAGTAACAGGCACAGTAGCTGCATACTCAGACAAAAGTACTATAAATTTTTTGAAAAACGCTGGTAGCAATACATATTGCACTCTATCTGTTGTTCCTACTATTTCTGCTGTAGATGCAAGCAACAAGATAATAACCATCTCGAAACTTGGTACGATTGATGTTGACTATTCTTTAGTAGATGGCTCATACGCTGTTAATGGCACTATCAGTAACCTCAAAGGTAAACTCATCAACGAACACCTTTTCAAAGCCTTCGCCTTCAATTATACAGCTCCAGTTGTGACTGGTATCACAATTGACGAGAATGCAGATAACTCTGCGGTATTGGCGACTAATGATGGTCAAAGCGTAACTGTGAACTTCACCCGTTCGCTCACGCAAGGTATGTACAATACTATCTGCTTGCCGATTGCGCTGAACGAGGCATTTCTTGAATCGACTTTTGGAACGAGTTGTTCACTCATCAGCCTCGCTTCGTCAACGTATGAGGATGGCGTTATCACTTTGAACTTTGAAGAAGAAAGAGAACTGGAGGCTGGTAAACCTTACTTGGTTAAACCTACCAAAGTAGTCACTAATCCTGTTTTCAATAGTTGGTTAGTTAGTGCAGAACTCCATCCAGTGGAGACTACTTATGCCGATTTTATTCCCGTGTTCAGTCCTACAGTATTGGAGCAAAGCAAGAGTATTCTTTTCTTGGGTGCTGATAATGAACTATTTTGGCCAACGGAGGCTGGTACAATCAAAGGCTTGCGTTGCTATTTCCGCGTGCATGTGGATGATTCGCCTATTCCTTCTGGAGCTCCTGTACGCATGGTTATTGGACGTGGAACTCCTACAGACATCTCACAAACCGCAGATAAGCAAATCTCTGCACAAAAAGTAATTGAGAATGGTCATATCTTCATTGAACGCAATGGAGTACGTTATAACTTGAATGGTCAAATTGTTAAATAAGTAAAGATTATGAAACGTTATATTTCACCCATCGTAACTATTACCCTAATAACTCCCGCTAATCAAATTTTGGGAGCAAGTACACCAATTATCAATGCCAATTTCGGCATACATTCTAGCGGTGCTGGCGGCTCCGTCGAGTATGCTATGTAAACATTGATAATCACACATTCCATAGAAAAAACTACCAAAAGGGGTCTGACCCTAATTGGTAGTTTTTCTTGTTTTTACCCCTCTTCTGCGGAGGTTATGGTTTGTTGCAGTCAGTCCGGTTTGTTGTGTTTTTTTGTTGTTTGTTGTAGTCTGTTGCGGTTTGTTTGCCCCTCTTCTGCGGATGTTTTGGTTTGTTTTGGTTTTTCGTTGTATATTGTAGTCTGTTGCGGTTTGTTTGCCCCTCTTCTGCGGAAGTTTTGGCTTGTTGTATTTCGGTTATTTTATAGTTTCAACCATAAATCTCTATAATATGTTGATTATTAGTCTTCTATGCGACATTTACCGGACGATTACCGATAGATTACCGGTATATTACTGATTTATTAGCGGCAAATTACCTAAATATTCCCTAATTCTTGTAAATGATTGGTGGCAATGATAAAGCCTAAAAAAGTTGCTTCCGCGTATTGCTGCTACAAATAATCGCCATCGCGTTCGGCAACTGCGACCTTGTTTCCGAACGCGAATCAGCAACATTGAACAAAAAATAGTGTGCGAGCGTAGCGAGTTGTTCAATTAGTGTACGGGCGATAAAGCGTATCGAGTACTTTACAAGCGACAGAGTCGCGTGGTCGTACAAGATACGACATCGCCCGTTTGTGTTAAAAAATGCACTTTTTGCCCAAAAAGTTTGCACATTCCAAAAATTTGTATTACCTTTGCAGCCCGATTATGAAGAATTTAGAGATTGAACGGAAATTTTTAGTGTTAGATGACCGCTATAAAGCATTTGCCGTGCGGCATCATGAGATTATGCAAGGGTATTTGTGCAAGGACAAAGACCGCACTATCCGCGTACGAATCCGAGATAACGAAGCATTCTTGACAATCAAGTCGGCTACCAATCAGAAAGGCATTGCTCGATTTGAATGGGAACGGACAATTGATGTGGAAGATGCTAAACAACTGCTGCAATTGGCGTTGCCTGGAGTAATTGAGAAAACACGATGGATAATTCCAGCAGCAGAACCTGGCTTGGAGTGGGAAGTGGATGAGTTCCTCGGACGTTTAGCAGGACAAACGTTGGCCGAATTAGAACTGGAAGACGAGACGCAGCCGTTTACTAAACCCGAATGGTTAGGCGAAGAAGTGACGGGTAATCCTCAGTATTATAATGCAAATATGTGATGAAGAAAAGAACAATTATTATAGTGTCTGTCGTGGTTGCGGTGCTGTTGGCATTGGCGGCTGCGTATGTGGTTGAGCAGTATTATCGTTTGGAGGTGTGCAACTTCGAATCGATAGATGGCGAAAGCCACGGCTATTATGTCTATCCCAATGCTACCGCAGATAGTGTGATTGCACTCATGCAAGAGGATTATAAGATTGCATCTATGTCGGTATGGAAAAGACACCAAAAACGACTGCATTTCAAGTCTCCCAAGGCTGGCTATTACAAGTTCCCTGCACGGATAGGCGATAAACATCTGATTCGCCGTTTGCAGTTTGGACAACAGTCGCCTTGTCGTCTCACGTTCAATAGCTATATACGCACGCGCGAACAATTGGCTGGTCGATTGGGGCAAGTGCTGTTGTTAGATTCGTTGGATGTGCTCCTGCGACTGGAGAGTGACGAGTATATGGCTAAATATGGGATGAACAAAGAGAACTCACGTTGTCTGTTTATCCCCAATACGTACGAAGTCTATTGGACTATTTCGGTGGACGATTTGTTTAACCGCATGTATGCGGAGTACAATAATTTCTGGACAGAGACGCGTCGCCACAAAGCGGATTCGCTGCATCTAACGCCTATCGAAGTGGCAACATTGGCTTCGATTGTGGAGTCCGAGACACGCAACAAGGCAGAGCTGGATACGATTGCCTCGTTGTACTTGAATCGTCTGCGCAAAGGTATGGCATTACAAGCGTGTCCAACCGTCATTTATGCGACAGGTAACTTGAAACTCAAACGCGTGCTGAAACGCCATTTGGCAATTGATTCACCGTATAACACCTACAAATACAAGGGTTTACCCCCTGGACCAATTCGTTGCCCGAATGGCTCAACTATAGACGCTGTGCTGAATGCTCCCAAGACCAATTACTTGTACATGTGTGCTAATCCAGACTGGTCGGGAAGACACATTTTCTCTAATAGATATTCCATTCATGCGGCGGCTGCTCGTCAGTATCAGCGTGTACTTAATGAAAAAGCAATTCGATGATTTGGGATGATAACGAAGATATTAAACGTATCGAATGTGCTAATCGTGCACGGGTGATACAAACTTATTTAGATGAGTCCCGCGAGGAACGGCGTCCGTATGTGTTTATCACAGACACGATGAAAATCAAACCACTACATCGTATTTTAGTGCCGGTGTCGATGTTGGAGGAGGAAGTGTATAAGGCGGAGTTATCGACCTATTTAGCTCGTAAGACTGGCGCTCATCTGATTTTGCTGAAGGCACACGACTACGGCTCTCATGCGCAACGAAATGTGAATAAGATGGTTTCGCATATTCGTGGCGTGGTAGAGCGAACAGGGGAGGCAGTGTCCTATGAAGTGGTGGAGGCTAAGACGGATAGTTTTTCGTTAACAAAGGAAGCTGCAGAGCGGCAGCGTGATTTTCAATATGATCTCTTGCTGTTGACTGCAAGCCGCGAATATGGTTTGGACGATTGGTTGTTTGGACCACCCGAACGCAAAGCTATTCAGCGGGCACTTGTGCCGGTAATGTTAGTGAACCCGAGAGCAGACTTGTTCTCACTTTGTGATTAAGACATGATTAAGAACGCTAATTTTATAATCTCCAGTCCGGACGTGAATGCGTGTCCTAAGAGTACGTTGCCAGAGTTCGCATTTATTGGACGTAGTAATGTGGGTAAGTCGTCGCTTATCAATATGTTATGCCGCAATCCGAAGTTGGCCAAGACCAGCCAAAAACCAGGTAAGACATTGCTCATTAACCATTTTGGAGTTCAGAGCGTGTCAGAGAAAAGTGGCAACACTTGGTCGTGGCATTTGGTTGATTTGCCAGGCTACGGATTTGCGCAGACGAGTCTCACACAGCGCGAACAATTGCGTCGTATGATTGAGCGCTATTGTCTCTTGCGTGAGCAGTTGACGAATCTCTTTGTGCTGATTGATTGTCGTTTAGAGCCGCAGAAGATTGATTTGGATTTTATGGAGTGGCTGGGTGAAAATGGGATACCATTCTCTATCGTGTTTACGAAGGCGGACAAAGTGGGGAAGGGACGTTTGGCAGAGAATGTGGGGAACTATAAACTCAAACTGCAAGAGGTGTGGGAGGAGTTGCCGCCTATTTTTGTGACGAGTGCAGAATCGGGTTTGGGCAAGAGCGAACTAATTGATTACATCGAGCAGATCCTGGCCAGTTTGTGATAAAGTCAAAAGTCAAAAGTCCGCTTGCGCTAAAGTAGAAAGTCAAAATTTTATAATACAATATGAAAAACGTAGTTATTCGTTTTTGTGGAGACTCAGGTGACGGAATGCAGTTGACGGGCAACATGTTCTCGTCGCTATCCGCTATTTTGGGCGATGAAATCTCTACATTGCCCGATTTCCCAGCTGAGATACGTGCTCCGCAGGGTACATTAGGCGGAGTTAGCGGTTTCCAAGTTAACTTAGGTCAAGGCGTTTACACACCAGGTGACAAAGCTGATGTGATTGTGGCAATGAATGCTGCAGCGCTCAAAGTGTGTGTGATGAATAAACTGTTCCACGACCATGCTATTATCATTGTGGATACAGACACGTTCACCAAAGTCGATTTAGAGAAAGCACAGTACAAGACGGACAATCCGTTCGAGGAACTGGCTATCAAAGAGTCCGTACAAATCGTGCCAGTAGCATTAACAAGTCTGACTAAAGAGAGTTTGAAGGATTCGGGATTAGACAATAAGTCGATTCTCAAGTCTCGTAATATGTTTGCATTGGGACTTGTGTGCTGGTTGTTTGACCGCCCGATAGATAAGGCAATACATTTCTTGGAGGAGAAATTCCAAAAGAAACCTGCGCTTATTCCAAACAATGTCAAAGTGCTGACAGATGGCTACAACTATGGTCAGAACTTGGCATTGAATGTGATTCATTTGGACCGCTCCGCTGAAGGAATATGGAGTATGGACCGCTCCGCTGAAGGAAAGAATAAACACACGTTGATTGCCGGCAACAAAGCGACCGCGTGGGGACTGATTGCAGCTGCACAACGTTGTGGCAAACGACTGTTCTTGGGCTCGTACCCAATAACCCCCGCCACAGATATCATGCACGAGTTGGCAGGTCGCAAAGACATGAACGTAATGGTTGTGCAGGCAGAAGATGAGATAGCAGGTGTTTGTACGGCTATTGGTGCTTCATTCGCAGGAGACTTAGCTTGCACGAGCACTTCTGGGCCTGGACTGAGCCTGAAGAGTGAAGCGATTGGTTTGGCTGTGATGGCAGAGTTACCATTAGTCGTGATTGATGTGCAACGTGGTGGACCATCAACTGGACTACCTACCAAGACGGAGCAAACAGACTTATTGCAGGCAGTATATGGTCGTAACGGAGAGTGTCCTGTAGTCGTGATGGCAGCGTCTAATAGTGCTAACTGTTTTGACTACGCATATCGTGCATGTAAGATTGCTTTAGAGAATATGACACCAGTCATCTTGATGACGGATACGTATTTGGCGAACGGCTCTTCGGTATGGCAGATTCCACAATTGGCTGAGTTGCCAGAGATTTGTCCGCAGACTGTTCCAGAGGAGTTGAAGGGACAATATAACCCTGCGCTACGCGACTCCCATTCTATTCGTTATTGGGCTATACCTGGTATGGAAGGGTTTGAGCATCGCAATATCGGTTTGGAGCGTGACGCTCAGACGGGTGTTATTTCGACTAAACCAGATAATCACGAACAGATGGTTCGTGCGCGTCAAGCTAAGATAGACCAAATAGTGGAACAGTTGCCTTTATTGGAGGTACAGGGCAATGCGCAAAGTGATACGTTGTTAGTAGGATGGGGTAGCACAGAAGGACACTTACGTGCAGCAGCCAACGAACTCAACTGCGCTTTGGCACATTTGAACTATATCAACCCGATGCCGAAGAATACCGCAGAAGTGATGAAGCGATACAAACGAGTGATAGTTTGTGAACTCAATACTGGGCAGTTGGCTACGATACTTCGTTCGCGCGTGTCCGATGTCGTTTTTGAACAGTATAACGAGATTCAAGGGCAGCCATTTTCAGTTGAAAGAATTGTAGAATGGGTAAGAAAGTAAAAAGTTAAAAGTAGAAAGTTATGGAAGCGCAAGAGTTTAAATCAAATCAATATGTACGTTTTTGCCCAGGATGTGGTGATCATGCTATTTTGGCAGCATTAACCAAAGCCATGGCGCAGATTGGAGTTCCCACGCATGAGACAGTCGTTATCTCTGGTATAGGTTGTTCATCTCGTATGCCGCACTATCTGAATACGTACGGTTTTAATACTATTCATGGTCGTGGTGGAGCAATTGCCACGGGCGTTAAAACGTCCCATCCCGAACTCACAGTATGGCAGATGTCAGGCGATGGAGACTGCTTAGCTATTGGTGGTAACCACTTCATTCACGAGATACGTAGAAATGTGAACTTGAATATCTGTCTTTTTAATAACCGTATCTATGGTTTGACCAAAGGTCAGTACTCACCAACCAGTCCTAAAGGTTTTGTGTCTAAGTCCAGTCCTTTCGGTACTGTTGAACGTCCGTTTGTGCCGGCAGAATTAGTGATGGGAGCGCGTGGTACGTTCTTTGCCCGCACGTTGGATGTAGATATGCCGACGGCAGTTGACTGCATGGTGAAGGCGCATCAACACAAAGGTGCGAGCGTCATTGAATGCCTTGTCAATTGTGTCATTTTCAATAACGGAACGCATAGTTGGATTGCAGACCGTGAGACGCGTGCTGAGCGCAGTATCGTACTACGACATGGCGAGAAAATGATTTTCGGCAAAGACAACGACAAAGGCTTGGCATTGGATTATACTAATCGTCTCATCCCGCGTCTCATCGTGGTAGCAGCAGATGATGAGCGTGTGCTGGTGCATGACGCACATGAGCAAGACCCCACGTTGCATCGGATGTTAGCATTGATGGGGCAAGAACGCTACGAGAACGCCAATGCCGAAGTGCAGGATGAGCTGCCAATTGCTTTAGGAGTTATTCGTGATGTGGAGGCAGAGACGTATGATGAGGCAGTTAATAAACAGATTAACGAAGTCCGCTCGCAGTCTCACGCAAAGACCTTTGACGAACTAACTGCTACGCTGGAACAGTGGTAATATCGTCCAAATCGCTTGTTTTTTGAAGAAAAAAACATTTTTTTCACACAAATATTTGCGTATATGCAAAAAAAGTAGTACTGCTTCCGCGTATTGCTGCTACAAACAATCGCCTAATTGAGATTCCGGCGTTGTTTGTATAGCGCACTACTTTGGATTTCGGACGCCGCCAGACGCAAGCGTCTTTCCCCCGAATAGTAAACTGCATTTTTATTAAAATGTGCAAGGTTCCGCAAAATATGCAAAAACGGCGTTTCCGTCCTTGCTGGCGATAGCCTCATCCTTATATGAGCAAGCTCCTAACGGACGACACTATCGACAGCATAGATAGATGAATCTATCTTTTTTGCATTTTTTTTGCGAAAAAATTTGCACATTCCAAAAATTTGTATTACCTTTGCGGCGGATTTTGAAAAGTCGTACTTTATGGAAGCAAAAGAAACCAAACAAGAAAGAACAAACCCAGCATGGTTGGCTGCTCAAAAGTATCAGGGCTCTATTATTATCAATGACCCTGCTTGGAGATAGGTATTATGCGCTACTTGATAGATACGAATATTTTCGTGTACTTTGCATCTGATTTAGATTTATTAAATCGTGATGTACTATCCATTATGTCAGATTACGATACTGTTCTCTATATGAGTGCGGAATCTGTAAAGGAATTGATTGTTGCTTTTCGAACAAAGAAACTGCTTAGTAAACGATGGAAGAATGAACTTGAAATGATTCGTGCTATTGAGGAAGAGTTCTTCATCCAAATACTTCCAATCAAAAAGGAGGATTTGAAAACGTATGCTCAACTTCAACTTAATGAGGCGCAAGGGCACAAAGATCCGAGTGATCATATTATTATCGCACAAGCAATTACGGAACATATCCCTCTGATTTCCAGCGATACGCGTTTCCCATTTTACAGAGCTCAGGGTTTAGACCTTGTATATAATACGAAATAATTTATAAAACATAACATAATTAAACATAATATAGGCAAAAAGAGAAGTAAAACAGGTGCGGGGATGACCCTGCAAAGACATAATTAAATTAAGCGTTGTAAGCCAAACTTGATCTTTTGAAACTTCGACACTTTCAAAAAATCAATTACTTATTCAAGTACGGTTTTTGCACGCTCACGTGGTGCGTGAGTTTTTCCGTGTTTATTTGAATAAGTAAGGTAGTCGAAGACCTCAAAAGATCAAATGAAGCGAACGAAAAAGTTCACGCTTTTTTGTGCATGTATATGAACGAAAGTAGAAAGTAATATAACATATTTATTAACCAATTAAAAATTTTTACGATTATGAAAAACAAATTCAAATTTTTAGCATTAGCCATAATGGCATTGCTGAGTGTTAATGTGTGGGGTGCAGATGTAGCGCATGATTTTGCGCAGAGTATTGAGAAACTACTGAATAATAACGCAAGTATTTCCGGTATTAATATTTCAGAGCAGAGTTATGCCATCAAAGAAGTTAGGATTGTATGTCGTTATAATAAGACAATAGATCCAGCAGTTACGATAAGTGTCTCTGTTGGCGGCACTTCTTGGGGAACACAAACGGTAGGTAATAATTTTAATGGTACGAAGACATTTTCTGGAACAGCAAAGAAGGGTGCTGTTGTGATATCTTTTGCAAACAATTGTGGTTCTGGTACTGGTAAAGGAACTTTTTATGTAACTAATGTTCAATTGGTTGAAGGGTCTTCTGCTCCAAAAGTTGAAACGTCAATTACTCTTTCTCAGGCAGGTAATGAAAGTACCGTTTCAGGAACATACTATGTGGGGGATTCATACACATTACCTTCTACGACGAGTGCGACTTGCGGAGACAAGGAGTTTGTAGGTTGGAGTACTGTTGCAATTCCTACACCAGGCAGCAAACCAACTTCCAACTATTATGACAAGGGGGCTAGCGTGACTTTGGCTGCGAATAACACTTTCTATGCAGTCTTTGCAGATGCAAATAGTAGTGGCGCTGCAACTTCTAAAACATTGAGTTTTACCTATAATTCACATGCAGGTTGGACAATCTCAACCTGTACCGATAAAACCTCGTATTATATAATAAATACAAATGGATCAATTGTATCGCCCACTTTTGATGTTTCAAATATTACGCAAATTACTGCTAATTGTAGAACATTTGGAGGAGCGTCATATAATACGATTAATGTTAAGTGTGAAGGAACGACATTGGGAACGATAACAGCAGCAAGTAGTTCTCTTGCAAACGCGAATATCTCTTTTGCGAGTCCTAAACCTTCATTGTCTGGAACGAAATCATTAACATTCTCTTCGACAACTACTACTACCGCAAATGGTCCAGGTGTCGCTTCAATCACGATAACCTATTCTGTCCCCTCTGTCACTTACTCCAACTACACCACGACTTGTGTTTCTTGTACCGCAATTTCGCCGACGTTGTCTTATACGGCAGCGACTACGATTGGACAAGTGCTGAATCCCACATTGGATAAGAAAGGAAGTTCGGGCGCAGTTACTTATTCTATTAAATCGGGTGGTTCGTACGCATCTATCAACGCAAGTACTGGTGCATTAACTTGTTCTGCCACAGGTACAGTAACGGTTCAAGCTACAATCGCAGCTGCTGGTGACTATTGCGATGGCACAGCAACTTCAAATGCAATAACTATTTCCGAACCATCTTATACTATTACAGCAACCAAAAATGATGCCTCATTAGGAAATGTATCATTGTCTGGAAAAGTGATTACTGCCACACCAAATGCTTGCGTCGGTTATGATGCCAATTCTGCTTACACAGTTACTTCCGGAAGTGCTACAGTTAGTCAAAGTGGCAATAAATTTACCGTTACTCCTTCTTCTAATTGTACGATTTGTATTAACTTTGATGAATTGGAGAAGGATACCTACGTGGACAACTTGCATGGTAATACTACCATTGAGAAATGTGGCTCATACACAGCCCCATCATTAGATGATGCAGCTAAAGTTACTGAAGGAAACTGCGATGTGGTTCACTACCACTTTGCCGGTTGGGTAACTAAGACCATTTCTACCGGTACTACTGATGCTCCTTCAGAAATGATTACGGCTGGAACAAACATGAACTCTACTGGAGAAAAATATATTGCTGTTTGGGCAAAGGAAGAGTAGGGAATTTGGATTGTGGCAGTGGCGGTGGACGTGGTTCTTAGTTACGCGTTTTATGCCAGTCGCATCGCTGCTGTCACTCTTTTGAACTAACATTATTTTAACAATACACGCTCATCACAAATCACACCATGAGCATTTTGAGGGCTTGAATTCCTACGGTTCAAGTCCTTTTTTTTTGTGCGTGCGAGGTGATTGTAAGAGTTCGATAAAAGGTGCTGTGACCTTCGAGTGACCTTCGGGCGACTGTCGGGTGACCGTCGGGTGACTGTCGGGTGACTGTCGGGCGACCGTCGGGTGACCGTCGGGGAATATCCGATAAATACGCGCAAAAAAATGACCTATAGACCAAAGTCGAAAGTCGAAAGTCGAAAGTAAACCATCCGTCATAACTTACGACTACGCGAGACACCATCGCCCGTTTGTGTTGAAAAATGTATTTTTTTGCCCAAAAAGTTTGTGTAATTCAAAAAAAAATCGTACCTTTGTCGCGTTTTTTTCAAGATGCCGAAAACAAAATAGAAATATAACGAACGAGATGTAATAATATAAGAACAAAAAGGCAAACGAATAAACGAACAAAATAACAAAATATCAAACAAACAATTATAACCTATATTTACAATGAGAAAAACAATCCTATTAATTTCATTATTTCTCGGAATGTCTATTACGACATTTGCAGAAGAGAAAGTGCATGATGCCATTTATGTATGGATAGATGGTCAGAGTACGTGTTATCGATTAAGCTCTATGCCTAAAATAACTTATTCCGATTCGCGAGCCATCTTGTCATTTAGAGACGAGACCACACCTTTAATCCTTGAATTATCGGAAGGACAGCAACTTAAAGTTGTTTATGGCGTATATGAAGAGGCAGGTGTAGAAACTACACATAAGCAGCCCGTTGAGCAAGTGGGAAAATACATCCGTGGTGGGCGCTTGCTAATTTTCAAAGATGGCAAATTGTATGATGTCAATGGGCGTGTGATACAAGAACATTAATTTTTTAGTACTGATATGAAAAAGATTATTTTATTTGTATTTTTGAGCATTGTTAACATATCGTTTATAAATGCGCAGATATTAAAAGTGTATAAAGGAAGTGCGACAACGCCCATCTTTGAGGTTGTTGATGCGGACAGTGTGGTTGTCGGTGGCGATGGTTGGTGTATTCATCCTGCTCCCAAAGATGCTGATATCCCAGCAGATGCTATCCATGTTTATGAAGCTGTAGATATTTGTAATCAATTAGAAAGTGGGGTACTCACGACAGATACCTATCATGTAAAAGGGTGGGTGTGTGCTATAGATCCAAAAAATGTAGATGATATTCAAAATTATGGGAACGCTGTCTTCTATATTGCGGATTCTTATCCGTTGAGCGCTAAAAAGCAACCTCAATTTGAAGCCTATCAAGTTTATGGAAAAAATGGCAAGAGATTGGTGGACCCATGTCAAGTAGCACTTGGTGACTATGTTGTAATTGAGGGGAAAATATGTAATTATAATGGTCAAGCTGAAACACAAGGACGAGGCAGCGCGTTTATTTATTCTTCCACGAATGTTAATTTTGACCCAGCGGATCCAGAACCTACGCCAGCACCAGATTATGTCAATGTTCCTCAAGGAACTCTCATTGTCTATGAGGCTATTGCATTAGGAACGGAAATCGGAGCTGGGAATAAGACGTCTGAAGCGCATTATGTTATGGGATATGTACGTAAGGTCGAAGATCGTTTTGATCCGCAATATGGCAATTATACATTCTATATTGCAGCCAATAAAGAGGGAATGGTGACAGAATTGTTTGAAGCGTATCGAGTTCTTGGAAAAAATGGAAATAAAATAACGAATGCCGATGCAGTCAAAGAAGGAGATTTTGTTATTTTATATGGAAAAATATATAATTATAATGGTACAATTGAAACGACATCAGGTTCATATATCTATTATAGTAACAACCCCAATTTCTAATTAGTAATTAATAATCAATATGAAAAAGATATTTATGACAGCCCTATTAGCAATAAGCGTCATCGTAGGGCAACTATGTGCACAAACGTCTTGGCACTATTTAGGAACTAATTCGGTAAAAATTTATAAAGGCAATGCCACAACGCCGATTTTTACTTTTGCTGACGTAGATAGTATTGTCTTTGTTGAGAAACCGCAAGTTCCGGAGGATTATCAAGCTCCTATCATTTCGGAACAAGAAATTAGTTCCATTGTGGGCAATGGTGTTATTATGAATATAGACGATTTTGTCGCTGCGTACATGACGGAAGAGGGTAATTGGCATAGTCAAGAACGTCCATATCCGTTGCGGGCGACAGATGGAGAATATTTCTTATTCTCAATAGATACAATACCAGAGGATGGAGCGCCTATTTTCTTGAGGGCTCGTATTGCTATTAAGGAACATACATCTCCCAAAAACTCTAAGGATACGAAAAGATATGTATTGCAACAAGTGGTTGCCGGACAACAACAAACAATTCGTATGGTTGCTACCATTTCGGATAGTTTGGATATGGTTGGACAAGAAGTGCTAATCAAAATGAATGGTTTGGCAGTCGGACGCCATTCTGACCAGATATTTTTAGGTATGCCACATTATTTTACCGAGGATGACTATATCAGTCATGGTGACGAAAAGTGTGGTTGGCGTCTCGGAACTATTCGTCCAAGAGATTGGAATAATAAATTATGGCGCATAGGTCAGCCGGACCCTTCCAAAATCGTATATACGACTATGACGATTGACGAGTATTTCAAGGTTTTTTCGAAAGAACATAGACATTTGGATGGCACGTTGGTAGAAGTGAAGAATGTGTATTTCACAGGACAGTATGAGTATTATTTAGGCAGCCTGATAGAATGCACTACGGGTAACCCTATGCAAGATGAATATGCTAACTATTTTGCTCCAACGACATTGGGACTTTATTTCCCCCAACAACGTGTTTTTACAGATGGAACAAATTCCTCACTAACATCCTGTTATGAATGGAGTCCATTGGCATTAGTGCAATTACCTGCATCCGAATATGTGGGTACTGTCCGTGGAGTGCTGACGTTTATAGAGGATAATATGAAAAATATTTTAAATTACGGATTTTCACAATGCAATTGGAGTATCGGAGTTCAGTCTGTCTCGGATATCAATTTGAAAAATAGTAATGGAGAAGCGTGGACACCAATAATATATCCAAACGAATAAACTACTAAATTCTTTTAAACTATGAAAAAGTGTATCTTAACATGCCTATTGGCTTCTGTCATGACAGTATTCTTGGTTAATGCTGAAGAAACCGTGTTGCTAAATGAGACGTTTGCTACTGATTTGGGTAATTTTACGTTGGATGAGCAACCTTACCCGGGGTGTACTTATGCATCCATTTGGCGTTGGAACTCGTTTAATGGCGTTGGATACGCGTACATCAATGTCAACTCCGGTTCCACATCGCGTGGAGCGAGTAACTGCAAATTAGTTTCTCCAATCATTGATTGCAGTCAAATGAATAAGGTTGCAATGTTCTTTACTCATGCTACTTATTCAGGGTCTCGGGCAGATGAAGCTTATTTATCTGTAGAAGCAACATCTGATGGTCAAACATGGACTTCGGTAGCTATTTCTACATGGCCCACGTCTAAATGGGGATGGGTAACTTGCGAAATGGATTTAACACCTTTTGTATCGGCTAATATGCAGTTCCGATTTGTATATACTTCTACAGATACATACGCACCTGCATGGGAGATTAAAGATGTGGTTGTAATAGGTGGCACCACACCTGATGTGCAAGAAGACGAATGTCGCTATCCTTCAGCAATGGGATTGTCGGGGACGGATTTGTTAAATGCGTTGCACGCAACCATCTCTGACCATACTGTTTTATCATACGATGCTATTAGAGCGGATAAAGCAAAAGTTGATTTGCGTGAAGATGGTTCTGTATGGGATATGTACTCAAGTTGCTCTTTCTATGCTTCTAACTATTGTGGCTATGGTGAAGAGCCCGAAAGATGCGAATGTTATAACCGTGAACATACATTGCCTAAATCTTTCTGGGGGGGTGATCTAACAGAACCTATGTACACCGATTTGCACCATATTATTCCGACCGACGCGGAGGCCAACACCACTCGTTCGGCATGGATTTATGACGAAGTGGACACTTATACTTGGACTAACGACCTCAGTAAATTAGGTTCCAGCAAGAACTTCAGCGGAGAAACAGCTTTTGAACCCGCAGACGAATACAAAGGCGACATAGCACGCGTGTACTTCTATATGATTACGTGCTACAAAGATAAAGACTTTACGCAAGGAGGTAGAGGCTGGAAGTATTTCAAGTCTGGAACCGCAGAACTGAATACTACAGCTCTTAATTTGCTCCTAAAATGGCATCGTAATGACCCCATTTCTCAAAAGGAAATCGATCGCAATAATAAGGTCGAAAATCTACAAGGCAACCGCAATCCGTTTGTTGATGACCCTAATTTGGTTGAGTATATATGGGGAGCTTTGAAAGGGAAAAAATATGATTGCTCGGGAGCTATTATTGAGATTGACACCACGGATGTTGCTGGTGCTATCAAATGCGAGGAAGCGCGCGCACTCGCATTAGAACAGGAACACGATGTCTCCACAACAGACGAATATACCGTACAAGGGTACGTCACTTCTATTAAGGAAGATTATTCCGTGCAATATGGTAACCAAGCTTTCTGGATGGCGGATAAGAAAGGCGGAGGACAAGTCTTTTTAGCATATCGTTGCTATGCGTCGGAGGCTGTTTATGTAGGCGACAAAGTAGCCATCACAGGTCAACTGACTAGATTTTACGAAACTCCTGAAATGAAATTCGGACAAACACAAATCTTGCTTCGTGGACAAGTCGCAACCGATGTAGAACAAGTGACTATCAATCTGCAAGACGACGAATGCCGTGTCTTCAATATCATGGGTCAAGAGGTTACTAATCTCAAGAATAATTTGCCACGAGGGATTTATATCCTCTATCAACAAGGACAATCAACAAAGGTATTTCATCAATAAGTTTGTATGAACTATAGTCATTTCTATTTCTTGGGTATTGGAGGGATTGGAATGAGTGCGATTGCACGGTATTTCCATCACAATGGATATGAGGTGCGAGGCTATGACCGCACACCTTCTCCGCTCACACGCGAACTGGAAAACGAAGGAATAGACATCGTCTATGACGAGACGATGCAAACTGCACCATGGAATATCAACGACTGGACAAAAGCAGACACATTGGTTGTGCGTACACCTGCCGTGCCTCATGAACAAGAGATATATACATTTCTGCGCGAACAGCAGTTTACAATCCTCAAACGTGCCGAAGTATTAGGACTGATTACACAGCACAACAAAGCTCTCTGCGTCGCTGGAACACATGGCAAAACAACCACATCTACCATCTTAGCACACTTGATGAAACAGTCACACGTGGGCACCAATGCGTTCTTGGGAGGAGTGAGCAATAACTACCACTCTAACTTACTCATTGACACGAACTCCGACTATGTCGTGGTCGAAGCAGATGAATACGACCGCAGTTTCCATCACTTGACACCATTTATGTCAGTCATCACAAGTGTTGACCCTGACCATTTAGATATTTACGGCACGGCTGAAGCCTATCGAGAGAGCTTTGCCCATTACGCTTCCTTGGTGCAAAATACCATTGTCATCAAGAAATCCGCTTTCGCGGAAGTAGAAAGTAGAAAGTCCGCTTGCGCTAAAGTAGAAAGTCGAAAGCAAATATATACCTACGCTGTGAACGAAGTGGCAGATTTCTATGCAGACAATATTTGTGTCAACGAAGGAACGATTACTTTTGATTTTCATTCACCTACTACGACTATCGCTCATCTGCAATTAGGAGTTCCAGTGTGGGTGAATATAGAGAATAGCGTCGCTGCGATAGCTATTGCTATGCTGAACGGCGTCACGGAGGAAGAAGTGAGACACGGATTGGCAACTTTCGCGGGTGTGTATAGGCGTTTCAATGTTCATGTTAATACGCCGCAAGTCGCTTACATAGACGACTATGCACATCATCCGACGGAGCTGGAAGCGTCGATTCGGTCTATTCGACAACTCTTCCCTCAACGACATATCGTAGGTGTGTTCCAACCGCACCTCTACACACGTACACGCGATTTCGCAGACGGCTTTGCTGCCGTGCTGAGTCAATTAGACGAAGTGATATTGTTGCCTATTTATCCGGCACGTGAATTGCCTATACCTGGTGTGACATCCGATATGCTGTTAGACAAAATAACTTGTCCACGCAAACGACTGGTGCAGAAAAATGAGTTGGTAGAGACACTCCAATCTCTGTCCCAACAATCATCTCCTGTAGCGATAATCACGTTGGGCGCTGGAGACATAGACCGACTGGTGCCGGAGATTGCCCTGCGACTGCAAGCTAACGAAACGAACTCATGAAGATAAATGTCAAACACATATTGCTGTCCTTGTGCGCGATACTGCTGTTAGCGTATGTCGTTACGGTGAGTGTATTGGTGACGAAACATTGTTCATCACAACTGTGTTCCTCTGTCGAATGGACAATCTCTGACCAAGCACAACGCCAATATGTGACCGAAGACGAACTAACCACAATGCTCAAGCAAATGGGATTGTATCCGGAAGGCAAAACGTTGTCCAATATATCGACGCAAACAATAGAAAAAGCCGTTCTGACACACCCTATGGTGCGAAAGGCACAGTGTTTTATCACCGCCAACGGCACCGTCCGCATTCGTCTGTCACAACGAAGACCTATCTTGCGCGTGTTGACGGCTTCTGAGAGTTACTTCGTGGACTCCGACCGCAAACGGATGCCTATTCGTGAGTCTGTGAACACGCCCGTAATGATGGTACGTGGAGTTGTTACGGAACATGCTGCATGCGACGAGATTGCCGATATGGTGCTTTGGATAAACCACGATGGCTATTGGCGTGAGAAAATACAAAGTGTACACGTCAACAATCCACACTACGTTTATTTAGTGCAAAAACCGGACGAGACTAAACTCATCTTGGGAGACATAAAAGGTTACCGCGCTAAACTGCGCAAGCTCAAAACATTGTACGAAGAGGGATTTGAGAAAATAGGCTGGAGAACGTATCGAGAAATCGACCTGCGATATAAGGGGCAAGCGATAGGGCGGGGTAAGTGACACCCACAAAGACACCACGAGAGTAAAGACCGCTCACTTTGCTCGCTGAAAGAATAAGGAATATAGACTAAGTTTATGGCAAGGAAGAAACAACAATTAGCACAGACATTACCATTAGTCGCTATCGACTTGGGAAGTCATAGCGTACGCGCTATGGCTGCGACGCGCGTCGATAATGACTTGTTGCATATATTAGGTTTTGAACAATCTACTAAGTTTCAAGGAGTGGAACGTGGCGTTGTTGCACACAGTGCCAATGTGGGTTTCATGATTGGTGAAGTACTGCGTCTTCTTGCTAATCGATTGGGTTTCGCCGACCTGCCAACGGCATTTGTACTCACGGGAGGCAAAACTATGCAAATCGCTAAAGTCGGCTCAAAACGTGACCAAGGTCGCAAACGCGAAATATCCAGTCAACTGCTGGAAGAAATGGAAGAGGAGTGCAAACGCAAAATCGAAGCACACAATAAAGGTGTTGCAGTCTTGGGTTTGGTACCAGTCTATTTTACCTTAGATGGGGTAGAGCAAGATGAAGTGCCTACTGCTGGTCAACGTGCCGAACGTATTGAAGCACAGTATGTTGCGTTTGTGGCAAAAGCTGATATTGAACAACAAATGCAAAAAGCTTTTGATCAAGCTGGCAAATCTATCGAATCTACCTTTGTTCGTCCCGAAGCCTTACTCTCTGCTTTTGCCGCAGAAGATGGTCCAGAAATCTATCGTGACGGTTGCGCTGTGCTCGATATGGGAGCACAAACAACCACTCTCTCTATCTACAAGGGAACACAGTACTTGTACAACAAAGTAATTCCACAGGGCGGCTACCACATCACACGCGTGCTTGAGCAACAAGGCATATCATTTGCGCTTGCTGAGCAACTGAAATGCAATTATGGTTACGCATCTGCTGCACAAGTCGAGAAGAACTTGCGCATGAAACTGCCCGTGGCAGGCGCAGAAGGAGAAACACTCGTCGTGACAAGTGAGGATGTGGCATATACCATATCTCTCAAGTTAGAAGAAATAATCAATCCGCTTATTGATGAACTCAATAAATACGCTGACCGTATCAAGACACTCTACCTCACTGGCGGTGCCGCAATGTTAGCAGGATTACAAGATTTTATCCAACAAAAAACATCCCTCAAAGTACTCTATGGAGCCCACGATAGGTTGTTAGACAAAACGTCCGATCCACGCTATTATGAACCAACCTATTCCGCGTTGGTGGGTGCTCTTATCATGGGCAGTGACTATCGAGACGAACATAAAAACCAACTCGTCAAAAATCCTTCTATCTTTGAAAAAATAAAATTACAAACCGAAATAGTTTTTACTCCACAAGAATAAATTGCAACAACTATGAATATCGACGAAGAAACATTACCCTTGCCAATCGAAATCAAGGAAGACAGTATTATCAAAGTGATGGGCGTAGGTGGTGGCGGATGTAACGCCGTTAACTACATGTATCGTCAAGGCATCAAAGGTGTTACATTTTTAGTATGTAATACCGACAAGCAAGTACTCGAAAAATCCTCTGTACCTGCCAAACTGCAACTCGGCACTGGTCTCGGTGCTGGGGGTAACCCTGACAAAGCACACGAATATGCAGAAGCCAGTCGTGACCGCATTCGTGAGGCTTTAGACGATGGAACACAGATGCTTTTTATCACCGCAGGCATGGGCGGTGGCACAGGTACAGGCGCATCCGCTACTGTAGCCGAAGTAGCACAGTCAATGGATATACTCACCGTCGGCATCGTCACTATTCCATTTGCATTTGAGGGCAAACAGAAAATTCGCAAGGCTTTTACAGGCATAGCCCATTTGGCAGAGCATGTGGATGCATTGCTGATTATCAATAACGAGAAACTCAAGCAAATCTATCCTGACCTCACAGCATTCAACGCATTCTCTAAATCCGATGACGTAGTGGCTAATGCTGCAAAGTCTATTGCAGAGATAATTACCGAACCAGGCTATATCAATACCGACTTTGCGGATGTCTATAACACGCTCAAGAATGGAAATGTTGCCATTATGAATGTGGGTCAGGCAGAAGGCGAAAACCGTATCACAGCCGCTATCGATAATGCACTCAAGTCACCGTTGGCGAATGCGAACGATGTACACGGTGCTAAACGCGTGTTGCTGCAGTTCTATTGCTCTACGGAACATGCACTCATCATGCACGAGTTAGACGAGATACATCGTTTCGTGGACGAAGTGGGAGATGAAGTGGAAGTGCAATGGGGTGTTTCTGTAGATGAATCGCTGGGCGAAGCCGTACGTGTGACGATTATTGCTACCGGATACGAAGTGAGCGATATTCCTTCACTCGAAGAAGTCGCTGGCAAAGTATCTATCGAAGAAGCAGTCAAACTCAACTACGATATTAAGGCTCCAACTGAGCCTAAAGAAGATGAGCAAGCCACAGAGATAGACCTAACGGGTACATTGACTGCTACACAACCAGCACAACCAGCACAACCTACGCAGCCAGCAGAACCTCGTGAAGTAGGCCCTAAAGACGACGAAATCGTCATCAATATAGAAGATGACGATTCCGTAGAAGAGAATCCTGTTGCTCAAGATGGTCAGACATCACTTTTTCGCTGGATGAGAAAGTAATTTCTTGATTACAAAGAATACAATTACTGCAACTGCCAGTACGAGTATAGCCACACTAAGTTCGTGGCTATATTCTTTTATCATATCCATTTGGCCATTGGCAATGTAACCCAATAAAGCCAACACACAATTCCAAGCAAAAGCACCAATGAACGTGTAGAACAAGAATGCACCAAAGTGCATACGTGATAGACCAGCAGGAATAGAAATCAGTTGGCGAATACCAGGAATAAATCGACCAATGAACGTGGACATATTGCCGTGCACACGGAAATAGTCTTCTGCCTTTTGCACTTTCTCGCTGCTGAGTAAGCATAGGTGTCCTAATTTGCTATCCGCAAACTTATAGATGATAGGGCGGCCTAACCAAACCGACAGCACGTAGTTGATAATGGCACCGAACAAAGCTCCTAACGTACCAAAGAGCACAATAATAATGACATCAATAGGATAGACACCAGTGGCGCACAGCACGCTCGTAGGTTCACTTGCAACAAAGGCAGCAGGAGGAATTACAACTTCCGAAGGAAAAGGAATAAACGATGACTCAATGGTCATCAACGCAGTAATCGACGCATAGTTCATGTGCGCCGAATACCACGAGATGATTTGATCAATAATGGTCATTTAGATGAAGATTAATTGAGTGATGATATAAATTGGCAAGCAAACAATCAATGAGAACTTACCCATGTAGCCGAAGAACGAAGGCATATCAATGTGCTCTTGCTCTGCAATACTCTTAACCATGAAGTTTGGACCATTACCAATATAGGTTAATGAGCCAAAGAAGACTGCACCCATTGAGATTGCTTTTAGATACGTATCATTAGCCAAACCTGCTATGTCACCAAATGGAGCCATTGAGTTAAAGACCATAGCTGTAGGCGCATTATCTAAGAACGCAGACAACGCGCCTGTGCAATATACATATTGCCAAGGTTGACTTAACACGGCTTGAATGGAGTCTTTCATTTGCTCTAAGAACATCAATGCAGGCGTCATTGTGGCAAAGATACCTAAGAAGACGCATGCTACTTCCAGGATTGGTGTCCATGAGTAGTTATTAGCTACACGCACAGTCTTCTTCGTCGTGAACCATGATCCAGCGATGATGGCGATAAATACCCATTCACGCAGTAATTTCAAGTACCATGGCGCATGCTCTGCTCCCATAGCAGGGATGTAAGTCTTGTTGATGAACATCGTGCTGCAGATGACACCTAACAACCAGAGTACATTGATTAGACCAGATATCTGTAGCGGTTTTTTCTCACGCATGTCAGCCATCACGTTCTCCAAGTGCCCCTTAATCTCTTTCTTGTAGTAATACGTATCTACCACAAAATAGACAATCAGCAGTAACGCACCTGTCACAGCCCACTCACCAAGCATGTTGTTTAACCACCAAGTGAATGACGCACCTTTCTGGAATAATAAGAACAAAGGTGGGTCACCTAATGGCGACAATAGACCACCGCAGTTAGCGACAATCGCAATAAAGAAAAGGACAGTGTGCACTTTGAACTTGCGCTGTTTGATGGTCTCTAACAATAGACGAATCAGCAGCATAGCGGCGCCGGTAGTGCCCATGAACGATGCCAATACCCAACCGATAGCCATGATAATCGTGTTGGTAATAGGCTTAGCCACTAAGTCACCTTTGATGCAAATGCCGCCTGTTGTTACAAACAATGCCATCAGCAGCAAGATAAAAGGTACATAATCGTAAATCATTTGGTGCATCAAGTCATGCGACATTCCATGCAGACACAACCAAATACCTACGGGAATACCCAAGATAAGGGACACAATCAGTTTGTTTTTGTTTTCCTCCCACCATTCACCGACTTTAGGTAACAGTGGTAAAATAGCGATGCTTAACAGCATCATTGCAAATGGAATTAACATCCATGCGGGAATCTGTTCCATAATATTGTTGATTATAAAGTTATTTTTAGTCGAGTTTTAGTACGGCGAGGAAGGCTTTTTGTGGCACTTCTACGTTACCGATTTGTTTCATACGTTTCTTTCCGCGTTTCTGTTTCTCTAACAACTTGCGTTTACGGCTGACGTCACCGCCATAGCACTTAGCGAGCACATCTTTGCGCACTTGTTTGACTGTTTCGCGCGCAATAATTTTAGCGCCAATCGCAGCTTGAATAGCAATATCGAACTGTTGACGAGGCAGCAACTCTTTGAGTTTCTCACACATCCGTCGTCCAAAATCAACAGCATTATCGCGGTGGGTGAGGGTAGAGAGCGCATCCACTTGTTCTCCATTGAGCAAGATATCTAACTTGACGAGATTAGACGGGCGGAAACCGTTCATGTGCCAGTCGAAGGACGCGTAACCTTTGGAAATTGACTTGAGTTTGTCGTAGAAGTCAATCACAATCTCACCCAACGGCATATCAAATAGCAGTTCCATACGGCTACCGGATATATATTCTTGCTTTACTAATTCGCCACGTTTGTCGAGACAGAGGGTCATGATGTTACCGATATAATTGCTTGTAGTGATGATGCTTGCGCGAATATAGGGCTCTTCTATATGGTCTATCTCTGTCAAGTCTGGCATGCCCGCAGGATTGTGTACTTCCTTAAGGTTGCCGTCTTTGGTATAGACTTTATAACTTACGTTAGGCACCGTTGTGATGACGTTCATATCAAACTCACGGTCCAAACGCTCCTGAATAATCTCCATGTGCAGTAGTCCTAAGAATCCGCACCGGAAACCAAAGCCCAACGCCATAGAACTCTCTGGTTGGAAACTGAGACTGGCGTCATTGAGTTGTAACTTCTCAAGGCTTGCGCGCAAGTCTTCATAGTCTTCTGCCTCAATCGGATAAACTCCGGCAAAGACCATCGGTTTGGCTTCTTGGAAACCAGCAATTGCTTCTGCACAAGGACGAGCTACGTGCGTGATGGTGTCGCCTACTTTGACTTCGGAACTGGTCTTGATGCCCGAAATGATGTAACCCACGTTTCCTGCTGAAATCTCTTTAGTCGGCTGCATATCGAGTTTGAGAATGCCCACTTCGTCTGCATTATATTCTTTGCCGGTATTGTAGAAACGTACGCGATCGCCTGAGTGCATGGTGCCGTTCACCACTTTGAAATAACCAATGATGCCGCGGAAAGAATTAAACACGGAGTCAAAGACCAAACATTGTAGAGGAGCTTCGGGGTCTCCTTGTGGAGCTGGAATGCGCTCAATGATAGCATCTAAGATTGCTTCTACGCCGTCGCCTGTCTTGGCAGAGCAGCGCAGTATCTCTTCGCGTTTGCAGCCGAGTAAGTCAATAATCTCATCTTCGACCATGTCGGGCATAGCACTTTCCATATCGCACTTGTTCATGACAGGGATAATTTCCAAGTCATGATCCAAAGCCATATAGAGGTTGGAAATGGTCTGTGCTTGTACTCCTTGCGACGCATCGACAACGAGTAATGCGCCTTCACAAGCAGCAATACTGCGGCTCACTTCATACGAGAAATCCACGTGTCCCGGAGTGTCAATGAGGTTCAGTGTATAACCTTTATACGCCATTTGTATGGCGTGAGATTTAATGGTGATACCGCGCTCTTTCTCCAAGTCCATGTCGTCCAGAACTTGATTCTCCATGTCTTTCTTGTCCACTGTTCCCGTCATTTCTAACATGCGGTCTGCTAACGTGGATTTACCATGGTCAATGTGCGCAATGATACAAAAGTTACGTATATTTTTCATTTCGGGCGACAAAAGTAGTAAAAAAATTTGAATTATGCAAATTTATGAATAAAAAACTCTATTTGTTGTATGAGTTCTGCTATTGGTAAGACACCGTCATTGTTGATTATTAAGGTATCTGCAGTAGTGTGTTGAATGTTTTTTTGCGCGTGTATGCGTGCGCGCACTTGTGCTTCTGTACTATGGTCACGCGCAATCGTGCGCGCGATACGTACGTGCTCGGGAGCGGTGACTTCGATGACTGCATCGCAGAGATTGTCTAATCCAGCTTCGTATAAGATAGCACATTCCACAAAACATACCGCTGCACGTTGCGTCTCATACCATTGTTGCACGGCTTGTTTGACAGCGGGGTGTACAATTGTATTGAGTTGCTGCAACAGAGTAGGGTTTGTAAAAACCTGTGCTGCTACTTTGTGAGTAAGATAGGTGTCTCCGTCAAAGACGTCGTTACCGAATAAGTGCTCTATCTGTTTCCTGACGGTAGGTGCGTGTACAATCAGTCGTTTCGCTTCTTGGTCGGTATAAAGTACAGCGTAACCGCGCTGCTGCAACGCTGCTGCAATCGTGGATTTACCACTCCCTATGCCTCCTGTAATGCCGATTAACATAGTCAATTAGAATTGGAAATAGATGAACGGTTGCATATCTGCTGTGACGAACTGATAAATGACGAACACGACAACGACAGCTATTAACGCCATCACCCATAACGGCAACATGGCAAAGTTCAGTCGATACCAGCGCTTGAATGAAGTCGGTAACCAATGAATGGTCATGCCTAACACAAACATAATCACTACATAGCGATATCCCCATAGGAATGGTAAAATAATCGCACTATCCCATGCGTATGCCATTTGGTGTAACATGTTTGTGGCAGTTTCCCAAGCCACTTGATTCGCCGTTGCGGGGTCTAAATTGCTGCTGGAACGGAAGAACAGACGTGTGAACGTGATAAACGTGAATGTCAATAGTATGCACAGACCATCGTCTAATCGACGAATGGATGTTGTGCGGTTAATCCAACGTGTAATTCCTAATTTCTCTTTTCCTGCTGCCCAACATTTAGCGAAGATCATACCCAATCCGTTCAGACCTCCCCAAATGACAAAGTTCCAACTGGCACCGTGCCAAAGTCCGCCTAACAGCATGACGATGAACGAGTTCATGTTGCCGGCAATCAATTTGGGCAACTTAAATCCTAATACAGTACGGTTACCTCCCAACGGAATATAGAGATACGTCTTCAGCCAGCGGCTGAGGGACATGTGCCAACGACGCCAGAACTCTTGTGGATTACGAGATTTGTAAGGAGAGTCGAAGTTCTTGGGCAAATAAAAACCCATCAACATCGCGATGCCGATAGCAATATCGGTGTATCCGGAGAAGTCCGCATAGACTTGCAGAGAGTACGCAAAGAGCGCAAACAGATTCTCAAAGCCCGAGAATAACAGTGGGTTATCGAATACGCGGTCAATGAGGTTAACGGCTAAATAGTCCGACAAGATAATCTTTTTGGCTAAACCATTCAGAATCCAGAATACGGCTAAACCAAACAACCGTTTGCTTAGATGGAAGGGTTTATAGAGTTGTGGAATAAACTCCGACGCGCGAACAATCGGGCCCGCTACTAATTGCGGAAAGAACGATACATAAAATCCAAAGTCGAGTAGGTTAGTGACTGGTTGCACACGGCCGTGATACACATCGGACGTGTAGGAAATGACTTGGAAGAGATAGAAAGATATGCCGACAGGCAATATGATGGCATCTACAATAAATCGTCCTGAGTGTTGCAGTCCGTTGCCGATGTAGGCGAATATGTCAAACACCTGAAACGAGGTCGAAAAGATGTTATTGATGACGTTGGTAAAGAAATACGCATATTTGAAGTATGCCAATAGGCTGAGGTCAATCACGACGCTCAGCACCAGCCACCAGCGTGCTTTGTTAGTTCCGCGTGTGTGAGCAATACGCTGGGCAATCAGCCAATCGCTTATGGTGACAAAGGCTAAAATCAGTAGGCAGATGCCGCTGGTCTTGTAGTAAAAAAACCAACTCACTGCCATGAGGAAGATATTTCTCAGGTGCAGTCGTGCGCGGTGATTCGCATTGTGCTTGCTTTTCACTTCCATAATGAGCGCGAATGCAGCATATACAACTGCAAAAAATGCCCAAAAATAGAACTGCGTAAATAGTAGCGGACTATCTTGATTAAAAGCAAATATGTGTCTTAATAATTCCATTCTACTTCTTCAACTCTTTCTCTATCCACTCCCACAACAGTTCACCAGCGCGATTAGCGCCTTTGTGTGTGAAGTGAACGCCGTCACCGGCTGCCAAACCACTGCTTTGCCACTGTTTCATGCCGCCTTTTCCGCCCATTGCTTGGTATAGGCTAAAGTATCCAATTCCTTCTTCGGCTGCCATCTTAGCTAACTGGTTGTCCAAGAGCGAGAGATAGGGATATGAGGTGCGTTCGCCATCGATGGTTGTGAGCATGTCGGATGGTCCAACAAACATGATAGACGCATTCGGAGCACATTGGCGCAGGAGTGCAATCTGTTTGCGCATGTTCTTGACGTAGCCATAGATACGATTAGTTGATTGCGTTCCAGGCATCACGTTGCCGCCAAACTGAAGGATGATGAGGCGGGTATTGGTTTGGCGATAATAGTCCGCCATTTGTGCGCTGTCCATTTTGGTGAATGTGTTGCCGATAGCTCCGCGCATGGGAACATTATCTACTAATACACCCACCGACGATTCCAACGAAAGACCGTATAGGTCTCCTTGACCGAATAACTCAATGTCACATTGTGTGGTACTATCGGGGTAGAGTAGTAAGTCTTGGTCTAAACCGTTGACCTCGATGTCACCTTTTTTGAGCACGCGAATCTGACTAAAACAGTTGGCGGTAGTCACTTCTCCTAACGGATCGATGTGTATAAATAACTGTTCCGAGCCCTTGCGAAGAGTGCTGTCCATAATAGAAACATAACCGCTCGCATTATATTGATTGCCGTAAGGACGATGGTCGCTTTGACGACCGAAGACGGTGTAGCGGACAGGGCCAGTCTTGCGAGTGACTAATTTGTCGTTCATGGTGACCGTCATTTTTGTGGTCTTAGAAGGTACGTTTTGTGGCACTTGAATCCAGCCAGCGCCGCTGCCTCCGTAGAGCGCTTGCAGGTGGCGACGGATGTTATTGGATATCCGATCTTCTTCTATTTGTGAGTCTCCGTAGTGAATGACGCGCACTTGTCGTGAGGAGGCTTCTGCTAAACCTGCACGGAAGAGAGCTAATGGGTCATTGGCGGGAGTGATAGGAGTAACCGCTTGCGGTTGTGGTTGTGGTTGTGGTTTAGGTGTGGCAGTAGAGGTTGCCGCTATGGTCGTTGTTTCCGTTGACACGTTCTCTGTCGGAGCAAGAGAATTGAGCGTATCAAGAGTTGAAGTATCAAGGGAAGTCAGCGTATCAAGGGGAGCAGGAGAATCAAGTGTAGCCACGGTATCCTCGTTCAACTCTAAGACCTCGCTCAATGACGGAAAATGCAGTCCGTATGGGGCTTGTGATTGTGGAAAGAAATAGCAGATTAGTCCTAAAAGAAGTAGGCACACTCCAATAAACAGCACGATATGTTTAGGACGCATATTCATTTATTTTTTCCAGAGTGCGCGTGTAAAGAGCAATAGAACAGTGAAGATTTCCAGACGTCCGATGAGCATAACGAATGTCATAACCCATTTAGAGACAGTTGGGAAGGTTGCGTATGTGCCTAATGGACCATACTGACCGATAGATGGACCTATATTTCCCATAGCAGATACGGCAGCACCCATGGATTCATCAAAATCAACACCTGTAGCACTGAAAATCAACGTGGTGACCACTAAAATCATGATGTAGAAAACCATAAATGCCATCACGTTATTGGTTGTTTGCTGAGATATGGGTCGTTGGTTGAGTTTGACGGGAACAATTGCATTCGGGTGAATACGGCGTTTGAACTCTGCGATACCGCTTTTAGCGAAGATCGCGATACGCACCCATTTGATGCCGCCAGATGTGCTACCAGATGAGGCGCCAGTGAACATCAAGAAGAAGGTTACTATCCATAGGAACGGTGCCCATGACATATAGTCCGTGATACTGAAACCGGTACTGGTCATGGTAGCGATAGTCGTGAATAACCCTTCTCGGAAAGCGGTCTCGATACTATGTCCTATTTGTGACCAGTCCATTGGTAATTGTATGTGGGAAATGGTCAAGCCGATAGTTAAGACGAGTGTCACTGTGACTACGGAACCGATATACCAATGAGTCTCTTCGTCGTGCAACAGACGTTGTGGTTTGCCACGGAAGAGGAGGATAATCATGGCGAAGTTAATACCAGATAGCAGCATGAAGAATGCTATGGTGTAGTGTATCAGTGGGTTAGAGTAGTAAGCGATACTGAGGTTTTTAGTAGAGAAACCTCCTGTTGCTACGGTGGAGAACGAGTGGCACACACTGTCGAAGATGCCCATTCCCTCTAGCCACAGTATACCAATCTCAGCGATAGTGAGAAGTATGTAGGTGAGCCACAGTTGTTTAGCGGTGTCTGCGATACGTGGGCTGAGCTTTTCGTAGTTGAGTCCTGTTACTTCGGCAGCGTAGAGCTGCATGCCGCCCAGACCGAACATAGGCAAGATAGCGATACTGAGTACGATGATTCCCATGCCTCCTAACCACTGTGTCATAGAGCGCCAAAAGAGGGCACCGTGTGTGAGTGATTCTATATCTTGAAGAATAGTGGCTCCGGTAGTGGTGAAACCTGACATGGTCTCAAACCAAGCATCAGTCAAGGAAGGTATTTGTCCACTTAGATAGTAGGGTAGCATACCAAAGGCGGAGAAGACAACCCATACACAAGCCACGATGACGTATCCTTCACGTTCGCCGACATGTTTCGGGCAGCGACGTCCAATCAGTAATCCCCAGAAACTGGTGAGTAATGTGACCAAGGTAGCAGTCAGGAAAGCACCGTCATCTGGATCACCGTAGAAGTAACTGACTAATGTAGCAATACCCATAAAGAACGCTTCTATTACGAGAAGTGCTCCCATGGTTTTGAATACGATTTTCCAGTTAAATGCGCGTGTCATTGTTCTTTGAAGTATTTTTCGAGTTTGCGTATGATGTGGCTTTTGCAGAACACGACCACTTTGTCGCCTTGCAGCACTTGTGTGTTACCATTGACTAAGACGCCTTCTCCTGCTCGCACGATACCAGCGATAGTGCTATCTTGTGGAAAGCGCATAGTGCGGATGGTGCCTTTCGTAATTTTAGAGCCAGGTTCAGCCATGAACTCGACCATTTCGGCATCGGCATTGGTGAGGTTGCGTACGTTCAGCACGGCGGCATTGAGTAGCAGTTGGTAGATGTAGGAGGCGGTGATGGTTTTTTTGTTCAGCACGGCACCTACGTCTAGTCCCTCAGCCATTTGTATATAGTCAATGTTTTCGACATCGGCAATCGTTTTACGCACGCCAAAGCGTTTTGCTGCGAGGCACGCAAAGATGTTCGCTTCGCTGCTATCGGTGACAGCAACAAAGGCGTCTGCATCTTGAATACCTTCTTCTTTGAGCGTCTCCATGTCAGAACCGTCCGCATTGATGATGAGGGCGTTATTGAGTTTCTCGCTCAAGTGATAGCATAGGTCGCGGTTGGCTTCTAATATCTTGATGTTCATTCCTTCTGGCAAGTTTTGCACAGCTTTTTGAGCGATGCGTGAGCCGCCGAAGAAGATGACGTTTTTGATTTCGTTTTCCTGTTTCCCCAATTGTTCGCGCAAGAAGTCCATGTTTTCCGGTGTGCAAACGGCATAGACCATATCGTTTGCTTCTATGAGGTCGTTGCCGGTCGGAATAATTGTGTCGTTTCCGCGTTTGATGGCGACGATACGGAATCGTCCGTGTTCATAGAAACCAGAGGCAAAGGTTTGTCCGATGACGGGTGCGTTCTCGCGTACTTTGACTACACATAGTTCGAGTGCTCCGTCGCATAGTGTGAGGTGGTAGCGCAGCCAGTTCACTTTGAGTGAAGCGGTGATTTCGTTGGCAGCCAGTACTTCGGGATAGATAAGGTGGTTCAGTCCCATCGTTTCGAAGAATTGTTTGTTTTCGGGCAGTAAATACTCGTAGTTATCGATACGTGCGAGTGTTTTTTTTGCGCCTAATTGGTTGGCAATGAGACAGGAAGTCATGTTTTCTGTCTCTTGGGGAGTAACAGCGATGAATAGGTCGCAGTCTTTGACGCCAATCTCTTTGAGGTCATGTATTGAAGTTGGACTACCCACTTTGGTGAGCATATCGTAGTCGTTACCCAAGTCTCCTAAACGTTCTTCTCGTTCGTCGAGCAGACTGATTTCCATGTTTTCGCGTGAGAGCAGTTTAGCGAGGTGCGTACCTACTTCTCCAGCGCCTGCAATAATGATTCGCATAAGCCTTCTTTATCTAAATGGAGCATGTGATATAGTTCTTTTGTGCTCCCGTGTTCTACAAATTGGTCGTTGACACCTAATCGTGTGACGTGAGGTGTGTAGCCGTGGTCGGCAAAGTGTTCCAATACAGCAGAGCCTAAACCGCCATTGATGACTCCGTCTTCGACGGTGACTACGCGTGTGAAGTGTGTACCCACGTAGTCTAATAGGTCAGTGTCTATCGGTTTGAGCCATCGCATGTCGTAGTGTGCGATGGAGTATTGGTGTTCGTGCTGTTGGATAGTGTGGATGGCATCGGCTACGGTGTTACCAATGGCGCCGATAGATAGTACGGCGAGGTCTTTGCCTTCTTGTAGGCAGACGCCTTTAGCGACTTCCACAGGGTTATTGTGGGTTGTTCTGTCATTGACTACACCACGTGGGTATCGAATAGCGATAGGTGCGTGGTAGTCTTGTGCAATCATCATCATCTGGCGTAGATCGTCTGCGGTCATTGGTGCGCAGATGGTCATGTTCGGTATCGGTCTGAGATACGCGAGGTCGAAGAGTCCGTGGTGTGTGGCACCGTCGTTACCGACTATACCTGCTCGGTCGATACAGAGTACGACGGGTAGTTTGAGCAATGCTACATCGTGGATGATGTTGTCGTATGCGCGTTGCAGAAAACTGGAGTAGATATTGCAGAACGGTACCAGTCCTTCGGTAGCCATACCGGCAGAGAAAGTGACGGCGTGTCCTTCTGCGATGCCCACGTCATAGACGCGTTCGGGATAGACTTTTTGCATGATGCACATGGAGCAGCCGGAAGGCATAGCAGGGGTGATACCAACTATCTTGTCATTGTGGCGGGCTAAGTCTAATAAAGTCTCACCAAAGACCTCTTGCCACAGTTGTGGTTTGGTTGTTTGTCCGTTGATACGTTCTCCGCTTTCGACATTAAATTCGCCTGGTGCGTGCCAAGTCGTTTGGTCGTTTTCGGCGGGAGCGTAGCCTTTGCCTTTTTTGGTGATGATATGCAGTACTTTTGGACCTCGGTGGTTTTTTATCTCGGATAGGATACGTACGAGGTCGATGACGTTGTGTCCGTCCGCTGGTCCAAAGTAGCGTAAGTTGAGTCCACGGAAGATGTTACTGGTCGGTTGTGAAAGGACAGTCTTGAGGTTATTAGTGAATCGGCGCATTTTGCGAGTGCGTGCGTCGTTCATCAGGTGCAGTTTGACCAGTATTTGGTAGAGTCTCCATCTCCATTTGTTATAGACTTCGCTGGTAGTTAGATCGACGAGATATTGTGTGAATCCTCCGTGAATGGGGTCGATAGCCATGTTGTTATCGTTGAGAATAATCAGGAGGTTATTTTTGTCCATGGAGGTGTTGTTGAGTCCTTCGAAGGCGAGTCCACCGGTCATAGCTCCGTCTCCGATAATAGCGACGACGTTGTGTGCTTTTTTGCCCTGTTGTTTATCGGAGTTGGATAGTTTCATTTCTTCTCCGACCTCAATACCTAAGGCGGCAGAGATGGAGTTGCTGGCGTGTCCGGCGATGAAGGCATCATATTCGCTTTCGGCGGGTGTTGGGAAGGGTGCTAACCCTTTGAATTGTCTGTTGGTATGGAATCGTTCGCGTCTTCCAGTGAGAATCTTGTGGGCGTAAGCTTGGTGTCCCACGTCCCATATTAGTTTGTCGTTTGGTGTATCGAATACGTAGTGTAGTGCGACAGTCAGTTCGACAGTGCCTAAGGAGGAAGCGAGGTGTCCTGGATTGTGTGACAGTTCTTGTATGATGAAATCTCTGAGTTCGTCGCAGACGGTAGGCAGTGCCTCGATGGGCAGTGCTTTGAGGTCGTTTGGATAGTTGATTGTATGTAGGTATTGATACTCCATATTAAAAATCGCGCAAAGGTACTACTTTTTTCTGACATATACAAAAAAAAGTGCACTTTTTAATCAAAATGCACCCTTTTTGATGTTGACCTTGTTGCCGAACGCTATATCTATATTCCTTCAGCGCAGCGGTCTATACTCTATACTCCTTTATCTCACCTCTTGTCCGAGAATGGTGTAGGTCTTGCCGTCCTTGCGGATGAGGAGGTGTCCGTTGCGGAGGAATTTGTTAACGTCAACGTCAACGTCAACGTTCAACAAACTGGTCGGAAGAGGTTGCTCTGTGACATGGATATTCACCGTTACAAACTTCTCGTCAGCCAGTGTCTTGTCCATCTTGGAAGTATAAAGGCGTAGTTGGCAGGTGTATTCGCCTACGGTGTAAGCAGTGACGCTGATGAGTACTTCTTCGTTCTCGTAGTTCTGTGCGCCTAAGTTGAAAGAAGCATCTGCAAGACTCATTTCATAATCGCCAACGAGTATGATTGCTTCTTCGCCTGCGCGGTCGGGTAGGTTATAGTTGCCACTCCGTTCGCAGTACACGTTTTTGACGATGTTATTAGCAGAGAACGTGAAGGACTTGATGTCTGTCTGTGCACCGTCTTCTGTGAGATTGAGATAGAGATCGATTTGATTGGTGGAAACCGAAATCTTAGGTGCAGCTTCTTCTTGTGTGACTGTTTTAGCTGTCAGAACAATCTTTCGTCTGATGTCGCCGGTTTGTACATAGAGTGTATCGGCATAAGTGCCGGGATTCTTAACACTGAACTGGATGCTGGCAGAGCCGCCGTTCTTGCTGATGGACTCGGTATAGAGGACAAATGCTGTTCCTTTACTGAGCGACACTGCAATGTCTTCCGTTAACCATTTAGCAGTAAAGACGAGGGTTTGGGCTGCTTCGTAAGGATTGGTCTCTGTTCCCCATGAGTCGTCATAAACGACTTCGCCAAAGTCGATGAGGTCTGTGATGGTGTCTTTATTGACCGTGATGGTGAGTTCAGGGATACGAATAGGCTCTACCCATTGTGGCGCATTGTTGGAGTAGAGAACGATATGCGACATGTTGCTTTGGTCCAAACCATTGTAGCAGCAGAAGAGGTCGTTATTGTGGTTATTGTAGAGGTGATAGCCCGTGTAGTACTTGTTCTCCATGTCGAAGATGAACTCCTCATCCATGGTGACTGTCCATTTGGCTTTGTTGTCTATGACCTCTTGTGTGCTGAGGTTTTTGCCACTATAGTCGCAGAGATACATGCCGTCTAAGTCACGGAAGACGTATTGACCATCTACGATGCTGACTGTGTAAGCGTATGAAGCACTGGCAGTAACTGCATGACGACCTTCACCAAACTGAGCGACTGCACCAGGGATATTGGACTTAGCCACATCGTAGTTATAGACGCCCATGACATAGTCTTCGCCCTCACGAACGGATGCAACCAAGACTTTCGTTCCTTCGGTCAAGAGGCTGAGGTCTTGCACTTGATTCCAGGTAACATCTGGTTGGTGGAGACCCGCCAAAACGGTGACGGTACAGGTGTCTGTGAAGTCACCATCGACGGTACGTACCCATACTTGGGTTTGTCCTTGGGCGAGAGCGGTTACTAAGCCCTCTTCGACGGTAGCGATAGTCTCATCCACGCTACCCCAAACGACATCTTGAATCTTGGCATCCAGCGGATAAACAGTAGCCGTCAATTGGTCTGTTTCGCCTTCACGCAAGGTCAGAGCAACATAGTCTAATTCCACACTCTCGACAGCAATAGGCACGTCAGGCGAAGCCACTTTGCGGTAAATCTGAATAGGTGCCATCGAGGTGGAGTTGTATAGACGGAAGTTGCCTTGTGCATTGCAGTAGAACTGCGGCATGTTAGTGCCTACCGTACTCTTGACTACGGCATAGTTGCTGCCACCAATAGAGATGGTGAAATCCGTCGATGTCTTGCCTGTAACATCAAAGTCCACTGAGTTGTCGTCGCTGGCTTGGTGACCAATAGCGAATGAGCCAATGCTGAGGTTCCAAAGACTGCCGTTTTGTGTTAATTTCATAGGTTGCGAATTAGAAACGACGAGGTCTGCACCTACGAGTGTTGCTTCAACGCCACTGAGGTATTTCTTAGAATCAACCAGTCCGGCACTTGCGTGTCCGTTGCTGTAGAAGACGATGAAATCTCCGTCATGAAGTACAGAGTCAGCCGTCATCAGATGATAACGATCGCCAGGCATGGCGGTAACGGTGACAGCACACGTGGCAGCGATTGTGTTATATTCCGCACTACGTGCGGTGATGGTCACTTCGCCAAAACGAATAGCCGTGATGACGCCATCTGCAACGGTAGCAATAGAGGCATCGGATGTTTCCCAGATGATGTTTTGATTGTCAGCATTAGCGGGTAGGATAGTCGCCGTGAGTGTGCCTTGTGAAGCCTCCACGATAGAGAGAGTGGGGCGGTCTAACTCAATACCCGTCACATGGACAGAGTCGGTCACGACAATGTGGCACGTGTCGGCTAACGACGTATGCTTAGCCAATGTGGCGATGACATCATATTCGCCCACTGCGGTGGCAACGACTTGACCTGAGTTGACAGAAAGTCCTTCTTTGCTATCTTTGACAGACCACAAAATCTCTTTCTCTGAATCAGAAGCATTAGCCGGTTGAACAACTGCGGTAAGTGTCTTTTCCCCTTTGACACGCATAGCTACTTGATGCTCGGTGAAGACAATGCCAGTAGCCTCAATGACAGACGGAACGACAGACTCTGTCTTGCGATAGAGTTGGATGGCAGTCTGCTGTGCAGCGGCATAGTTCGTGAATATTTGTCCGCCGCTGGATAGTGCATTATTATTAAAACGTATCGCGCGCGAGGTATAGTCGTTGCTGATGATGGAAGATCCATTGGCAGCGATTTGCCAGGTGTTGGATGTGGAGCCATCGCGCAGCATGTAACCATTTTCGGAGCTGCCTGTGAAACGAATATATCCTGTTCCGTCATGGAGTGTCCATGCATCGGTGCTTCCGCCTAAGGTGAAGACGGTGGCATTGGGCGCGGTGGCTTGATTGCCAATGATGATGGCTTCGGTAGCGGTATATTTGCCTTTTGTACCTGCATCATTGACTTGCCATTCTCCAGCAGCTACGATAGCGGTCTCACAGAGAATGATGTATTGTGCGTCGGCTTGCAAATCAGCCGCTTTGGTCACTTTCTCATAGATAACAGCACCAGGGTGCAGACCTTGTCCTGCTGTAATAGTGATGGCACATTCGGCGGTCAATCCTCCATCTACAGTGGTAACAACGACGGTATCTTGACCAGCCTTGAGAGCAGTTACTACACCGTTCTCCACCACCACACAATCGTGTTTGACAGACCAAATGACATCTTTATTGGCAGCATCGGCAGGAGCAATAGTGGCTGTGAGCGTCAGTTGCTCACTGACCTGCATAGTAGCAGAGGTGCGATTGAGGGTCACTTCGCTGACATGTTGAATGAACGAACCGCTGACGCGAATAGCAGACGGAATGAGTTGCATCTGTTTGCCACTTGCCCATACGAAACCTTCGATGTCGTAGTGCTCTTTTTGGGTATCAACAGCACCAAGATTCTTGGCGAAATAGTTCTTTGCAGTCACTTTGTCGGAACCAATAGTAACGCCCACTTCGTCATAGTAACTATCTAAGGTCTTGATAGCATCAAAAGTAACGCCTTGTGCTAAGACATATCGATTGACATTGCCTCCCTCGCGTGTGACATCTAAAGCAGCATTGATGAGGGTAGGAGTGACTGACGTGCCCGCTTTCTTGGTTGGTTGATAGCCTTCAGAAGGCAACATCTCGACCGCATTACCCATCACTTTCATTGTTCCGCGTAGTCCGCTGAGTACGTCGCCGTTCTGGAAATATACGTCTTTAGCATGGGTGCGATTGGCATTGTCGTAGATACAGAGGCTGCCGGTGGCATCTTGTACGAAGAGGAAATTGCCATCATGACCAGTAACGGTCACATCGTTGAGCAGATATTCTTTCGTTCCTGTATCATTGGTGCTGTTGCCCCAGTTGCCTACTTCTTTAGCCAGTCCTGCGTATGCTTCGGCAATCGTGATGGGTGTAAGCACGATTTCTTCGCTGAGAATACGTGCGGAGAGTGGCACAATAACGTCCCACTCTTGACCATCCAAAGCTAACGCTTCTAAGTGTAAGTCTGCCGTGTAATCGCCTTCTTCTAATGCGTAGTATGCCACTTTGATTTTGCCTGGTTCGGTAATGCTGGTTGGATTACCCACGATGCGGAACTCAATGGTATTGCTGGAAACATTCTTAATGGAAGGGATAACTCCTAAATCGGGGTCTAAGTTCTTGAATTGAATATCCAGCTCCATCGTGTCTTTGGCTTCGCCTTGTTGCAGGTGTTTGGCTGCAAAAGTCAGATTATCAGGAGAGTAGGATAGTTGCCCTGCATATTCGTCGTGACGGAAATAGAGCGATATGTCACCTTGATAACTGGTGTAGGTGGTGAAGATACTTGCACTGCTATTGTATTGCAGATAACCATAGGAAGTATTGGACTGAATCTTGAGACTGCTACTTGCGAACGTGAATGTTAGTTGCGCATTCGTTGAAACAGAAGCAACCGCATTGATGTTTTTAAGCCCACTGATGGCGAGGTATTGCCCATTGGCATCTTTGAGATTCCATTTGTCGCCATTCTTAATCAAAGTATATACGGCAGCAACGACCTCTTTGCATTTGGATTTGTCTTCATTGAACTGCAGCCCAGAAGTGATAGGATCGATGTTCGTGCCTGATTTCCAATATCCCATGAGTGCAGCACCACTCTTGGCAGCAATGATGACTTTGTCGCCATTCTTGAGGTTAGCCATATTATCGGCTGTGAGGATGTTATACCACACAAACTCACCACTACCAGTGACAGTAACGTGGCAAACGGCACTTTTATCACCAGCGCTCACCGTGATGTCTGTTTCACCAGGGGTAATCGCTTTAACGAGACCTGTTTTATCCACCGTAGCCACTTCGGTGTTAGACGATGTCCATTTAAGTTTTGTGTCAATGGGATCGACAGTAGCCACGAGAGTCTGCTGTTTGCCTTCCTCTAAAGATAGATTGGTCTGGTCTAAGGAGAGACTGTTGACTACGATATCTTCGGTGCCGGTATAAACAATGATTTTAGAGAATCGTACTTGGCTCTTACATTTCAAGGAGACAGAGGTTATTTCTTTACCATCGTTTGGAGTCCACGTCCCTTTCGGATAGGTGTATGTATATGAACTATTAGCCGTTTTATTTTCTACATTGGTCGTGTTTGGCAGTTTATCGCTACTTGCAACGACTTCTATTTTAGAGATAACTGTAGCAGTACCAATAGTTATTGTGCCTCCTGCATAAACGCGGACTTCACTGCTCATGACATATCCCTTATCCGTAGATAGGGTAATTTCATTTTTTGTAGTGCTGATTTGACTACCACTTCCGGAAGTTCCTTTAGAGGTAAAATCGCTTGGTTCAAACGTTGTAGGCACAAGTGCTGCCCACATCATGCTGGCGCAAAAGAATGCGCAGAGGGTTGAAAGAAGATGTTTCATTGTTAGTTGTCAGTTATCAGTTGTCAGTTATCAGTTGTTAGTTAATTGGTGTGCCGAGGATGGAGTAGGTTTGGTTGTTGTGTTGTATGAGTAGTTGGTTGTTGTGTATGAACTTGCCATTGTGGATTGTGCATTGATCGGAGAGCTCGGAGGCATCATTGTGAACCGATTCAAGGTTGGTAGTGAACTCCTGCTTAACAATCCATAGTTGCACTTGGTCGTGGTCAATCATGACGATGGCGTCGGTGGTGGTGGGGATGCGTTCGATGAGACCGGTATTGAAAGCGTCTTTGACGGGTATGCCATTGATAGTGAGTTGTTCGTCGATGGTAGCGTTTTCGAGGCGGATGAAGCGGCAGACGTCGGCGGAATCGACAGTGGTGACGAGTTCGGGATTGGCGATGACGGTCTGTGCAGCGACGTTCCAGGCGTTGGTAGGTTGTATTTCGGGCACGCCGAAGTAGTTTTTGAAGCGTCCGATGACGTTAGAAAGTTGATGTCCATTGGTTAGGTCTTGTCCATAGGGTTTGCCTGTTTTGGGGTTGGTGCCGTCGTAGATGAGCATAGCGCCGGAGTTGTCGCGGATGAAGATGTATTTATCGTATTTCTTGGTGACGACGACAGGGTTGAGTGCGATGAGTTCGAAGTCGTTGGCGTGTGAGGCTTGTGCGATAGATAGTAGTGGGATGACGTTCAGCATGATAGTGGTTTGTACGGTGACGTCCGTAGAGGAGAGGATGAGTGTGTCGATGTATTTGCCAGGTTGTGTGACGGAGTAGGAGATAGTGAGGAAGTCGCCGTCACGATCTAAGGTGTTGGTGCTGAGTGAGAAGACGTTGCCATGTTTGAGTGTAGCGGAGATGTCTTCGGTCAGTTTGACGGCATTGACGGTTACGGAAGTGCTGCCGGAGAGTGTAGCGTCTGTGAGGACTTTGTCACCGAAGTTAACGAGAGGGACAGCGATAGCGGGGTCGTCGGTACCGATAGCGGGCACTTTGCGATAGAGGCAGACTTTGGTTTGAGCGTTGGGGTCGGCATAGCAGCCAAAGAGTTGGTCATTGGCATTGTACTGCATGTACTTGCGTTCGGATGTGCCAGCGTTTTCGATGACGGCTTTGCCATCGATGTCGATGTTCATGCGCCAGAAACCGTAGTTGCCATAAGCAGGGGAGACGACGTCTGTCCAGAGAGTGAGTTTATTCTTGGTTTTGCCACCGGAAGCGACGAGGTAGGCGAGTTCGTATCGCAGTTCGTCTTGGAAGATATATACGGTGTCGTTATTGTCTTCTCCTGTCTCTTTCCAGAGGGTATAGATGGCATTGTCGTCCTCGCGCACGACAGTACGACCTTCGGAATAGACGCCTTTGATGGCGTGGATGTTGTTCTGAGAAACTAATTCGTCATAATAGCCCATAATCATATTGGTGTTGCCGTCTGCGACGCCAAAGATGATTTGGTCGGAGTCTTGGAGTTGGTGTATGTCGGTGACGAGTTGAAAAGAGGACTGTGTGAATGGGCTTGATCCGCCGTCTTCGGAGCGGATGGTGATGGTATTGAGATTGATAGCGTTTTCGGAGCAAGTAATCCAGAAACGGATGTTGCCAGTGAGTGGAGTGGTGAGTTTTATGATAGAATCGCGCATATAGATGCCGCTGCCGGAGGTGGCAGGTTTGTTGACGATGATGCTATCGTATGGATGGTCTCCGACTTGCACGTAGATGACGCCTTTGCCTTTGCTGGCGTTTTGGCAGAAGTTGAAGTCGATACGTCGTATGTTAGTAAACGCCTTGACGGATGTGGCACCTGCGCCGGAAGTGCCTGTTTTGACGCTAACGCCTTGACTATATAGGCGACCTTCAGCGTCTGTGCGCCCCGTCATGTACTCGGAAGCGTTTTTGTCGCTTATCCAGCCATCGGTTTTGCCATCACAACGATTGGCACCGACGGTGCTGCCCCAGGAGAGAGAGTTGAATTGATAGGTAGTGATACCAGCGAAAGCGCAGATGTTGCTTGCTAAGAGCAAGAGTAGAAAAGAACATTTTTTCATAGTATGTTTAAGTTGTAATTAAAAATCGGGTGCAAAGGTACGACTTTTTTTGCAGATATGCAAACTTTTTCGCAAAAAAGAGCGAAAAAAGGAGTAGTGGGTAGTGGGTTGCGTGTAGAGAGTAGAGCGAAAAAAGAAAACACTCAGGGTGGGTGAGTGTTTTCTTGCAGATAGGTGTTGTGTGTTTATTTGACTTCTTCGAAGTCGACATCTTCGGCGTTGGAGTCGTGGTTGTCGTTGCTGTTGCCAGGTTGTTGTCCAGGTTGTGGACCAGTTTGTCCGGCAGCGTTAGCAGCGTTGTACATATCTTGTGAAGCAGCTTGGAAAGCGGTCATGAGTTCGGCATTATATTTTTCGCAAGCGTCCGCATCTTTCTTTTCGTAAGCATCTTTGAGGTTTTTGAGTGCTTCCTCGATAGGTGCTTTTTTGTCGGCAGGAATCTTATCACCGAGTTCTGCGAGTTGTTTTTCGGTTTGGAAGATAGTAGCGTCGGCTTTGTTGAGTTTTTCGATGCGTTCTTTTTCACGTTTATCGGCTTCGGCATTGGCTTCTGCTTCGGCTTTCATGCGTTTGATTTCGTCGTCAGAGAGTCCGCTTGACGCTTCGATACGAATTTTTTGCTCTTTGCCAGTGGCTTTATCTTTGGCGGTAACGTTGAGGATACCATTGGCGTCGATGTCGAAAGTGACTTCGATTTGTGGTTCACCGCGTCGAGCCGGCATGATACCGTCGAGGTGGAAGATACCTATTTGTTTGTTTTGTGCTGCCATAGGACGTTCACCTTGCAGGACTTTGATTTCGACCGAAGGCTGGTTATCGACAGCGGTGGTGAAGACTTCCTGTTTCTTGGTCGGGATAGTGGTATTGGCTTCAATCATGCGTGTCATGACGCCGCCCATGGTCTCTATACCTAAGCTGAGAGGGGTGACATCGAGGAGGAGCACATCCTTTACTTCACCTGTGAGCACGCCACCTTGTATAGCAGCGCCGACAGCGACTACTTCGTCTGGGTTGACGCTCTTGTTCGGAGTTTTGCCGAAGAAGGACTCGACGGCTGCTTGGATAGCAGGGATACGTGTTGAACCACCAACGAGAATGACTTCGTCAATATCGGATTTGCTCAGACCAGCGCTTTGTAGGCAGGTTTCGCAGGGGGCGATAGTGCGTTTTACGAGGTCGTCGATGAGCATTTCGAATTTTTGGCGGCTGAGGGTCTTCACTAAGTGTGCAGGCACACCGTTGACAGGCATGATATAGGGCAAGTTAATCTCGGTGGAGGAGGTGTTAGAGAGCTCTATTTTGGCTTTCTCGGCAGCCTCTTTGAGTCGTTGCATAGCCATAGGGTCTTTGGAGAGGTCGGCACCTCCGTTGTCTTTCTTGAACTCGTCCACGAGCCATTCGATGATACGATGGTCAAAGTCGTCACCACCGAGGTGTGTATCGCCGGCAGTCGCTTTAACTTCAAATACGCCGTCACCTAATTCGAGGATGGAGACATCGTGTGTACCACCACCGCAGTCGAAGACAACTATTTTGAGGTCTTTATTGCTTTTGTCTAAGCCGTAAGCAAGAGCAGCGGCAGTAGGTTCGTTGACGATACGGCGGACGTTAAGTCCAGCTATTTCGCCAGCCTCTTTGGTAGCTTGGCGTTGGCTGTCATTGAAGTAAGCGGGTACGGTGATGACGGCTTCGGTGACCTCTTGTCCGAGATAGTCTTCTGCTGTTTTCTTCATTTTTTGGAGGATGATAGCAGAGATCTCTTGTGGTGTATAGAGTCGTCCGTCGATGTCCACACGTGGGGTATTGTTGTCACCTTTAACTACTTTGTAAGGAACGCGTGCGATTTCTTGATTCAGGCGGTCGTAGCTCTCGCCCATGAAACGTTTGATAGAGTACACGGTTTTAGTAGGGTTGGTGATGGCTTGTCGTTTAGCTGGGTCTCCGACTTTTCGCTCTCCGCCATCTACAAAACCGATGACAGAAGGGGTAGTACGTTTACCTTCGGAGTTGGTGATAACCATAGGCTCATTGCCTTCCATAACAGAGACGCAGGAGTTTGTTGTTCCTAAGTCGATTCCAATAATTTTGCTCATAGTTGTATTTGTTTTAGTTAATTTTTTTCGATTTCGTTATCAAATCAACAAACGGTGTGCCAGTATAAAAAAAGTCTGCCAGGAGGACTGACAGACTGACATATTGGCAGAAAAAATGGTGTTTAGTGGTTGTGCTCATGACAGTGCGTGTCATGGTTGTGGTCGTGACAGTGCGTGTCATGGCAGGTGTCGGTTTTTTTCTCGAGTCCCCAGCGTACGCCGATATAGAATCCCCAACCGCTGATAGGCGCCCAGACGGTGGATGCGTCGAAGTTGTCTGCCCAAGGGTTGACATAGTGGCTATTATTGAGGCGGTCTCCGATGATGGGTTGGTCTTGGCACATATTGGTCATGTTTTCTGCGCCGAAATAGACGGAGCCGTCTTTGAAGTAGTGTGTGATTTGTCCCATTAAGAGTGGAAACCACTTGTGATAGGTGACGGAGTGTGAATTGACGGTGCGTGTAAGGTACTGTTTGCTACCTTGTGGAACGTTGAAGCCATCGGGCATACGTGCGGGTCCGTTGAATTGTGCGGTGAGGTCAAATTGCCAGCCTTTTTTTGGTGTTTGATAACTGGTAGAGATGATGCCTTTGAATTTGTTTTGCAGTACTTTTTCTCGCACTTCGTATTGGTTTGTCGCCGTGTTCCAACTGGTTTGTCGCGTGTCGGTATATCGGAAGGCGAGTGTCCAAGTCCATCCTTTGAGCACTTCCATAGAGGCTTCGGCTTGTGCGGCATGCGCAAAAGACTGTGCATTAGGAATATCCGCTATGTTATGAAATTCGACTGCCATGGGGTTATGGTCCACATCGACTAAGACTCCTTTGAGGAAGCGTGTGTAGTAATATTCGCCACTGATTTGGAGTTCTCGTCCTGCGATAGGAATATGAAAAGTCATGGTTGCGCCGGTGTTGAGCGCTTGTTCTTGTGCGAGCGAAGTTTGTAGTCCCTGCCACTGTTTATTGGAAGCGAGATATGCCATGTTGTCTGTGACGATGTTGGGGCTGCGGTAGCCTAATCCGACGCTTCCTCGCAGTGTCCACCATTCGAAAGGCGAGTAGCGTATGTTGAGTCGCGGTGTGGCAAAGAGTCCATAGCGCGTGGAGTAGTCTGCCCGAATACCGCCGAGTAGGGTGAGTTTATCTTTGTAGGAATAGGTGTATTCGGCAAAGATGCCGGGTGTCGCTTCCTGTCGGGAGAGGTCAAGGAGATTGAGTTGTTCGTTGTATTTGTCATAATTGACACTGATACCGGCAGCGACTTGGTTTTCGTGGTCATCGTCGGGGTCTAATTGTTCGTTCTCGAGCGCCGCTTGATAGATGATGTTGAGGTATGCGTTGAGTTGTGACGCGTCCCATGGCTTAGTGCCGTATCGGTGGTTTTGGCTATGATAGGCGGCGGAAGCGATGATACCGATGGACATTTGTGGGGTGAACATGTAGCCATTCTTGACAAAAGCTTCTACGCGTCGCGTGCGCAGGTCGATGATATAAGGAGAGGCGACATGGTCGTGAACGTGCTCTATTTGTCCACCGATGCGTTGGTCATAAACGCCGTGGACGAGGACTTGACCGGTGTAGTCACCTTTCTTGATATACCAGCGATTGAGCAGGTTGAGGTGGTGTTTTTTGGGGTCGTCGATGAAGCCATCGTTGTTATCATCTTTGCTGAGGCTTTGGTCTTTCAGTAGGACGGCGATGCCGGTAGAGCAATAATCGTCCACTTTCCATCCACCGGTGACGTTGAGTTCGACATCGACGTTATCGTCCATCATGAGATTGACTTCGAGTGGTGCTTGCAGTTGTGGTTTGAGAAACTCGACATTGATTTGTCCTGTGAGTGCTTCGTATCCGTTGCGTACGGACGAAGTTCCTTTGCTGATTTGTATGGACTCCATCCACGGTCCAGGAATGAACTCGAGTCCTAATACTTCCGATAGTCCCCTGACGCCAGGTGTGTTTTCGTGTAGGAGTTGGACATATTTGCCGGATAGTCCAAGCAGTTGTATTGTTTGTGCGCCGGTGGCAGCATCGGAGTAGTTGACATCGACAGAAGCGGAGTTTTCAAACGAGCCAGCGAGGTTACAGCAAGCCGCCGTACAGAGTTGTTCGCGATTGAGTTTCTCGGTCTCGATGGCAGTGGTGCGCGACTTGACTCGTGCAGCACGTCGTTGCGTGACTTGCACTTCGTCTAAGTTGAAGTCCTGGATACTGAGGGTATCTTGTGCGTAGGTAGCAGAAGCCCCAAGGAGTGCTATGAGAAGAATAATATGGTACTGTTTCATTGTTGTGTGATTGATTAAAGTAATAGGTTTTCGATACTATGTATGATAAAAGCCATTACCCATGCCAGGCAAAGGCTGTGAATGACGGTGAAAGTTGCCCACTTAGCACTAAGTTCTTTGCGTAGTGTTTTGACAGTGGCTACGCAAGGGAAATAAAGTAGCACAAAGACCATGAAACCAAAGGCAGTTAATGGAGAGAAAGCAGTGGCTAATGGTTCGGAATGGAAGAGAATGCCCATGGTAGAGACGATGGCTTCTTTGGCAGGTAGGCCAGTGAGTAGGCAGACAGACATTTTCCAATCAAAACCTAACGGGCGTACGAGTGGTTCCGTCCAAAGTCCAATCATGGCTAAGTACGAGTGCTCTAAGTCCATGGAGCGGGTTGGAAAATAGGTCAAAGCCCAGATGACGATGCTTGCCCAAAGAATGACGGTGCCAATTTTCTGCAAATAATCCCATGTCCGTTCCCAGATGTGTCGTCCGGTAGTACGCCAAGTTGGTTTTCGGAAAGGCGGCAGGGTAGAGACATAGTCTTGTTTGGGCTGTCTAAACCAGCGAGTCTGCTTCATCACTAACGCGAAAAGGATGGATAGGACGATGCCGATGAGGTAAAGAGACATCATCACAATCGGCTGATGGTGAGGGAAGAAAACGCCGACGAACAACATATAGACAGGTAGTCGTGCTGAGCAACTCATGAAGGGAATCATGAGCATTGTGAGTGCGCGGTCTTTGTTGTTCTCGATATTGCGGCAAGCCATGATGGCAGGCACATTGCAACCAAACCCGACCAACATCGGAATGAATGAGCCTCCGTGCAAGCCGACCATGTGCATGATTTTGTCCATCAGATAGGCAGCGCGCGACATGTAACCTGTATCTTCCATGATGCAGAGGAAGAAAAAGAGGATGATGATGTTGGGCAAGAAACTGATGACGGCGCCAATGCCTTGCACGATACCGTCCACGAATAAGCTGGTTAACCATCCGTTGGGCATGACGGCAGTGAGCCATTGAACGAGGAAGTCAATGCCATCACCAATCCACGCTTGAGGATATGCTCCAAGTTTAAATGTCATCCAAAAGACGAGATACAAGATAGCGACTAAGATAGGCAACCCAAACCACCTATTAGTCAGTACTTTATCTAATTTGTCGCTAAACGAGTGCCCAGTGTCATTGGCAGCATGGGTGAGTGTCTCTTCTAAGGCGCCGTGTACGAAACCTTGACGTGCTTCGCGAATGACAGCGGCGGCAGATTTACCATAATTGCTTGCGATGGATTCGCGTTCGTGTTGGGCTGCCAAAACGACCTCTGGACAAGATGGCATCAGTTGCAAGATTTCCTCTTCGCGCTCCAGCAATCGAATTGCCAGATGGCGTTTGGAGAACATACGATGTAACTCGGAGTATTTGGCGATGATGTGAGTGAGTGCACGAATAGACTGCTCTATATCGTGTCCATACGTGACATGGACGTGTCGGAAGAGGTCGTGACCATCGTGCAAGATTTGCTCCTTGTCTTCGATTAAGCCGATATGCACGCCCATTAACTTACCTAATAATTGGTAATTGAGAGCGTGATCGGTAGCCAAGAGTTCGTCGTAGTGCGTGATTAGTACCACAAACGGGCGGTGGCGGTCAATGATAGCCGCTGTGCGCTCGAGGTCTCGCTCCAAAAATCGTGCGTCAACTTCTTGTATATATATGCCTTGCTCAGTGTATTCCGTCATATCTTTGCTGCGAAAAACGCTGCAAAGGTACAATTTTTTTTTGGAATATGCAAATAAAAGTGTCCAAAAACTGAAAAAAGCCGTCATCGCGACGGCTTTTGTTCTAGGGTATTAGTCTGTTAAAAATTTTAAGGTACAAAAAAGATTGAATTGTTAGGACTTTTTCAAATCCGCTGCAAAGGTAGTATATTTTTATTATACTCACAAAAAAAAAGTCGATAATTTTGCAAAAATCTTCATTTTGTAAGCGAAAATGGCTTATTTTGGGTCTAATTCAATAATTTCGAGGTCTAAAATCTGTGTTTTATCGATAGAAAAGCGAATTAATGTTTGTACGGTTTGCCAACCTTGTTTTCCAGCAGCACCCGGGTTGATAGTCAAAAATTGCCATGTTTTGTCATACATTACCTTGAGGATATGGCTATGTCCACACACAAAGAGGTCGATGCCGCCTTTATTGGTAGCTTTTTGCTCGGCTGCTTCTCGGAACATAGGTAGCAGCCACGGATTGTAGTGTCCAGGATAGCCGCCAATATGGGTAAGTAAGACGTTGACATCTTCCACGCGGAAACGATAGAACTCGCTGAGTGTGTAACGTACGTCGCCGCTGTCCATGTTTCCAAAGACGGCACGCGTAGGCTTGAACTCGCGCAATTGCTGCAGCACTTCTATGGAGCCGATGTCGCCTGCGTGCCAGATCTCGTCCACGTTCTTGAAATGCTCGAAGACGCGTGCATCTAAGAGTCCGTGTGTATCTGATAGGAGTCCGATTTTAGTCATGTTAGTAGGGATGTTAAATTCTTTCGCCAAAGATAGATGAACCGATTCTCACAAGGTTTGAGCCTTCTTCGATGGCTATTGGGTAGTCGTCAGACATGCCCATGGATAGAGTGGGAAGAGACACCCCTAAACTCTCTCCGTTGGAGGCGGATGTTAGAAGAGTTCTAAGCGTTCTGAAGCAGCGGCGGATCTCGGTTGGATCGTCTGTGTTGGTAGCCATGCCCATAAAGCCTTGTATGCGCACGTGTGGATGGGTGCTTGCGAGAAGCGAGGGGAGTTCTTGTGGCAAGAGACCTGATTTGGTGGTTTCTTGAGCGACGTGCACTTCTAAGAGCACATCTACAACGCGGTTGATTCGTGCGGCTTCTTGCTCAATAGTCTGCAAAAGATGCAGACTGTCCACGGATTGAATGAGGTGAACAAAGGGAATGATTGCGCGAACTTTATTGGTTTGTAGGTGTCCTATAAAATGCCAGCGAATGTCTTTGGGCAGCGCTTGATATTTGGCACAAAGTTCCTGAACGCGGCTTTCACCAAAGTCTCGTTCTCCTGCGTTATAGGCTTCCTGAATGGCTTCGATGGGGTGAAACTTACTCACACAAACCAGTGTGACATGGTCAGGAATGGTGGCACGAATGGCAGCAATATGTTCTTTAATGGACGGCACGGATGACTTCCATGATAGGTGTGCGAGCGACAGAGACGATTTCGCAGTCATATCCGTTCATGGCTTGTTGAAGGCTTTTGTGAGCCTGCATGCAATCGGAGCCAGACACTAATACAGAAACGGCTTTGCGTGTCTCTTTGTCGTCATCAATAGTAATCATTTCGACGCGTCCTTTGTACCATTTGTCTCCGGAAGGTGAGTCAATGATTTCAAAGAACTGCTTTTTTGTACAAGAAGGAACTTCGCAGTCTCCAAAGATGAAGGGTTTAATTTCTTCCATCAAACGCTGTTCTACATCAGCAGGAGTGATACCTTCTACTAAATACGTTTCTTTGACATTTCCAGGGTTGTCTTCGCCAGTTTGGCGTTGATAATGGACTTTTACTTCGTAAAATAACATAGTATATAAAATTATTGATTATTCATTATAGGATAAGCGCCTCGATATCGGTAGCAGAGAGTTTGCCATCCGGCATAGAAAGGAAACTGCTTGACCAGAAAAGTAGCGGTGCAGTAGGCTGTATGTCTAACACATAGTCAATCGGTTGATGGTCATTGGCATACAGTTGCCAGCCAGGAAGTGGGGCAAAAATGACGTCACCCATATTGTGCTTGTTGATCGTTTGCATGAATGTGGGATGGAGTAGGGCTTCGTTGATAGGAAAAGCGGTTTGGATTCCTTCAAACTCCATCAAGAAATCTGCCACTTGTCGTTGGATGGTGGCTAACGATATTTTGCGTTGTTCAATGAGCGCGTGGTTGAGATAGAGCGTGTTCCCGTGGCAGCCGTCAATCCAGCGTTCGTGTCCATAGAGTGCCATGAGATAGGTGGATGTCAATGCTGCCATGCGAGAGATGTCTAATTCGTGCACCGATAGTCCTGCCATTTCCATCGTTTGTTTGCCGATACCTAAGATTGGACGCCCAATGATGACGATATTAAAATTGGTTTTGCCGACACGCTTTTCTAACTGCTGCATGAGGAAGCCTAAGTCTTGATTTAGCCACAAGTATATATCTTCCTGTTCGGCAGATTGGATTTTATCTGCAGCGGCTTGTGGTGTGCGTGTGGTGAGTTCTAATAAAAGTATATCGGGTACTTGGTCGCTGCCTAAGTGCTTGTCTTGCTGCAAAGCCAACGCCAATTCGATGACCATAGTATTAGCCGTAGGTGTAGTCAGTAAGCAATCAGATGGCAAGTAGTCAAAGGGTTTGCGTGTCTCTTGAACAGTAGGTGACATATAAGATGTAATAGCCAAACGCGGTGTCCAATGTTTGGCGGCGAGTTCAGTTAGGCGGCCGTTGGTATTCATTTTGTCGGCAGCCGATGGCAGGCCTTCTGTGTAGTAGGAGGTGCTTGCCCAGCAGATTCGTTCGCTATTAAGCCAACAACATGCATTTGCGCTATGCCCAGCCATGAGTATGGCTGTTTCTGGATGCAATCCGATGGCATAGATTTTGGCTTGTGCTCCAATTCGCATTCGCCATTGATCACCAATAGTTGGGGCAAACAGGCGTATAGGCGAGAGTGCGAGAGGGTAGTTGATACCTTTTTGGGTTGGATCGTCTAATAGATAATGTACTTTGCGGTCGGATCGTGCGAAGTATTGCTCCATAGCAAATCCGTGCTGCGATGGCGTTACTCCTGTTATGATGGTAGCGGTTGTCTCGTTGCCACCATAGACTTCATGCGGGAAAGTGAACGTAGTCTGATAGGCTTCTTCGCTGAGGGTACGCAGTCCGCCCTGTTGCCAATATGGGCGGAGCATGTCGAGATTATCTTGACGCAAACCATCCACCAAAACGACCACGGTGAGACGTGGTTGATTGGCAAAAATGTGATGAGTGAATGAACCAATAAAGCAGAAGATTGCTATTAGCGCAATATGTAGATAAGTCTTAAGCATAGATGAACAGCAGGAAAAAGAAATAAACGCCAGTTCCAGCCTACTAATGGATGAATTGAGAAATAGGTGAGGAAAATGACAATTGCAAATAAGATGATATAGATGACGATGAATGGCAAATCTATCCACCATGACCAGTGCTTTAGCCTTCGGTCTACTATCGTTGTACTACCGATGAAAACAGCGAATAGTAACAGTCCAAACAGCCAAGTCTTATACCAAGGAACGGAGGCTATCTGAAAAGGCGTGATATGGTGAGTGAGGGTTGTGGGATTGTGCAGGTTGGCAATAGTGGATGAAGATATTGCTGTGGTTACAGAATCTTGTTTGACAAGTGGTTGTCCATTGGCTAAAGTAGCATTTTGCAAGTAAAACATTAACTCTTCGGGCAAAAAAAGTCGTTGCTCATTGGTCATTGGTTGGTCTGCGCGGTAACCAAAGATAAGATTGATGCCAAAGTCTTCCCATGAGTTTTTGCCTGTATAGTGGTGAATGAACTCTCGGTAGGTTTTGCCTTCCCAGCCGATATAAGATGATGTCAAACTATCTTTGATGGCATTTTTGATGAGATAATAGGGGCGAGTGGCGCAATTGTCAAAAACGAAGTTGTATAGGTATTGGCAATTTTGCGGTTGCAGATTTACCATGAGTGCCTGTGCGATTTGCTGCTGGATAGAGTCCGGTAGGTTGAGAGGCTGCTCGTAGATGGTGCGTCCCTCGCGTGCGTACGCGCGCTCGAAATATATATAAGGTTCAGCCCCCAGTTCATAGTATGTCTCACCTTTGACAAAACGCCAATAGAAATTGTCGGAGTCAAAACTGAAACAACCATAGTTGAAAACAGCATCCAGGTGTTGTTCTGTATCTTGGACACGTATCGCAGTATGACCATATCGTGCATACAATTCCGAGCCAGGGCTGGCGGTGAGTAATGATATGTAAATGGCAAGTAAATGAACTAACATAATTCAACAATGAGTGTGGGCAAGGTAGTGAGTAAGAGTCCTAATCCAAATCCAGCAATTACTTGCCAATCCGTGTGTGCGCGAAGCCAGAGACGAGCGTACATCAATATCAATGCGATAACTAAAAGGACAATAATAAGTGTGATGGAAGGATAGATATGATAAGACAAGTGATAGGAAAGAACTCCGCCAATAAGTCCTCCTAATCCAGTCAAGTGTGCAGAAATTTTCCAATATCGATTGATGAGCGTGACTATAGCGATGGCAAACGTGGCACCCACTCCTGCTAGACTGAGGAAGAGTGGTGCGTGGATAGTTTTGACTAAGAAATACACCCAAAAACCATAGCAAATAGCGGTGTAGATATATGGCATCGTCCGCTCTTCGTGATTAGAAATCTGCAAATCCTTTACTGCTCCGCGTCGAATGTCCACTAAAATGAGCGATAGCGGAATCAAAGCCGTGATAAAGAATGTGCTACCGATGGCAACCCACCAATATGCTGTAGGTAACGCTATTTGCAGGGAGTGGAGCGCGCAACAGAATAGAACAATGCCCACTGTAGGCATCCACAGCGGATAAAGAAGTATGCTGATTGTTTGTGCAAATATGTCTAAAAATCGCTTCATAGTTTCTTTCGTAGTCGTGCCACGGGGATTCCTAATAAGTCACGGTATTTAGCGATAGTGCGGCGTGCGATGTTATAGCCACGTTCCTTAAGCAGTTCCACTAACTGACCATCATTCTTGGGCTCCGTTTTGTCCTCTCCATCCACGATTTCTGCTAAGATTTTCTTTACTTCACGTGTGGTGACTTCTTCGCCGTCGGTATTGGTTGTACTTTCGTTGAAGAAGTGTTTAAGCGGAAAAATTCCGTATTCGGTTTGCACATATTTGGAGTTAGAGACACGTGAAATAGTGCTAACGTCGTAGCCCGTTATGTCAGCAATATCTTGCATACGCAGTGGCTTGAGGCTATAATCCCCGCCTTGTAGAAAGAAGTCACGTTGTGCAGCAACGATAGCGCGCATAGTGCGCATAAGCGTTTCATTGCGTTGACGAATGGCTTGAATGAAAGTATCTGCGGCATCTATTTTTGCACGAATGAAACGAACGGCTTCCTTGTCCTCTTTGTTTTTGCTGTCTGAGCCAGAGTAGGTCTGTAGCATTTGTTGATAGTCTTCACTCACGTGTAAGGGCGGCACATGCCCATCGTTGAGCATAATAACCAAGTCGCCATCTCGATCTTCGACCACGAAATCTGGGATTATAGTCATTTGTCGTGACTCTATGGAGTTGCCGATAAACGCATTTGCGGGTTTTTGATTGAGATGAAGGATCTCGTTAATAGCGTCTTTAAGTTCGTCTTCCGTAATATCCATAGATTCCAGCATTTTCGCATATTGATGCTTGGAATAAGACTCGAAGTAATGAGACAGAATCTCTGTTGCCAGTTGCGTCGCAGGTGTCTGAGGACGTTGTTTTAACTGTAAAATTAGGCATTCTTGTAAGTCTTTGGCAGCAACGCCAGCAGGATCAAACTGCTTGATGCGCTCAACAATCGCTTCCATTTGTGCATCAGGAACGCTCAAACCTTCTTGGAAGGCAAGATCATCTACTAATTGTTCCGTAGTTCGGCGCAAATATCCATCATCATCAATGTTCCCAATAACCCATTTAGCAATGTGTCGTTCGGGTTTGGTCATGTTCGTGAGATAAATCTGCTGTTTGAGGTAGTCGAAGAGTGTTGTGGAGGTGGACAATGTGTTTTCGATAGTGCTGCTTACACTGCCAGAATCGTAATCCGCCGAGTCATCATCATTGATGTAGTCGTCGTAGTTGAAGTCGTCTGTTTGAAGCGGATTATTGTATTCGCTCTCGTTGTCATTGCCCTCTTCATTGTCATCTTCGTTTCCATGAACATCAGAAATACCTTCTTCTAATGCAGGGTTGTCTTGCAATTCTTCATTGATACGTTGCAACAAGTCGCACGCAGGTATTTCAAGCATTTTGATTACTTGAATTTGAGCAGGTGTGAGTTTCATCTGCTGTGTCTGCCGTTGTTGCAATGTCAGTCCCATAGATGCCGGAATAAAACTATAGTGCAGCCAAGACTGCTTGCGTGATATAGTTCAGTTGCTCCTCGTCTAATTCAGTATGCATTGGCAAGGAAAGCACGCAAGATGCCAAGCGCTCTGCAATGGGGAAGTCTCCCTGTTTATAGCGAGGATCTTGATAAGCTTTTTGCATGTGCAGAGGGATGGGGTAGTAAACCATAGAAGGTATATCTTTCTCTGCCAAGCGAGCCTTGAGTTGGTCGCGGTCAACATCAATCAGTCGCAAAGTATATTGGTGATAAACATGAGTTGATTGTGGGTCACGTCCAGGCGTCAGAATATGTGGATTATTAGCAAAGGCTTTGTCATAGAATGCTGCGGCACGCTGACGATTAGCGATGTAAGTGTTTAGATGCGGTAGTTTAGCGTCTAAGATGGCTGCCTGAATGCTATCCAATCGCGAGTTAACTCCCACAAAATCATGGTGATAGCGCACAAAACAACCGTGGTTAGCGATGGCTTTCATTTTCTCAGCCAATTGGTCATTATTGGTAAAGATAGCGCCGCCGTCTCCATAGCATCCTAAGTTCTTAGATGGGAAAAAACTGGTGCAGCCGATGTGACCAATGGTGCCAGCTTGTTGTGTGTGTCCGTTCTTGAATGTATATTGTGCACCAATAGCTTGGCAAGCATCTTCGACCACAAATAAATTGTGCTCTTGTGCAATCTGCATGATGGCATCCATGTTAGCGCATTGTCCAAACAAGTGTACAGGTACGATTACTTTTGTTTTGGGTGTGATTGCTTTGCGAATGGCATCCACAGATATGTTCATAGTGTCCCAATCCACATCTACGACCACGGGAGTTAGTCCTAATAGGGCAACGACTTCTGCCGTGGCAATAAAGGTGAATGTAGGGGTTATTACTTCATCGCCAGGTTTGAGCCCCAATGCCATTAGTGCAATTTGTAGAGCGTCGGTGCCGTTGCCCACATTGATAATGTGTTTGGCGCCAGTATATTGCTCTAGATGTTCTTGAAACTCAGTTACTTTGCTGCCTTTGATGAAGGCTGTAGAGTCAATAACTTCTTGTATCCCACGATCAATATCGTTTTTGATGTTTAGATATTGCGTGTGCAAATCTACCATTTGAAATTTTTTCATAATGTATTTATTTTTCTATGATATATTCCACATTGGAGGGGTTAGTGCGAGTGTATGTCACATGTTGATTGCTGCAATACACGTGAATAGGCAATCGGTTGACATTGTGTGTCGGGTAGTAGCAGATAGCCTTGACTTGATGTTCGTTCAATTGTGCAAAATGGCTAATGCCAATACGTAGAACAACACTCACTTCAGATGGAAAAAGACGTACGGTGTCCCCCTCTGGCACGTTACGTATTTCTACAGGAATAGTCATTACTTTTTCGGTAAATTGTTCGCCTACAACTTGTATGTGCGCTAAACTGTCGCTCACTTGAATAGTTGCCGGAACCTGCAATGGAATGTCAAAAACCATCGTATCGCGAATGTCCGTAAAGGCAAAGGACTGTGTGGCCATTTCTGTAATATTATTTAGTGTATTACATTTGCCATAGATAGTCACCATTGGGCGTAGCAAGATGGCGTTGTTTTCAATTTGGTACTGGTTAGCAGCGCTAAATGTGCCGTTGATGCGGATGGGAACATCTTTCTTGTGCTGTTTGTAATAGTGCCCATCAATTTGCTCGGGCTGAATCACTTGAAGTTTAGTTGTTCCTTGCAGCAGGTTTGCTACATGACTACGCAGTACATCCGATGAAATATGTATCTCGCCTTGTTCTTTCTGCACTTGTGTTGTAATATCTAATGTGATGTGCAGAGGGTTGTCAACATAGATTTTCAATCGATGTCCGGCATCTCTCACTTCCACCTGAATAGTGTTGGGTAGTGTCTCCTCACATTGAATGGCAGGTGACAAACCTTGATACGAAACCTCTACGGGAACGATCATGCTGCGCACAGTTCCCATAGAGTAGCCATACCACATAACGCCTGCAAAAATGAAAAAGCAGACGAATGTGAGTATTTCGCGTAGCGTACTATTTTTTATCTTGAGTTTGCGCATCGTCAATGGTAGCATAGACACTACCTTTATCTACTTTGATTGTAATATCTTTAGCGATAGTGATAATAAAAGCGTTTTCTTGTACTTCTTTTATTTCACCGTAGATGCCACCAGCGGTCACTACTTTGTCGCCTTTTTTCATTTCGTCGCGTTGTTTTTGCAGTTCTTTTTGTTTCTTTTGTTGAGGGCGAATCATAAAGAAATAAAACACCACAAAAATGAGGATCATCATAATCCAGAATGACCATTGACTACCTTGTGTTGCAGCACCAGCTGCGTCTTGTAATAATACTAAATTTAACATAGTTGATTGATTTTTAAGTTATTATGTTTGTTATTTTGTTCGTATTTGTTTGAAGATTTTATTCTCTTTACGCAGTTCTTGTAGTATCTCGTTGAGGATACCGTTGATGAAGATATAACTTTTCTCGCTGGAGTATTCTTTGCTCAGTTCGATATATTCATTCATAGACACTTCAAGTGCGATATCTGGAAATTGGATGATTTCAGTTAACGCCAATTGGAGTAGGAGAGTGTCCATATAGGCAACGCGGTCTGCGTCCCAGTTCTTGAGGTGGTCTTTGATAAGAAGCATATATTCTTCGCGATGAGCAATAGCTTCTTCCAAAAGTTTTTCTCCGAAATGCAATTCGTCTTCTGTGTCAAACATATTCAGTAGTGGGGTGTTCGCGTCACTATCTTCATTGAATCTGCGAATAGTTTTGGCTACAAAACTGAGAATAACGTCCAAATCTACTGTCCAATTGGCAGCGTCTTGCTCAATTTCCATTTCCTCTAATGCAGAAGCTACATCTTCGTTATTGGGCATAATTTCGCTATACACTTTCTTCCAAATGCGCTTTTCATCTTCGTAGCTAACTTGTTCTGCCGACATATAGGCTTTGTACACATTTGTTTCTATCAACTGGCGATAGACGGCTGTGATAGCATTCTGTCCCATTTCCCAGTGGATATGTTGCTCCTCAATAAAATGGCGTAACTGACGATTTTGGAACAACTGTTCAGCTACTTTATTGTTCACAAATCTACGATTTGGGATGTATGTGTTGTGCGTAATTTTTGCTCGCTGTTCAGCTTCTTCTATTTGCTGTTCTGCGTAGGCAGTTAATTCGTTAGCAAAGGCCAATAACGCAATATATAAACTATAGGTGTTAGAAAAGTTTTTCAACAATTCCTTGTGCGCAGTATGGGGCGTTTTGCCTTCTGATTGATAGTATGCGAACAGTGTTTGCAGTACTTTAGTTCGCACGATAGTTCGGTTGATCATTCTATAAGTGTGTTAATGTTTAACGATTGTTATTAATATCCTAATAAGAACTTATGGCCGTTTTGAATGACGATGCCGCGATAGGTAGCATCTACCTCCATGCCTAAGATATTGTACATTTTGTCGTTGTAGTTCAAGATATAATTATCTTCATCTTGGATGTTTTCAAATGCATCATCAACTTGTCCATCGCAAAGAGGAGAAAGAACTGCTCGCCAGCAAGATGGATTCCATACGTAGCAAGCGTTTTCGTCTAAGAAGATATCTTGTGTCTGTATTCTATTGCTACCGATATTGAAGATGACATAGATTTCTTTTATCTCAGGTTTCATTGTCCATGTATGCCATGTGATGCCATTTTCCACTACAGTAGTAGTCCATTTAATGCCAGGCCATTTAGAGTTTTTACCGTCCAAGGCGTAGGGAGTATCTTTGAATTTTGTACCCACTTTCACGCGAGTGAACGCGTAAATATATAGGTCTTTCCAGCCTTCGATAGTATCTTTACCAATGATTTGTGTTTCTGGTTTTTGGAATCGCACTTCTAATGGACCACTTTGTGGTGCCTTGTATGTAAAGGTGTTAGAATAAATAGGCGTTTCTTTCTTTTCAAGTACAGCAAAGGCTTTTACCGTCGTAGTTTGATTAACTACGAACGATACTGAATCTACTGCGGAGTTGGACATCGTGGTTGGAGTCGAGCCATCCGTGGTATAGAAAATCATAGCATTCTTTGCGCCAACAGTATGAATAGAGATGCGTTGCCCCGCTTCTTTATCGCGGAAGAAACTGGACTCGGGTGTAATTACAAGATCAAAGTCTGGATGTAAATCTGTCTCACAATCTAATAAAATTTCGTAGTAGCTGAGAGTGTCCGTGGCGTCTTGCCATCCGTAGCATACATCGTAGTCGGCTACTAAGTCATTGGAGCGAACATTTAATGCACCGCAGTCATTGCCAGAGTTAATACAGAAATTGATAGAGTCTAAGTCACTGGCGAACTCATAGCTATACCATCCATCTGCATCTTGATAAATGCGTTGTCCAGGATAGGCGCCCATCAGGTTGATCGATGATGGATTACCCAAACTATCCGTTCCTATAATTTGCCAACTGTAGAAATACACTTTATCCCATGTTTCTGGTTTAGCAAAGCGAACAACTATACCTCGTTGCAATGGTTCACGATAAGTGTAAGTGTAAGTTTGTACTTTGGACAATGAAGACCCTGCAGCCGCCATAACCTTGAGGGTTGTTGTTTGCTTGAAGTTCAATTTTGCCCCCGACTTAATCGTTGCCGATTGGGTAGTTGGCTCGCTACCATCAGTTGTATAGAAGATAGTTGGATTTGTACTGGTGCCTCCTGCAGCCGTGATGATTACATCTATACCTTTGTTCAAGTCTTCAAAACTAGCATCGGGGGTGACAATGAGACGCGGTGCCACATCTTTATTATAACTTACCCACATAGAATATCCGTTGCCTGAAGCCATTAAGTGCAAACTGTTGTCCCAACTTGTTTTGGTTGCTTTAGTTCCTAATTGTAAAACGATAAAACCATTGTTTCCTACGATAGTGGCTTGATAACCTTTATTAAAGTCTCCTTCTTTGTCCCAATATTCGTCTTTTACTTCACTCTCGTTATGTACACCTGCACAGTGACGAGCATTAATCATATCCTTGATTTCGTTACTATATTTCTTCCAATGTGGGTAGAATACACATGGAATGCCAGGCATAGAAAGCAACTCGGCATTGGCTTGTAATAGACGATCTTTCTTGGCAAGAGTCATAGATTTACCATCTTCGCCACCGAATTCGCCGCCATTACCACGCAGGAAATTATCATGACTGTCTAACCATGTGACAGCATACTTCTTCCAATTGTCGTCCGCCATCATTCCCCAACCACGACCTACGTAATTGCCCCATTTTCCTAATTCATCCACCCATGAGTATTTGGACTGAAAGTCTAATACCATTGTGTTATAGTTTGCGTCTTGAATGGCTTGTTTCATAGCATCATTACTTGCCCACAACTCCAAGAATGAGATATATGCTTCTCCTGCTTTGTTATAATCATCGAAGTGGGATGCGTGGAGACCTTTGCAGTAGTCGTAACGGAATCCGTCATAGCCAATCTCGTTGCGCAACCATTTGGTGTAGGCGCGACACATTTCTTGCACTTCGGGTTTTGCATGTGCCCAGTCGCGAGCGGATGTGTAGTTGCCTTCGTTTTTACCATCATACCAAGGTGCATCTTCGTGAGGACCAGTAGCTTTTCCCCAGCATTCTCCAGCTAATGTATCTGCTTTGTTTTCAGACCAGTTCATTTCATCGTCTTGGCTAATCCATGAATTGTCGGGAACGAAGATACCATAATCACCAAAGTTCTGTGTGGACAGGTCACACCATGCACCCATAGCATCCATGTGATTAATGACCACGTCTGCTACCACGCGTGTGCCCGAATTGTGCAAAGCACGAATCAAAGTTTGTAATTCGGCACGTGAACCCCAATCACTTGACTGGTTCGAGTATTGTTTTGGGTGATAACCCGTGCCATTAGCGTATGCTGATGGTGGCAACCAAATCAAGTCGAAGTAAGCTCCTATCTCTCCTGACTGAGCGAGAAGTGTTTTCCAACGAGTATCACCATAGAGGTTGGTACCAGGAGTATTCTCACTTACGGCATAAGAATCCCAGTAAAAACCTTGCATCAATACATCAGAGCATTGACTAGGTACGGAGGACACGTACGTTTCCTCGAATTTGTTCTTTTCTGCTTTGACGCATATTTTTGTATTTGCAAATGAGATAGTAACATTGTCTGATTGCCCCAATTTGAAGCACACGTTGCCGTCTGTCGTGGTGACATAACCTGGGGTGCTGCAAGACTTATCTACAGCCGACCCTCCATAATTTATGTCCCATGTGCCGTTAGTAATCTTGAACTCATAGGTCCCTGCCTCTAATGCAAAAGTCTTGCTACCATCGGTCAATTCGCAACCGTCAGGCTGCCACTCTTTGCCGCAACACCATTCGCTACCCTCCTTGCCATTACCAGCGATATAGGGAGTGAAGTCACATAGGTTTTGTGGAGTACTACAATTGCTGCCATTGCCTACATATAACTCATCTTGCCCAAACTTCAACTTAATATAGAAATCATAACAACCATCTTTTGAACAATTGAGTTTGTCGTTGTCTTTAGTAAAACCTCCAACACTTGCGCCATTAAGGGAGCACATCCATGCTGCATGCGATTCGTCGTCATAGAGTTGGCAGTAGTCTCCACTCTTAACGGAGACATGAGCGAGATACTGTGTAAATCCCTCAAAATCGTCTGTGTGTGTAGCCTGATAGTAATCACATCCATTAACAAGGATTCCGTAACCAGCCCATGATAATGAACTGAACATTGCTGCTATAAGCAGCAGGATAAATTTTTTATTCATAATATCTCTATTTAAGTATGTTTTCTTGTAAGGCTATAGTTGCCTATAAAAAATCGCGCAAAGGTACAAAAAAAAATGGACTTATGCAAATAAATCCATTATTTTTCTGTTAAAATACACATTTTTATGTGTACTTGCTTGTTCTCGACCGTAAATTCTACGTGCCAACCGCTATATTCCATCTTATATACGCGCGTGGGATTGTCTTGGTAACCAGGTCTTGGATCCTGACTCAATATTTCTTCGAGTTCATCTTTTATACTTGGGGAATGTGCAACAACGTTGGCTGCAGTTTTCTTTTCCCACACTACGGGTAATCGATAATCTTTAGTATCTTCAGCAAAACCGTTGACGGCGTCTTCGTGGCAGTCGGAAAAGCTGAGATACGGTTTAATGTCGTAGATAGGTGTTCTGTCTAATACATCTGCTCCAGTAACTATCAAAGCGAGACAATTGGACTGCCTTTCAACGCGCACAAGTCTGACAGAGCTCAGTCCCAATCGATTGGGACGGAATGGAGAGCGAGTTGCAAACACACCCATGTGAATGTTTCCACCCAATCGCGGCGGACGAACAGTCAGTTTTGCTTTGTCTGCTTTATCAAATCCCCAAATCAACCACAAATGGCTATAACCTTCAATACCGCGGATAGCATCTTCTATAGCGTATGGTTTTTCAAAGACGATACGTGTCTCGATGATATCTTGTGCACGAGATTGACGAGGTATACCAAACTTGTCCGTGTAGCCGTTATGTGCAAAAGCGATAGGCTTAATTTCCATTTTTTTCTTATTTTTGCGGGCAAAGGTACGAAAAAACACGGAAAAATACAAAAAAAATCATAAAAATGCAAAAAAAATGCTAAAAAATTTTGTTATGTCAAAAAAAAGTAGTACTTTTGCACCCGCTTTTCGCCTGAAATGCCTTGCGAGGCTCGGGAATGGTTTCGAAAAGCGTCTAGGTACCTTAGCTCAGGTGGTAGAGCAATGGACTGAAAATCCATGTGTCCTTGGTTCAACTCCAAGAGGTACCACACAAAGTCTCCAACCGGAGACTTTTCTTTTTTCTAACTATGATTCCGTCGGTCATTCTTGGAACAAAAAAAGAGACCCAGAAAGGTCTCTTTTTGTTGCCTAACCAGGACTCGAACCCAGACAGACAGAACCAGAATCTGTAGTGCTACCATTACACCATTAGGCACCAATAGAAGCATAAACTTCCAAAAGCGGCTGCAAAGGTACTGCTTTTTTGTGAAACTACCAAATTTTTTTGCAAAAAATCACAAAAAAAAGTATTTTATCTCTTATTTGCTCAATAGCGATGGCAGATATTCGTCACGAACAAACACAAAGTTGGGGTATTCACGAAGTATCTGTTGACACTTTTGTATGGCAGCTTCCTTGTTTCCCATTTTCTCGTAACATTGTGCGATACACAATAGCATGGCAGGATAATTCCACCAATACTTATACATAGGATCATTGTGCATCAGTTGTTCCGAAAGCAGGAACATATCCATCGCTTTTTTCTTGCTACCACCGAACAACTTCGGTGCATAAAAATCGACATTTCCTTTCAACGACAACGCAATGGGGTTGTTGGGATCTGCCTCAACTGCCTGTTTCGCCAATTTAAACGATTGCATTCCATCGGAAAAGATTTTTGATTTGTCCAGCAGATATTCGAATGCGTGAGCAGCACCAGTATAGGTAGCATATTGAGAAGGTGTTAGCACGTTTTTATGTGCCTCTATATGTTGCCAAAATGCGTCTAACAACTGCCGACAACGGGGGTCGTTTTGATCCGACATAAATGGAATAAAACCATACTCATGATTGATGAGCAAGGTGCGTTCATTGTCGCTCATTTGGTCCCAATTAGCGGTTGTGATAAACGTGTCCCACGAGGACAAGTCTTGTGCTAAATATCCTTCAAATAGTTGCTGTTCAGGGACTTGAGCAAAGCTCAGCCCTGAACAAAGCATAACTATTAGCAATAACTTATTTCGCATTGTGCTCTAATTTAAGCGTACGAGTTGGTTGATCGCAAACCTCAGTTGGACCATAGTATTGAACAGGTCCAGGATAGATATAAGAAGTATTGGCATCTGCCCATTCTGCGCGATGATTCTTCAAATAGAGGAATGGCGCGCCATTGAGGTCAACCAATGCTTTTTGAATAACGGGTTTCATTTTGCCGTTACGTTTCTCCATATTCATCATCATCGTGATAGGCACACCACCAGCAATCCATTCAGCAGCGGGCTTGGTCAAGTTGCGTACAAGGGACATGTAACCTGTCTTACCGGCAGCAATCAGATGTGTGGCAGTAACGCCGATAGAGTAGCAATAGTCTGCATCGAAGTTGGACGGAATAGCGCAGCGACCTTCATAACCAAAGAAATGGTTGAGGGCAGAGAATTTGCCCTTGAAGGTGCCATTGGCTTTCAATTGTGCGAGACGTTTTCCTACCATCTCAATGAGCAGTTTTTCTGTCTCGATTTGGCTAACCATAACGTTTCCGTGTGGGTCGCGGTCGAGGGTTAACTGACGAGCGATACCCTTTGGTAATGAACGATAGAGTTCGCAGGAAGCAGGAGTTAACATAGATTTCACGTACTCGCGTTTAGCATCATCGCCTTCAAGGGCGACAAACTCCTCGTTATTCGCTAACATATCATTCAGTTCTTGAATCAAAATGCGCATTGCTGGGATAAACTCAATCAATCCTTCAGGAATAAGAATTGTACCAAAGTTCAGACCCGCATTAGCACGATCTACAATTACTTCTACAATCTGCTCAACGATGTCATTGAGTGTCATGTTCTTAGCCTCTACTTCTTCAGAGATGAGACAGATATTAGGCTGACTCTGTAATGCACATTCCAAAGCAATATGAGAAGCCGAACGACCCATCAGACGAATGAAGTGCCAGTATTTCTTAGCAGAGTTAGCATCGCGTTGAATATTACCAATCAACTCAGAATACACTTTACATGCGGTATCGAAACCGAAAGAGGTCTCAATCATTTCGTTCTTCAAGTCTCCATCAATGGTCTTTGGACAACCAATCACTTGAATACCGCATTTCTTTTGTAGGTAATACTCTGCCAATACGCATGCATTGGTGTTAGAGTCATCTCCGCCTATGATAACAACGGCTTTAATACCAAGTTTCTTACAAACTTCGATACCGTTATCGAATTGCCATGTCTCTTCGAGTTTTGTACGACCTGAACCGATAATATCGAAGCCTCCAGTGTTACGATAATCGTCAATAATATCTGCGGTTAACTCTTGATACTTTCCTTCAATCAAACCCGAAGGGCCGCCAAGAAAACCATATAATTTATTTGCAGGATTAAGGGCTTTGAGACCGTCAAATAGACCAGCAATCACGTTGTGACCACCAGGTGCTTGACCACCGGATAGGATAACGCCTACATTAATTGAAGCAGATTGAGCAGCGCTTGATTGAGCAGGCTCCATCGTGATAACTGGCAGACCATACGTGTTGGGGAACAACTCTTTGATTTCTTTTTGATCTGCAACGGATTGTGTGGCAGCGCCTTCGACAAGGCGTACATGACCGTTCAAAGCAATAGGCATTTTAGGCTTGTAACTTTGACGAGCGATTTGTAATGGACTTTTTTGCATAATGTTATAGTTTTATAAGTTGTTTATTGTTGATTTTGAATTAGTTTTAATAATTGTTGTACGGCTTCTTCTTGTGGGATGTTTTTAATCACGCACTCTTTTCCTTTATATAAAGATACTCGGTCTCGTCCTGCACCCACGTAGCCGTAATCAGCGTCTGCCATCTCCCCAGGTCCATTAACAATGCAACCCATGACGGCAATTTTTGGGAATGTACGGTTGTTGTCGGTTGCTATGGCAGATTCGTTAAACGCACGCTTAATCTCTGCGACTGTCTTTTGCAAGTCAAACATTGTGCGACCGCAACCTGGACAGGACACAAACTCGGTCTTATATCTCGTAATCTGTGCTGCTTGCAATATGTCTTTGCTCAACTGTGCCAGTTGTGTGACAGAGAAACTGGGGTTGAGTAACTCTAATTTCTTGCAGTTATATTGCCACAGCAATCGACCGCATTCGGCTGCCGCATGCAATTGAAAGCGCGACCAGTCTTTTTCTGTAGCATAGTAGAAAATGGCATCACTATTCTCGTCATAGCTCAGTATGATTGAGTCTTGATAACGTTCACTATTGGGATTAGCAAAGTATTGCACTAAATCTTTAGCCACAGGAATCTCTGCTTCTGGATCTTCACTTAATGACACGCGAATCGTGTCACCAATGCCTTCTGCTAATAACGCGCCAATACCTACTGCGGACTTAATGCGTCCGTCCTTACCTTCTCCGGCTTCGGTTACCCCTAAATGAATAGGGAAGTGCATATCTTCAGCGTCCATTGTTTTCACCAATAGTCGAACTGTTTCGACCATAACGCGTGTGTTGGAGGCCTTGATACTCAGCACGATATTCGTAAAATCTGCTTCCACAGCAATGCGCAGAAACTCCATACAACTCTCTACCATTCCTTCTGGCGTGTCACCATATTTCTCCATCATGCGCGGAGACAAAGACCCATGATTAACGCCTATTCGAAGTGCTGTATGATGTGCTTTGCAGATGTCCAACAAGTGCGTAAAACGTGTACGTATATCGTTTGGATTATTAGCGTAGTTGCCTGGGTTAATTCGCACTTTTTCAGCCACTTGCGCAGCTGCGTCTGCTACATCGGAGCGGAAATGTACATCTGCTACTAATGGTATAGTAGAATGTGCAGAGTGGTTTTGACTATCCCGCAGTTGCTCATGTATAGCGCGTAGCGATTCCACTTCTTTTATACCTTGTGTCGTGAAGCGCAAAATCTCTGAACCTGCTTGTTGACAACGGATGGCTTGCTGCACAGATTTCTCTATATCATTGGTTGATGTGTTAGCCATCGTTTGGATGCGAATAGGGTATTCAGACCCCACCAAAATATCACCAATTTGCGAAGTCGAAGTTGCTCTTCGGGTATATTTTACTAAAATATTCATTTTTTTTTGCAAAAAATTTGCTCAATTCAAAAATTTATTGTACTTTTGCAGCCGCTTTTGAAAAAAAGCATGATTCAGTAGCTCAGCAGGTAGAGCACATCCCTTTTAAGGATGGGGTCCTGGGTTCGAGCCCCAGCTGGATCACAAGAGGAGAGCACACGCTCTCCTCTTCTGTTTTTCTACACGACAAAGTTGATGATTCGACCAGGAACGACAATCACTTTCTTAGGAGTAACTCCGTTAAGTTGTTTCTTGGTTTGGTCGTCATTCATTACTGCTGCCTCAATCTCTTCTTTGCTGGCGGTCTTTGGTAATTCAATCGTGAACTTCACTTTGCCATTGAACTGCACAGGATATTTCACGCTATCTTCGACTAAATAACTCTCGTCACACTCTGGCCATGTTGCATCAATCACAAGTGTATTGTTGCCACAACGATGCCATGCTTCTTCCGCAATATGCGGTGCGTATGGAGCTAATAGGATGGCGAATTGTTCAAGAATAGCTTTCTTACTACATTTTCCTAACTCATTCGCAGCAATCATAAAGGCAGGGATAGATGTGTTGAATGAGAAGTTCTCGATGTCCCACGTCACTTTCTTAATCAGTTTATGCAGCGACTTGAGTTCTTCGCGTGTAGGTACTTCGTCGGTCACATTCTCGTGCATGTTCCAATATTTGCGTAAGAAACGATGTACGCCGTCGATACCATTGGTGTCCCAAGGTTTGCTCATTTCTAATGGACCTAAAAACATCTCGTACAAACGCAAGGTGTCAGCGCCGAACTGTTCCACTACATCGTCTGGATTGACCACATTGAACATGGACTTGGACATTTTCTCAATTGCCCAACCGCAGATATATTGTTTCTCGGCTGGGGTGCCTAAATATGGATTGTCTTGGTCGGTTGTGCCATCGGCGTACACGAATTCAGCGTTTTTATATTCCGGCATCCAGTTACGGAAGGCTTGAATATCCAAGATGTCGTTCTTAACGATGTTCACATTTACGTGAATAGGCTGCACTTTGTCCTTGTATTCGGGATTATTGATGAGATTGTAACTGATGTACAGATTTCCTGTCGCGCCCTCACCGATATAGCGATATACGAAGTTCGAACGTCCTTGAATCATACCTTGGTTAATCAATTTTTGGAATGGTTCGTCTTCGCATATATACCCCATATCATAGAGGAACTTGTTCCAGAAACGGCTGTAAATCAAGTGTCCCGTCGCATGTTCTGTTCCTCCGATATACAGATTAACTTGACGCCAGTAAGCATTCACTTCTTTATCGACCAATGCCTTCTCATTGTGATTGTCCATGTAGCGTAAGTAGTATGCGCTGGAGCCTGCAAATCCTGGCATGGTGCATAATTCAAGAGGGTAACCGTTATATGTCCAGTCTTTGGCGTTACCTAATGGAGGTCTGCCATCTTCGGTCGGCTTGAAGTCTGATACTTCGGGCAACGTTAATGGAAGGTCTTTTTCATCTACTACGTATGGCATGCCGTCCTTATAGTAAATAGGGAAAGGCTCACCCCAGTAGCGTTGACGAGAGAAAATCGCATCACGCAGACGATAGTTGACTTTTACGCGACCAATGCCTGTGTTCGTGATATATTCCTTCATCTTTGCGATGGCATCTTTTACTTCCAGTCCATTGAGGAAGCCAGAGTTCATCATGATACCTTCCTTTGCATCGAAACTGCTTTCGGACACGTCTGCACCCTCAATCAATGGAATGATAGGCAGGTTGAAGTGTTTAGCAAATGCGTAGTCTCGACTATCATGCGCAGGCACCGCCATAATCGCACCAGTGCCGTAACCACTTAATACGTAGTCAGATATGTAAATGGGTATTTCGCTATTAGTTAGCGGATTGATGGCATAACTGCCGGTGAATACACCTGTCACGCGGCGGTCGGATATACGTTCACGTTCCGTACGATGTTTGCAGCGGTCAAGGTATGCTTCGACTTCCTCTTTGTGATCATCTGTCACAACGCGGCTGACATATTCGCTTTCAGGAGCAAGTACCATAAATGTGACACCAAATACTGTGTCGGCACGAGTAGTGAAGATGGTGAACGGAGTGTCTTGTCCTTTGATTTGGAATTGCATTTCTGCGCCTTCAGAGCGACCTATCCAGTTGCGTTGGGTATCTTTGAGTGAGTCTGTCCAATCGATTCGATCTAATCCCTCTAACAAACGACCAGCGTATGCACTCACGCGCAGACTCCATTGGCGCATCACGCGTTGTTCTACGGGGAAGCCGCCACGAACAGATAGTCCTTCGCTCACTTCGTCGTTTGCTAAAACGGTACCTAATTGTGGACACCAGTTCACTTTCGTGTCGCTTAGATAAGCAATACGATAGTTCATCAGTCGCTCTTGCTGTTCTTTTTCGCTCAAAGTCTTCCACGTTGGGTCAGTTTCTTCCCATTGTTGAATCAGTTCGCTAATGGGGCGTGCTTTTTGTAGAGTGGTGTCGTAGTACGAATTGAACATCAGTCTAAAAGCCCACTGAGTCCATTTATAGAAGGATGGGTCGCAGGTCTTCACTTCGCGGTCCCAGTCGTAGCAGAAGCCAATTTTTTTCAACTGTTCCACGTACCGTGCGATGTTCTTCATTGTGGTCTCTTCGGGATGGGTACCCGTCTGAATAGCATATTGCTCTGCGGGCAAACCGTACGAGTCAAATCCCATTGGGTGTAGCACATTGAATCCGCACAAACGTTTGTAACGGCTGTAGATGTCGCTGGCGATGTAGCCCAGAGGGTGACCAACGTGCAATCCGGCACCTGAGGGGTAGGGGAACATATCTAATACATAGAACGGTTTTTTGTCGCTCTTGTTACTTACGTGATATGCACCCTGACGTTCCCATTCAGATTGCCATTTTTGTTCTATTTCTTGAAAGTTATAGTCCATTGTCAATTACAGAAGTTTCTTCACTTGTTCAACTACGTTAGCTGCGGTAAAGCCAAGTTTCTCATCCAAAATCTTATATGGAGCGGAGAAGCCGAAGCTCTCCAATCCCCAAACGCTACCGTTTTCGCCAACCAAACTTTCCAACGTGCAAGGCAGGCCAGCGGTCATACCAAAGCGTTTAATGCCTTTTGGTAGTACTTCGTTCTGATATTCAGCACTTTGTTGACGGAAACGTCCTTCACTTGGAACGGAAACGACTTGCAGACGAATACCTTCTTGTCGCAGCAGTTCAGCTCCTGCCATCAATGTAGCCACCTCGCTACCGCTTGCGAGCAATACCACTTGTGGATTCTCGTCTTTCGATACGATATACGCGCCTTTGCGGAATGCTTCGAGTTGCTCATGTTCGTCACGTACGATAGCGCTACCAAAGCCCTTAATAGAGTCGATGTCTTGGCGGCTCAGTATGAGTGCGGATGGAGTTTTTGTGTTTTCGATAGCAGCACGCCATGCTTGTGTTGTTTCGTCTGCATCAGCCGGACGAAGAACGAGCATAGATGGATTACCGCTATGGTTCTTCAGTTTCTCCATGAGACGAATCTGTGCCTCTTGTTCTACCGGCTCATGGGTTGGGCCGTCTTCACCTACGCGGAACGCGTCGTGTGACCATACGAAGATGACGGGCACTTCCATCAATGCTGCCAAACGTACGGCGGGTTTCATATAGTCGCTGAATACGAAGAATGTTCCGCATGCAGGAATAACACCTCCGTGTAACGACATACCGATGCACACGCATGCCATTGTCAGTTCGCTTACACCGGATTGTAAGAATTGTCCGCTGAAGTCGTCACGCTTGAAAGCATGTGTTTTCTTGAGGAAACCGTCTGTCTTATCGGAGTTGCTCAAGTCTGCGGACGAAACAATCATATTCGATACGTTCTCTGCCAAGTAGCTGAGTGCAGTAGCGCTGGCACCGCGAGTTGAGTTGCCTGCTTTCTGCTCAATCTTACTCCAATCAATAGCAGGAGTTTCGCCTGAGAAGTATGCTTCATATTGTGCAGCAAGGGTAGGATTAGCTTTTGCCCACTTGTCGTATTTAACGTAGTAGTTGTTTGCCATTTCGCGCAACTCTGCAGCACGATTGTCGTACAGTTCTTTTACTTCTGGGAAGATCTTAAATGGCTCAGCAGGATTACCACCAAGGTGTTCAATGGTCTTCTCAAACGATGCACCGGACTTGCTCAAAGGTTGGCCATGGGTGGAGCATTTGCCTTCGAATGATTGACCATCTTCGGTCAAGCAACCCTTACCCATAGCGGTGTGGCCAATAATCAGACTTGGGTGATTCTTCTCTTCTCTTGCGCGTTCAAGTGCAGCACGAATAGCGTCCGGGTCGTTGCCAGGAATCTCTTGCACATACCATCCCCATGCCTCATATTTCTTTGCCACATCCTCTGTGGTTACATCTTTGCAGTTGGTGGATAGTTGCACTTCGTTAGAGTCGTAGAACATGATGAGGTTATCCAGTCCTAAGTGACCAGCCAAACGCCCTGCACCTTGTGAAATCTCTTCTTGCACGCCGCCGTCCGAAATAAACGCATAGATAGTTGGGTTATGAATCTCCCCAAAACGTGCGTTCATCCATTTAGCTGCAATAGCTGCACCAACGGCAAACACGTGACCTTGTCCTAATGGACCGGAGGTGTTTTCTATGCCACGTTCGATGTCTCGTTCTGGGTGACCAGGGACGACACTTCCCCATTGACGGAGTGTCTGCAACTCGTCCAGCGAGAACTTGCCGGCGAGGCAGAGTTGGCTATACAGCATAGGAGCCATGTGTCCAGGGTCTAAGAAGAAACGGTCGCGTCCTTCCCAACCAGCGTTGTCTGGGTCGTAACGAAGGAACTCGGAAAAGAGTACGTTAATAAAGTCCGAACCACCCATGGCACCTCCTGGGTGACCACTTTTTGCTTTTTCTACCATGGCTGCTGCCAAAATGCGGATGTTGTTAGCCGCTTTGTTCATTAAATCAGTCTTGTTGTTCATAATGTAATATATTTTAGTTTTACTTTTTCCTTCTCTATACTCCTTCAGCGCAGCGGTCTATATTCCTTCAGCGCAGCGGTCTATATTCCTTCAGCGCAGCGGTCTATATTCCTTCCTAAAACTTATACCCGATATAGTAATCAACTCCCCAATTCGAGTCCTGTCGGTATCCAAATCCCGGGATATAGTACGGCAGCACTTTACCTTCTTTCGCAGTACGTGTGAACAATATCTTGTACCGCACATACCATCCAAATTGCAGTCCTTCCCACACTTGCACCTGACATCCTGCTACAATCTCTCCCCAGCAATCTGCTTGAAATTGGTTATAAAAATCCAGTTTATAGTCAGTTCCGTTGACCATCACATTGGTCAAGTCATATCCTTGAAAAGCCGAAGCCACACGCACACCTACTAACAATGAGTTCAGTCGTTCGGGGTGTTTCTTGAGTCCGTTGATATCTAATCCTGCTCTAAAGAATCCGCCTTTTCCATTATGTTTGCCTCCGTAGGCTTCAGCTTCTGACTGGGCGTATCCCAGTTCGAGAGTGGGGTAGAAGCGTTGTTTCAGTCTCACGTTCCATGCCATTTCGAAGCTGAGTGTTTTGCCTTTGGATACCGCAGCCTCGATGATGGTATTCGCTATATCCAGCTTCAAGTTCATCCCTTGATAGATAGCGGAGTCGGCGTAGATACGTGTTCCGTCTTTGAAACGGTTGGTATTGGTCAGTGTATCTGTTTGTGCGAAGATGACTTGTGCCATCAGCATTATCAATCCAACCCCATATATCCTCATCCTCTTCATTGTGCGACTGTGCTATGAATCTTTATGTTTTCTTGCTCGTGGTTCTCGACCGTACTATTGATAATCGACACCGAGTCCATCCACACCTGTTTTGCCCAGACGCTGTCAATCGTGTGATAAACGATGCAGCCGCATGCCATGGACACATATTGCATGGTGTTGGTGTAGCGGATATAGAGTGTGTCGGTCTGTCCTCTCCACGTCATGGCGTAGCTATTCATAGTTGTATCTACTGTCAGCGGGAAGCGCAATGTAGATAGGTCTTTTTGGTTGTCATACAGCACCGAGTCGGTAGTTATATGTTTGATGGTTATGCTATCCCATTTCGTAAATTCTGTTCCCACGAGTGTTGAATCGACGGCTATGCCTCGTAGCGTCACGCACGCCACCACACGCATGTTTTGCCTGCATTTCTCGTCCGGTTCACATCCTGCCAGTATCGCTACCGCCAGCATGAGTAATAATATGTATCTTTTCTTTATCAACTTTTCCTACATCCCCCTTCTTTAGAGGGGCGCTTTCGCTCTTGGGGGTGTCTCCCCTCTCTTCGTTTTCGTCAACGTCAACGTTAACGTCTTCGTTTTTACATCCCCCTTCTTTAGAGGGGGCTTGGGGGTGTCTACAGCATTCCTCTTGCTTCTTCTTTGAGTGCAGTCAGGGCTATTTCGTGCGGTGTCTCACCATTGGTGTTATACGCAGTCATCAGTATCTTGGCATAGTCCATCGCGGTACTGTTTTTGGGCAGTTGAATAGCCATAGCATTGACGAAAGCAGCAATCTCGTTGCGTGCCTGCATCACTTTAGCCCATGTGTCATCGCTGACATAGATTTGCTGACTCATATTGTGGTCAAACTCCAGTCGGATAGTGCGTAGTAAGTGTTTTTGCAGGTCTTGTACGGACAATCCATTCATATCGACGTCCATGAGCAGATGTTCCGGTTGTGTCCTCTCTAATAGCAAGCACAAGCGCTCGTACGCGCGTAAGCGAACGGGTGAAATTTCCTTCTGGGAAGCTTTTTTGAGTTCCCACATACGTTTTTCCTCTTCGTTTTTGAATAGCTGCCGCATCACAATCCAAGTACACGCGAGTACAATCAATGCCGGAATAGTAAATTTCAAAATCTCTAACATAGTTATATTCTACTTTTTCAATTTAGCGTGCAAAGGTACAACAAATTTTTGGAATGTGCAAATAAATTGGGCACAAAATTTGATTTTAATCAAATAATAGCACTTTTTGCGCTATAAGATGGGGGCTTGTCCACAAGAATATAGGGCAAAAGTGGTATAAAAGGCGTCAGCCTTTGTGCCCAATAGTTGCACATTTTAATAAAAGTGCAGTTTACTATGATGTGACCCCAAAAAGTTAGACGGATTAATACTATGACTTTTCCTAAATAAGGTAGACAGTTTTTTGATAAATTAACTGATTATGTT
>JAKSNG010000010.1 GCA_024400125.1 Paludibacteraceae bacterium
TCCTTCAGCGCAGCGGTCTATACTCTTTCAGCGCAGCGGTCTATACTCTTTCAGCGCAGCGGTCTATACTCTATCTCGTTAGATAGATTCGTGTGAAGACGTTTTTTGTATATTGTGGAAAGTCTCCATTGATTAGCCATCCGTAGTAACCGGTATCGCGTTTGAACACGTCGCTCACTTTGAGTCCTTTGTATTTGCCAAAGTTAAAGCATTCATTGCCTTGTTCGTCATAGACGATTCGTCCAGCGAAGTCGGCACATTTCTGTTTGCCTTGTGTATATTCAGCGAGTTCTTCGACGGTTGTTGGGATGTCGTATCGCTCCAATTGTGCCATCAGCACTTCGACTGTTGCCATGGTGTCGGCATTGGCGGAGTGAGCATCTTCAAGGTTTTTGCCGCAATAGAACTTGTACGCAGCGGTGAGGTTACGTGGTTCATTTTTGGTGAAGATGGTGAAGGCGTCAATGAGGTGCATGCGTTTGAGGTCGATGTTCACGTTGGAGCGTGCGAACTCTTCTGCCAGCAGTGGCACATCAAAGTGATTGGAGTTATATCCGGCGAGGTCGCTTCCTTCGAGTATACGTGCAAGTTCTGCTGCTACTTGTTTGAAAGTAGGGCAGTTAGCGACATCTTCGTCAGTTATGCCGTGTACAGATGATGCTTCTTCGGGAATGTGCATTTGCACTTCCACGCCGCCAGACATTGTTGTCGGTTTGATACGAAGCGTCTTCCCTTCGGATGAACCGTTAGGGAAGAGCTTGTAGTAACTAATTTCGACTATTCTGTCTGTAGCGATGTTGACGCCTGTTGTTTCCAGGTCGAAGAACACCAGTGGACGTGTGAGTTGTAGTTTCATTAGTCGTTGAGTAGCATTGGCATTAGGAGCATGAGCAGATCCTCATTCTCTTCGTTTTCTGTAGGCAGGATAAGTCCAGCGCGAGCTGGGTCTGCAAGTAAGAGGGTAACGTCTGCGCTGGTGACAGCGTTGAGAATCTCAATGAGGAAAGGTGCTTTGAAGCCGATTGCCATTGGAGTTCCGGTGTAACTGCATGCGATAGTTTCTTCTGCGGAAGTGGAGAAGTCGATATCTTGTGCAGAAATCTTAATGCTATTTTCGCTGAGGGCTAATTTGATAAGGCTGGTGCCGGTATTTGCAAATACAGCTACGCGTTTGCAGGCGTTGACAATTGTTTGGCGGTCAACGGTAACGACGTTGCTATTGTTTTGTGGAATAACAGCATTGTAGTTAGGGTAGCGTCCTTCGATTTGGCGGCAAACGATGAGCGTTTTGCCAAATTCGAAGCGTGCGTTCTTTGCACCGAAGATGATGTTTACTTCGCCTTCTTCCTTAGCTAATACGTTTTTGAGCAAGTTAGCAGGTTTTTTAGGCAGAATAAAGTTCATTGCTGCGGTAGCGTGAACGCTTTTGTTGGTATAGCGTACGAGGCGGTGAGCGTCGGTAGCGACGAGTACCACTTTGTCTTCTTGCATATCAAAATAAATACCGTTCATTACGGGGCGGAGTTCGTCATCTGCGGTGCAGAAGATAGTTTTGTTTACGGCGTCCAGTAATACGTTAGCGGGGATAGCGATGCGACCTGTTTCTTCGCCTTCTACAGCCATTTCTGGGTATTCGTTGCCATTTGCACCAACAAAAGAGTAGGTACCATTAGCGCTGGTGATGTTGATGGAGAAGTTTTGGTCATCGATTTGGAAAGTGAGAGGTTGCTCAGGGAACTCTTTGAGTGTTTCGAGGAGCAGTTTAGCGCCGCTGGCTACTTTGCCTTGTCCTTCTGCGTTTTCTACTTCGATAGCAGTGCGGATGGTGGTTTCACCGTCGGATGCTGTCATGGTTAATTCGTTGCCTTGGAGGTCAAACAGTACGTCTTCTAAAATTTGGAGGCTGTTTTTTGGGGCAATCACTTTGCTCACTGCTTGCAATTGTGCAAACATGGCGGAACTTGATACGTTAAATTTCATATTCGTGAGTTTTTTTTATAAAATATAATTATTTTCGACTTTCTACTTTCTACTTATGCCTTTTGTTATGCGCAATCACGCATAATCTAAAAACGGCGGCAAAATTACAAAAAAAAAATCAAATATGCAAATATTTGAATAAAAAAGTAAGATTTTTGTATTTTTTGGAGTATTAGCAGGGCATTTCCCGTTTAATCCCGCTGCTCTTTCGCAGGTTAAAAGGCGACCATTCCGCGATTATTCCGTGATCATTTCGCGACCACTTCGCGACCATTTCGCGACCACTCTATACCGTCGCTATTCTGGCAAAGAACTGCAACTCATGCGAATTGCAGTTTCTAAAGAGTTCCAATGTGTTGGGTAAGATTGTGCGAAGTGAAAGCATCGATATTCTTCTTTTTTGGTGTCAGACATAGCGCAAATAAAAGACAATGCGAAAGGATCTAACGTCCGCATTTGTTGACATTCTTTCACGATGCGGCTCATACCATAGTAGTTCCTGATTAGACGCCAATCTTGCAATGTGCCGTATTCAAGTACACGTTGAATCAACTGTTGTGAATGAGATTCCACATCCAGTTGAGTCTTATCCATATCCCAAAATAGGATGGTTGACAGTTGATTTATTAACGCGGTTGCTGGCATCTTTATATAATTTTGTTAATTCTGTTAGTAATAATGTTATTAGTAATAAGGTTATTAGTAATAAAGTTATTAGCTTGTAATTGCTTATATATATGTGTGTTATAATAAGTGATATATAAATATTTGCGCTGCAAAATTACAGTTTTTTAGGAGTTCCAATTGATTAACCATTGAGGAGGTTAATCTTCAGTGCTTATTTTGTGTTAAATATTAGTTCTAAATGTCTAACATATATCTCATATTCTCCAAGCAGGGTCATTAATGATGATACTACCTTGTTTTCATTGCTGCTTCCCAAGTGGGGTTTACTCTTTCTTGTTTAGTCTCTTTTGTAGCCATAGTAGTATGTGTTTTATAATTTTCGCGCAAAGGTACAACTTTTTTGCCTAATATGCAAATAATTTGTCTAATTTTTACAATTTTTAGCCTCAAAAGCATATCTTTTTGCAAAAAACATATTTAAAAAAACTGCAACTCATGCGAATTGCAGTTTCTTTTGAAGTCTTTTAACCGAATAGGCTTTTATGGGTGCCTGTATCGGTTAGAAGGAGTGTTAAACGTTTATCATCTTGCCGCCAAATAAGTAACCAGTCGTCTTCGATATGACATTCCCAAAGATTGGCAAAACGTTCCTGCAATTGGTGAGGTCGAAACTCGTCTGGAAGAGAACCGTTTTCAGCAAGCATCTCAACGACATCCCATAACTCTTGTGGGTTTTTGCCGTTGCGGATACATTGTCGGAACGAGATTTCGAATTGTTCAGTGGTATCAATGCTATACATTGGCAAATTTGTTTTTCAGTTCCTCAATAGAGTTATAATGGTTGATGCGACCGGCTTGTATATCTTCTAAAGCAGAATCAATGGAAGGCTTCCGCTGTGTGAATAAGCCTGATGCTAAGAGGAGTTCCAACATCGTTACAGCGCGTTGGTCGTTCATGTCATAGTCTAATGTCATTGATGTAGCCATAATAACCTCCTTGTTTATATAAGTTCTTTACAAATTTTGCTGCAAAGGTACAACTTTTTTGCCTAATATGCAAATAATTTGCCTATTTTTTACAATTTTTAGGCAGAAAAGCATATCTTTTTGCAAAAAAAGATGTTAAATAGCCAAGTACTCTCGTCCTATTTTTTGAATCATTTGCCAGATTTGTTGCTCTCGTTCTGCGGAAGGAGTTTTCCAACCATAAACGTAGTTGCGAAGCAAAGTTGTATTCATATCCAATCGCTTAGCAAGTTCTGCCAAGTTCAATTCTCGATGGGTTAATAGAAATTTCTGTAACGCGGTAGGTTCGACATTGTTGCGGTCAATAAATCCCTGATAACTAATATCTTCGTCAATATCATTCCAATGTACGCCGAAAGGCTCTAATTCGTAATTGGCTTGTTGTTGAGGCGTTGCATTCATTAGCCTGCGGTACCACAACAAACTTTGACGATAAGTCTTACCATCATCACCTAAACCAAATAAGTAATTATTGTCTATCCAAACTTTTTTTAGCTTCATTTTCTATTAAAATATTCGTGCCAACGATCAATAATAATATCAGCGTTTTCGTTGACGGATTTTTGTAGTCTAGTTAAATCAGATAGTTTAATGTTTTCGGACTGAATAAGCACAAACTTATCATTTTGTAATTCAAAACGAGCGGCACCATCATGTCCAACAATATGCACATGAATAGGCTCATGGTCATCGCTATAGAAGCGAATTTTAAATCCAAATATGCGGTAAATTTCTGGCATAATTTATGTGGGTTTTACAAATTTTCTGCAAAGATAGGTATTTTTTTTGATACCTACAAATTTTTTTAGCAATTTTTCCTAAAAAAAACGCACAAAACTCCTCACTTTTCTTCTAAAAGCAACCGATGTGGCAAAAAAACCGCAACTCTTGCGAATTGCAGTTCTTTTGAAGTCTTTTAACCGAATAGGCTTTTGTGGATGCCAATATCGGTTAGTAGGAGGCTAATCAATGTAGATAAGCAATATTATTATCTTGTTTCTGGTGCTGAGCCAGAACTCAGGAGCATTACTGGTTGTTTGGTTTCTACCTGAATGGTTACTTCTACTTTCGGTTGGTTATACATTTTTTTCATCATATAAATCTATTAAATAAATGTTACTTGACTAAGTTCTTGTCCAAAATGTTGTAGGGCAGATTCGATTTTTGAAGTTGTACGCGGTGAAGGGTTACGAGTGCCGTTGATATACTGGCTTAGTTGCCCTTGATTAATTCCCGTCAACCGTTGCATTCCTGCTAAAGTCATATAGGAATAATAGTATTGCAACAATGAGCGCATATCGCATTGGAATTCAAAGTCAACATCCAATGTTTTATTTGTTTCAGCCATATAAGCCTCACGCATAGCTGCGTACACGTTCTTAAAGTCTCCTATAGCTTCTGCCAAAGAAGAACCTTCGCCTACGATACCAAATGGTAATGCTTCAGCATCTGTATAAACGCTGTAAAAACCATCTTCGGCACGTTCTGCTATTGCTATAACTTTCTTCATATTACACTTAAATTAGTCCGGATATTTTCTTAATACTACGTAGCGTTCCAGTTGCCACTTCGTGGTTACCATGATTACTGGTAGTAAATTTCTTTTGTGTCAGAGGGCTATACCACACGGGGTGACCTGCCATCTGCTGATCCAAAGGATAACATCCTATTCGACGGAGTAACTTATGTAATTCGTTGTACTTCATTTCGAATGAGTCATGAAATCGTCTGCAAAGATAATGCTATTATTTTGAATAGCAAAATTATTTTGCATTTTTTTTCATTTTTTCTTCATTTTGGAGCATTTTTTATCCTAACCCACCCGAAAAGGATGGATTAGGATTAAAATTTTGCAGTTATTTTACTAACTTACCTTGTGCGTCAAATACTTTACCGTCGCGGACGATATAGAGGTTATCGTTGAAGATGAACTTTTGGATATTCTCACCATTGCCGAAGACATTTTCAACATCTGTAGTCGTGTTGTGTGCCTTCTTGATGACGATACCATATCCATTGTTATTGCCCTTCTTCAGTTCAATAGCAGTTTCGCCCATTGACAAGTTCCAGATAGCCACTCCGCCTTGTGTGAGGAACAGTTCGTAGCCTTCTACTTGTGCAGCGCCTATGGTGTATTCACCAGCAGCAGGAGCATAGAGATTAAGGGCATACGTTGCTTCTTCATTTACCATCGGAGCATCTACCATACAGAGTTTATTTCCGTATGCTTCAGCGAAGATTTGTGGAACAGCAGGTGTGTTCGTCATCGTCATCTTCACAAGGTCACGACCAATCTGGTACTCGTTTGTTGCCTCATCGGTAGCTGAGAGATAGAGGTGGTCGGTGTACTTGGCGTTAGATAGACGAATAGCAACATTCTTTATCTCAGCAGCACCTACACGACGTGGAGCATAGTTTTCACCTGCATTAGGAGCGGTCAAATCAATCGTACCGGTTGCATTTGCTTGATAGAAGAACGGAGTACCTACGGTGAAATTGTACGTACTTGCCGTCATTACCTCATAGGTGTATGATGTAGGATTGAGCACTTGAACATCAACGCCTATAGAACTATAACCTAATTGGTTATTGGCAATACCATTCCAACCAGCATCCGTTGTGATGCCACTTGCATATTGCTGAACCGAGATTTCAGTACTTGAAGCACTGAAGACGCCATTCATCTTCATGCGGTAAGTAGTGCGCTCACCATCTACGGTCATGAGGTAGAATACGCCAGGATTCATAATTCCGCGGAACTTCTTCCAACCGTATTGACCTTGTGCGCGAACATCGCCATGATAAGACATGATAGCGTAGTTTACTTCGTTGGTCAGTTTATTGTCGTCCAAGTCATAAATGCCATTGATAGCATCTACATTGAACGGAACGGCAAATGCGTGCCACTTCTCAGGATTAGCGTTATCACCAAGTGTTACATCAAAGTAAGCGTTGCTGGTGATTGTGAGGTTGGAGGTTACGCCAATCACCTGACCAGACTTACCGCCAGCCATGGTGGACTTGATAACGAAGTTGTTAACGGTTAGGGTGGCTGTACCTTGGATGGTTACTTTACCACCTTCCATTACATAAACATCGCCAAGTTCAATGTCGCCTTCAGTAACAAGTAGGTTACCACCCTCGTTGACAGTCACATCTGCGTGAGCATCAAGAGTAGAAGCGTTCACTTCTTCATCAATAGCTTTTGCAGGAACAAGAACGTAGAGTTGAACTTTAGATTGAACAGAAGAATACGTTGTGAAACGTGGACTACCAGCATTGTAGCACAAATATCCAACCGTGTTCTTGATTTTTGCCTCATAATCGCCTTCTCCGTCAGCAATGGTAATTTCCCACTTGTTAGCATCGCCTACTTCTGTGCTCCATGCCATCTTCTTAACCGTGCTAGAGCCTAAGTATTGACCATTATTTGATAATGTCCAACCATCGGTAGCATTACCACCAAGGGTAAGAATAACAGCCGAAGGATCAATAGCAATCATCATAGACTTGTCGTCATTGAAGGAAGCAGTTACTTTAGCCATATAATCTTCATCAGAAGGCTTTGCACCCATAGCTGCGTCTTTGTCATTGGCAACAATTGCATATTGTTTACCAGCGGCAAGTTGGTCTGCAGAGGTAACGAGGTACCACTTATCATTGGTTTTAAGAACCCAAACAGCAGTCATAGAAACGTTCTTCTCAGGCATCGTGAAGGTTGCTCCACCGGCATAAGTTGTTTCGCCATCGTTCCAACCACCAAAGATATAACCAGGGTTAGAGAGGTCGCCTTGTGCGGGCAGAGTTACCTCGTTATATTCATAATCCTTGATGGAAGCAGGAGTTGTTCCGGCAGCACCACCCTTATTGAAGGAGATGGTGTATTGCTTTTTAGCAATCCATCGAGCGGTCAGTTCGATGTCTTCCGTTACGTTCGTAATCGTAGCACTCGGAGCATATTCGTTCACACCATCAGACCAAGCTTTGAACTTATTGAGGTCTTTGGTAGGAGCGGCATCGCAAAGAGTTACATCTTCACCTTCGTTAACGGTAATCGTACCGCAACCGCCTACACCACCATCGAGGTTGAAAGTCACTTTCACCTTAGCCACAGGATTAGAGGTGTATAAAGCAGAACCCTCATCGTACTTGTAGAGGTAAACAGCATTTTGACCACCATTCTTATAGTAACGGAAGTATTGATCTGTGTTATAACGGAATACCGCACCAGCAGCACCGCCACCTAAAGCGAGTTTCACATCATTCTCCGAAGTGAAAGTAACGGAGATAGGATATTGAGCCGCAGTACTCTTTGTGCTTGAAGCTGTCAAGCCATTGGCATTAGACGTTTGATAGTTATACTTACCATCTTGCGTCTTCAGTACGTATGTATTGCTACCTGCGCTGATTTCTTCAAGAGTAACCTTGTATTGATCACCCCATTCTTTAGTTACCACATTGCCGCTTAATGCCTCTCCTGGATTTGCAATTACATATTGTTTACCAATAGCACCTTCATCATCTTTGCCACCTTTTTGACCATTAGCAAAGATTTCATCGCTATAGGCAATGAGGTAATCACCACTCCAATCGGTGAGGGCGGAGGTAACTTTTGCATATTGTTGGTAAGTAGGACTGCTGTCATCTACACGTTTGTAGATAGCATATACGCTCTTGGTTGCTTCGTCAGCAGCCGGAGTATAAGTAGAGATGAGTGTTGCGGTTGCAGTCTCTTCTGCGATAGCATCCTCAGCCCAACCGGCGAAGGTGTAACCGGCAACTTCCAATTCAGGTACATAAGTCAGTGTACCTTCCTCTTCACGAGCGATGTTCTGCGTAGAAGCCACTTCACCCTTAACGTAGTATGAAATCTCGCACTTTGCCGTTTCGGTTACCGTTACTGTGCGCGTTGCGGTGATATTCTCATCGGCCTTCAAAGTAGCCGTAATCGTAGCGGTACCAACAGCAAGACCGGTTACTACACCTTCTTCATCAACGCTTGCATAGTCGCTGCCTTCGGTTACAGCCCATGTAACGCCAGTATTCGTTGCGTTAGTCGGATCGTAAATGATAGACAAAGTAGTGGTTTTTGTTTCACCAACAGAAACCTCAGCAGGGCTGATTTCCATACTCGTTACAGGAATATTCGGAGCAGCATATTCTACAACGTCCCAATTGCTTATCTTGAATTCCCAAGTTCCTTGGTAGTTTGTCCACTCAACATTGTTAAGGGTAGCAGAAACGGTTCCGTATTGTTCCCAAGTATTAGGGCAATTGGCAGATTGGTTATAGATTTCAATATCTTTGTCACCCTTCTGCACATTTAAGAGAATACCTTTGTTGACTAACTTGGTAATCATTACATTCTCAAACTTCACATAAACGTGGTCGTGGTCATTGATGTCAGTAGCTGCGACCAAGTCGTTGAGGTTCATGTAAGTAACTTCCACATTGTATGAGGTGGTTTTCTCCACGCCATTCTCTGTATAGGAGATATTGATAGCGTGTTCTGCCTCTGCCTCAGAGAAGGTTGTATTGGTAATATTCAAGTTAGCCACAGCGATTTGTTGGTCATCACCCATATTGTAATGAGCCATTACTTTCAAACCTTCCGCACTGAACGGACGGCCAACAAAGAATGTTTTCTTATGTTCGCTATCATCAGCAACGTAAATGCTTTCCAATGTCTTAGCAGCACCAACAGTCAAACCGGTGATGGTCTTGCTTGCGTTAACTGCGACATTGCCTGTTTTAGCATTATTCAATGTAGCGGTTGCAGTTGCCTCTGGTTGATTTTCAGTGAGAGTAACCTCTGTCCAAGAAATCTCGTCTGTCACATCTTCAGTATGAGCATTTTGGTCGGTATTGTCGCTATAAACACCAGTAACTGTCAAACCTGTGAAGTCAAGTTTCTGACCAGCGGTGTAGTTCTTGTTGTCTACATCGCCTGTGATCACAAGAGATGTAATCTTAGCAGGAGCGGTGTAATTGATGTCATTCCAATTGCTCGGGCAGAACTCCCACTGTGAACCTCCACTATAGTAAGTCCAAGTTCCGGTAATTGCTTGTTTAGAAGACACAACACCTCCCGTTTCCCAAGTATTAGGATGTTCTGCTTGGTTGCAATAGATTTCAACATCTTTGCCTCCCTTTTGAACATTCACATAAATTCCGTAACGCTTTCCTTGACCATTTGTATAGAAGCCTGTTATTTCCTTATTCTCAAATGTAACTTGCACCGATGTACCCGAAGCAACATCCGAAGCGGCAAGTTCGTCTAAAGTATATGCCCAATTAAGCGTGTAAGTCTTAGTAACGATATCACTTGTGCGGTCATCTATTTTTGCATAAGCGCTGATTTCGTAAGTACCACGATTGTTAAGTGCAATAGCAGCCGTATATTTGGTTTCTTCGCCATCGTTGATGGTGTAATAAATGTCACCCTCAGTAGCGGACAACGTCAGCGTTTTAGCCTCACTATAATTGCCTCCTTCTAAACCAAATGTCGGAGCAGCTACAGCAGCTTGGCAAGTAGTGCAATAGTTTCCATAAGTTTTCTCACCATGAATAACCTTCCAAACATAGAATTTAGTATAGGAGTTTGACGTTTTGTAGTGACGATAATAGTCACTATTCTTCAACAATGCATACTTATCAGACCCACTCGTCCAAATCGCTTGGGAAGATTCATTTAATGTAAAGTCGCTTGCTGAAGTTGTTAATTTAAATGCACTTGATGCCGCTGTGATGTAGTTGGTTCCATTTTTGAACTTAAATGTTCCTTGTGCAGAACCTGCTTCCACAGTAAATATCATCCAATCAGAAGCCGTTTCACTAACAGTTGCATCTTTATTGTTACTATTTGCTCCAGTTACGCCAGTAGATGGTTTAGAGTTATCTTCAGTTGCAAAGATAACCTTATCACCGGTAGCCAAAGAGGTTGTTTTCTGATAAGAATCTTGACCTTCTGAAACAACAGCAGCATAAACAGCATAGATAGTCTTTGTCAAAACAGAAGGATTATCGAAGGTGTAAGTTGCCTCTAACAGAGTTACTTGCTCCTTAGCAACTTCGCCATCTATTGCATTTTCGCTCCAACCCATAAATACTTTGCCATCGCAAGCTTGGGTAGAGACGGTCGGCAGAGTGATAGGTGTATTCAGTTTGCCATTTACAGGAGTTGTATTTTCATTCTCGCTGAGAGTGAGAACAACTGCGGGATAATCGGCAGTGGTAAAGGTAGATTCATTTGCAGGATTACCAATCATACAATAAGTTTCATCATCACCAATACCGGCAATAGAATAACTGTATTCAGTATTGATGCCCAATTCTGCCGTAATCTTATAGGAAAGAGTGTTAACATCCTCAATCATCTCATCCTCTACAACCTTAGTTGAACCTTTCCATACATTGATAAGATAACCGGAAGCAGCATCAAGTTTCGTCCAATTAAGAGTGACGCCTTCAGCATAAGAAATAGTCGGAGTGACCAATACGGGAGCAGAAGGAAGTGCCGTACATTGCATTTCTTCAAAAGTACCGCTGATAGTTACATCATAAGCGGGCATTTCGAACATACCTTCGGCATCTTCTACTTTGGTAGTAGCATCATCTGTCTTGTAAATATCAAAACTCTTGAACTCGTAGTGAGTAGCTTCTTCTTGCAATGCTTGGATATAAGTACCAGCCTCAACATAAGTCGGTTTTGCGTTGTTTGCATCTTCCCAAGATAAAGTACCACCGGTAACGGTTGCTGCCTCAATCTTATAGAGTTTAGTAAAGGTAACAGCCACTGTAATCGGATAGCGAGGCATAGTGATTTGCTTTTTCGTAGCATTGTAAACGGTAGAAGTTACATCGTCTCCACCATCGGTCTTGGTCACTTTAATAGCAACATCTTTATATGCCTCAGCAGGGGTCATCCCAAATTCTACGCCCAAAACAGTTCCGTCTTGAATAGTAGTACCCGAATTGATAGGAGTTGCACCATTCTTGATAACAAGTGAGCCATCCGCAGGAGCAGCAAAAGTTACTGCCTCGTTAGTGGAAGCAAGTTCTTCGTAAGTGATGACAAATTCTGAAATTTGAGTAGAACTACTTCCTTTCGTTATGTAGAAATAAGTATACTCTGTATTGTCAGGAACAGTCCAAGTATAACTTGTACTTACTGTTTGAGAAGTTCCAATTTGTGTTCCTCCTTCTGTGCTTGTTAATGCACTTGTTCCACAATAAACAGACCAACTTCTATCACTTCCTCCGCCTTTAACAATCTTAATGGATTTTATTTTTCCAGGAACCTCGGTTGTGTTATAAACATAAGGAGTACTATTAAATTGCATCAATTCGCTAGATTTATACGCGAAGCATTTTCCAGAAACCCCATCAGCCGTCCATGTACGATCTGCATAAGAACCACTAAAATCACTAATCGAACTTGCTGTAATTGTAATCTTTGGCAGAGCAGCCGTTATGGTAACGGCAACAATATCAGACGTTGCAGAACCTTGAGTGTTCGTAGCAACGCAATAATAATACTTAGTACCAATAGTAGCCGTACTTGGGGTATAAGAAGCATTGGTTGCACCAGAAATAAGAGATGCACCCGAAGTGCTTTCTGTAGTATTAGAATACCATTGATAAGTGGGGGTAGGATTTCCCGATGCTGCAATAGTTAATGCTGTTGCAGTAGCATCTTTTTCGTAAGAAGCACCCTCTGGTTGGGTCGTGATAGAAGGAGCAACTGGCTCGGTTGGAGTGTCGCCTTCTTCACAAACGACTTCAACTGCACAAAAATAACCAGCCTTACTAGAAGTTGAAAATGCAATCTCTATTTTTCCTGTATTGCTATTACTTGCAGGCGTATATGTTATTTTAGAAGCATCGCTATATGATTTTGCCTGGGAGTTTTTAGAAACAGTACCAGATGCGGTAGCTGCAACGCCTCCTATTTTTACCGTAGCACTAATACTTCCAGTACCATTATTTAGCCATACATAGACTTCCTTAATCTTTGTATATTCCTTATAAGCATTATCTTCTTCTCCCCAATTATTTTTTGTAGTCATTGTAATTGATCCTGTTGCATTTTTTGTTCCTAATTGAACTCCAGCATAGTTTCCACTGTTGTAACTACCTAGATTAGTACCAGAGCCAAAAGTCCACACAACAGAACTCAATGTGTTATCAGCACTTGCTGTTGGTGCTGTGGTAAAAGCGTGGGTGTACGTTTTCTCTGCTCCCCACACATTGACACTCATCAGCATCACGAGGAGGAGGGTGAGGGCTTTAAGGGAGGTTAAAAACTTGCGAATACAGGGGGGGGTATTCCACATCCCTATTCGCATTGAAATTTTGTTTTTCATAAGCGTAAAAATTTAAAGGGTTAATAATAAGTTAATAAATTGGGTTAAAGTAAATCCTGATGAGCGATAAGAAACTCAGTCGGGGTTACAGTTGGTATTTCTGAATGAATAAAGTCCTTTACATCACGTGTGATAATCACATCTGCTTTGCCATCCTTAGCACAATACATTTGAGTAGCATCCTCAAAATCGGTAAAATTAGACTGAAGGGCATTTATTATAACTTGTTTGTCTGTGTTAGGGACAGTTACAAAGTCGAGCAAAGCAATTAACGCTTTACGGATATCTTTATAATCAAACTGATTGCGACGAGCCACATAAGCCGCATTTATAATGGAAATAGCCGATACTTGAAGATGGATTTTTTTCTCCTCACTTAACCAAAACAAAGTCTCGGCATCCTTATTAAACGGAGACCGACTAAGTAGCAGATCCAAGAGGATGTTCGTATCAATGAAAGCGGTTAGCATACTTCTCTAAATAAATGGCCTCTGATTCGTCAATGTTGGGAGAAATTGTTTTTCCCCCATGTAAACTTAATGCTGAAATACGAGCAGAAGAATGGTGTTTAATCTCTTTATGCTCTGCCCTTATCATTTCCGCATCAAGCATTTGTTTCCAAAGTGCCGCTGCGTATTGTTCCACGCGCGACTTATACTCCTCCATATTAATCAATGGGGTGGAAGGAATGTTACTTATAGGAATCGTTATTGCCATAATTAGTCCATTTTTTAAATTTTATTATCAATGTTTACGCAATCAAAACAGAAGCTTATCTATTCGCGATAAAAATTTTGTTTTTCATAAGCGTAAAAATTTAAAGGGTTAATAAATTGGGTTAATCGTTTGAATTATTGTTATAGCTCGCGCTATTTCTTCTCACGTTTAATAGTGTGCTTAACTTTCAACATCGCAAAATTCAACTCTAATTCGGTTTCCGTTCCAGTCGTGGAAAGGTCAGACCCCAACACATCACCGATTAACTCGCCTGTTCGCTTCAACAAGGGTTTTTGCTCTGCTTGGGATTCTGTTTCTTGCAAAGAGCGAACGGTACGCGCCAACTCTTTGACCGTCGCATACGTATTAACAATAGCCAACGCGGTCTCAATGGCTTGGTCTCCTTTCATGATGGTAGCCAACATATAGAGTCCACGTTCTGTAAATGCATTTGGCGTTACCACGCTGTGTTTTAAGGAGTTAAACCGGTCAAAATTTTTGACCAGTTCGTCTTTTTCATACTCATCTACACCAAAAATAAACCCATAAGGGAATTTCTTGGGATTATTTTTAACAGCCTGGTTAATCTCTTTCGTTCCCACACCATATAGTTCCGCAACATCTCTATCCAATAGCACACGCTGCCCACGCAAGATAATTATTTTATCCTGCACATCTTCCATCGAAATAGTTTGCACCTTTGATGGAGATTGAGTATTGATTCGTTTTTTAATATCAGTATTCTTCTTTGTCATACTATTTGGTTTGTAATGCGCGATTTATCAAAATCGGCTGCAAAGGTACAAAAATATTTTTGTATTTGCAAATTTTTTAAGAAAAAAATGTTGTGTTTTTATGGTTTTTAGTGCATTTGGGCTGTGTTTTTTGATTTGGTGCACGATTACTTCACGGTGCACAATTCACGATGCACGGTTATTATTTTTCTTTTTCATATTTCTTTGCAATAGCATCGTAGCCGATAGGGTTAGGACGGGAGGTATCGCGGCGGTTCTCTAACTCGGTAAGAATGGTGTCAACCCCTGACATAACCGCTTTGAGTTGTTCCGCTTGCTCCTGCTGCGTTGATTCCAACTTATCCATCCTATACATCAACGCTCCGTTTTGCGATAGATACTGATGCATCGCAACAAAACCACGCATTACCTGTACCCTTGTGTTCACTGCTACAGAGGATTTCAAAATGGCACTTAACATAGCAACGCCGGCTTCGGTAAAAACATAAGGAGTATAACCGCCAAAAGGTGTCTTCGTTTTTGGGGTCACAAATTGTGATCCCATATTGGTAATCAAGAAGTTAAGTTCTTCTTCCGTAGGCTCAAACATGAAATCCTCTGGGAAGCTATCCATATTTCGACGTACAGCCTGCTTCAATACACGAGTCTCAATGCCGTAGTATCTCGCTAAGTCGAAGTCAAACATCACAGGCACACCACGCACAATATAAATGCGACTGCGTATCTCCTCAACTTCAGAACTCAACATCATTGATTGTATTTCGTTATTCTTTGCCATGTGTTTTTCAAAATCGGCTGCAAAGGTACAAAAATATTTTTGTATTTGCAAATTTTTAAGAAAAAATGTTACAAAAAATGAAGGTTTTTTGCAGGAAAATGCGGTGAGGTCTTGACAAATGGATTTTTATTTTGTATCTTTGCAGCGAATTTTGAAATAAGAAGGTCGCATTTGTTGATTTGCTCAAAGTAGAAGGTAGAAGTAAAAGGGTTAAGAAGTGTAAATTAGCAATGAGAAAAGTGCTGAAAAAAGAGATGGTAAGGTAAGGGTAAGGTAGGGGTTGCTTAAGGGTTGCTTAACGTATGCTAAAATTTTTCTCCTAAAAACGACCTAAACTGCGCAAAAAATGAGGAAAAGTGCGGTGTGTGGACTTTAATGCAAATTAACAACGAAAGTGGGGATGGTGATAAATTTTGTGCGATTTTTGGGGGAATATTTGCGTATATCAAAAAAAATGCCTACTTTTGCGGTCTGATTCGTTAAAAAAGTAGAAAGTCAAAAGTCGAAAGTAGAAATAAGAAAAGATGATATATCCGGAGAATATAGAGAGTAAGATTGACTTTACGGTTGTTAGAAATGCGCTGAAAGGGGCGTGTGCGTCTGTGTTGGGGCGTGAACAAGTAGAGGCAATGGCGTTTATGACTGATTATGAGTCTATCGTACACGCCATAGAAGAGACGCGCGAGATGAAGAACATTCTCGAAGATTCGTCTTTGGACTTTCCGCGCGGAGAGATAAACGACACGCGCGAGGCATTGGCACGGATACGTGTGGAAGGGCTGTTTCTCGATGAAATCGAGCTTTTTGCACTGCGCAAGAGTCTCGATTATGCGGCACGATTAGAGGCTTTCTTTAGTCATTTGGATGGTGTACGCTTCCCTGTCATTAGTGCAAGCGCGTTGCACAAAGGGCAGGTTCAAACAGAGGCTGCTGCCATGACTGCGCTATCGCCGATGCGATTTGTGAAAGCGATAGATAAAGTGATTGACAAATATGGGCAATTGGCGGATTCGGCGTCGCCTGAGTTAGGGCGTATTCGTCACGAATTGGTTAAAGCACAAGGCAGCGTCAGTCGTGCATTGGCTTCGATTATCAAACAAGCGCAAGCCGCAGGATGGTTAGAGAAAGATGCGACGCCGACCCTGCGAGAAGGTCGATTAGTACTGCCTATTGCTCCTGCGTACAAACGTAAAGTGGGCGGTATCGTGCACGACGAATCGGCTACGGGAAAGACCGTGTATGTGGAGCCGGCACAAGTGGTGGAAGCGAATAATCATATACGCGAATTAGAAGGCGAGGAACGTCGCGAGCGCGCACGAATACTGTTGGAACTGACGGCGTGGCTGCGTCCGCAAGTGAAAGAGATATTAGCGACGAACGAACTGTTGGGATGGGTAGACTTTTTGGTGGCTAAAGTGCGACTGGCGCAAGAACTGCAAGCGATAGCACCGCAGGTGAAAAATAAGCCGATGATAGACTGGCGCGGGGCACGGCATGCGGTATTGTATATGAATTTTAAGAAAGCGGGCAAAACTGTTATTCCGCTGACTGTTAAATTAGATGAAGCAACACGGGTGTTGGTTATTTCGGGTCCCAACGCGGGTGGTAAGTCTGTGTGCTTGAAGACGGTTGCGTTGGTGCAATATATGTTGCAATGCGGGTTGTTGGTGCCGTTGAATGAAGATAGTCAGATGGGCGTGTTTGAGCAGTTGATGATAGATATCGGTGACGAGCAGTCGATAGAAGACGACTTATCCACTTATTCAAGTCATTTGCGCAATATGAAATACTTCGTGCGTCACGCGAGCGCGCGTACCTTATTCTTAATAGATGAGTTTGGTACAGGTACGGAACCGCTGATTGGTGGTGCGATTGCGGAATCGGTTTTGCAGCGATTAGTAGAAGAGAAGGCTTTTGGTGTAATCACGACCCATTACACGAATCTCAAGCACTTTGCAGAACAGACGGAAGGAGTGGTGAACGGCGCGATGCTGTACGATAGAGGGCAACTCAAGCCGTTGTTTCAACTGAGTATGGGACAGGCAGGGTCGAGTTTTGCGATAGAGATAGCTAAACAGATTGGTTTGCCCATTGATATCATTGAGCATGCGACAGGGTTGGTGGGTGAAGAGCATATTGACTACGACAAACAACTGCAAGACATCGCACGCGATAAACGCTATTGGGAAAATAAACGACAGAACATCCGACAACGCGAGAAACATTTGGAAGAGAAAATAGCATTCTATGAACAAGAGATAGCTGGGCTAAAAGCCAAGAAAAAAGATATATTGGCAGAGGCTAATCAGCAGGCAGCACAATTGCTGAAAGAGTCGAATGCGACGATAGAGCGGACGATTCGTGAAATCAAAGAATCCAAAGCAGACAAAGCACGTACGCAAGCCGCTCGCAAGAAAGTGGAAAGTCAAAAGAATAAGGTAGAGAAAGATTTGCAGGTGTCGGCAGCGGTCAAAGAAAATAAGTCGGAAAAGCAGAAAGTGCTGCATGACTTCCGCGACCTCAAAGCGATTGGAAAACAGATGCCGAGTGTGCAACCGTCGGTAGTGAATACGATTAGGCAACGCAAACTGACATTTGAGCGGACGCTGGATTTGCGCGGCTATCGTGCGGATGAAGCATTAGAGGCATTTATTGCGTACTTAGATGACGCGATTATGGTGAACGCGGGGACCGTGACGATACTGCATGGGACAGGAACGGGAGCGGTTAAACAAGTGGTGCGAGAGCATTTAGCAGCGCGTAACCGAGACCTCAAACGTCGGCACGCAGGAGAGATTGTGTATCACGATGGCGACCCAGACAAGGGCGGGTCGGGATGGACAGTGATTGAACTATGATGAAACGAATACTATATATAGCATTGGCGTTGTTGAGTTTCACGCATGTGGCGGCGGCAGAGCAAACGCAAGCCTCTAAAGCAGAGCGATATAACGTGTCGGTAGGGGTCGAGTATGCGTACAATCACTCGCTGGGAAGTTACGCGAATTTTGATGTGCTGAGTACGATGCCTATTCATCGGTACTTTGAGATGGAGGCAGCGTTTCAGGCTTCGACAGCGAATGAATACACGGCAGGTGTGGTACTGCGACCTAAGTATGCGCTACGCGTAGGGGAGTTGTTTGTAGATGGGCAAGTGCTGTACAAAGGTGTGGTCAGAGCTGGACAATCGGACTTGGCTTGGGGATTATCTGTGGGCTATCGAATGGACTATGTGCGCGTGCAGGTTGGTTGGTCAGGACGTGTGCTGTCGATGAAGAATAATGAGGGTGTGTGCACGCGTGTGTTGGAACCGATAAACATCCTCTATCGCGTGGATGTGTGTGCGAGACCGCAGACTTGCAACTGGAATATTCACGTGTGCGGAACGAACTATGACGATTTTCAGATTGAGCGCATGACTGAGCCACTGTTTATGCTTGGTGGACGGTATGACCCGACCGCGCATTGGCGTGTGAGTTTAGATGTGATATGTAAACCGAGCGGAATCTTCCACGTGACTGCAAATTTCTACGAGGCGATGGTTCGCGCAAAAGCAACGTATAGTTTTTAAGAAGAGAGAAACGATGAAACGAATTACACTATATATGCTGCCTGTTCTGCTCTTGATGGGATGCAGTAAGTACGATTTAGAAGGGTTTGTGACGAGTTCGTCTGCGCGTGTAGATGTGCGGTTTGAGCAGTCGATGCTGTACAATCAGTCACAGGGTGAGACACACCTAACGACCAGCGAGGAATATGCGGTATATGTATGCAGCGACAGTCATTTGACGACGGATTCGCAGTATGTGGCGGCTTTCGCGCGAGCTTATAAGAGCGATACGACATGCCGAATTGCTATTCACTTAGGAGACCTGATTACGGGACAAAACCACTATCAACCATTCTTTGAAGCGATGACGACGGCGCCAGCAGGATACCGCGTGGGCAAAGATACGGTGTTTTATACGATTGGTAACCATGATTTATTCTTCAATCAGTGGGAGTTTTATAAGCAATACGTTCCAACCACATTTTACTGGTTCGACACGCGCACGGAGACGGGCAAAAAACTGGATTTGTTTGTTTGCATTGACACAGGCGAAGGCACGGTAGGTCGCAAAGGGATACAGTGGTTGCGTGACGTATTAGAAAGCAAAAGCCAAGAGGGCTATCGACATATAATTGTCTTCACCCACACGCATTTCTTTGGTTCGAGCGGAAACCAGGCATTGACATCGGGATTGGCGTTAGAGGAAGTGCATGAGTTGACAGGTATGTTCCAAACGAACGGAGTAACAGAAGTGTGGAGTGGACACGTGCATAAGCGTTCGCACGAGCAAATGGGCAATGTGCAGTATTACACTTGGTCAGCATTGCAACCGCAAGGGGATGGAAAATCTGTGTATGAAGTGGTGACGATGGGAACAGAAATCGCCCATCAGTGTGTCATCCGTTAGCGAGAATCTTTACAACCTTTGAACGCACTTTTTCCTACGGCAACGGTCGGTGGAAGAGTCGGAATCTTGAGTGATTCGCAACCCTTGAAGGCTGCGGGACCGATTGTTTTGAGTTCGGCGTTGAAAGTCACTTTCTTGAGACTTGTACAATCCCAGAACGCTTCCTCTTCGATGGTAGTGAGATGAGCGGGGAAAGTGACTTCAGAGAGGCGACGGCATTGTGCAAAAGCACCTGCGTCGATAGTGATTAGGCTGTCGCCAAAAGCGACTTCGGAGAGGTTGATACACTGTGCAAAAGCACCTTCGCCTAAACGAGAGACTTTCTCGGGAATGTCAATCTCAATCAGTTTCTTGCATTCCATGAACGCTTCGTCTTCGATGAGATGCAGTCCTTCTGGAAGGGCTATTTTATAGAGCTCTTGGCAGTCATTAAAAGCCTGTCTTCCAATGCGATAGAGGTCTTTAGGAAGGGACACTTTTTCGAGCGTGATGCAGTGTTTGAACGTCTCGTCATCCACGGCATATAGTCCTTTCGGCAAAGTTATTTCGGTCAAGTGTGTACATTCGGCAAAAGCTGCTTTGCGGATGATAGTGACTTGGTCAGGGATGTGTATTGTACGAATCTTACTGCACGCGGCAAAAGCTTTTTCGCCGATGTAAGTGAGTTGTGCGGGTAAGACGGGGTCTTCAATAGCAGTGCATCCTGCAAAAGCACCATCTCCAATGACGCGCATTGTGGCAGGTAGAGGCACCTGTGCAAGGCTGCTACAAAGGAAGAAACAAGCCGTAGGAAGATAGGTGATAGATGGTGATAGATGTTGCTCTTTGAGGCTGCGGCAGTTGTAGAAAGCGCCCGTGCCGAGGTATTGCACAGAGTCGGATAATAAAGCGTGCTGCAACCGCACGCAACCATAGAAAGCGAAGTGTTCAATGCGTGTAACTTGCTCGGGAATGGTTACATTCAACAGCTCTTGACAGTCATAGAAACATGCGGCAGGGATGATCGTTATAGTAGTAGGAATAGTGACGTTGCTCACGGTTTTATTGCCACGGAAAGCGGCTTCGGCAATGAGTCGTGTAGGCACTTTGTCCTTGAAGAAGAACTTCGCCGGAGCGTCATTGTTGACAGCAATAAGGCAGCTATCGATATAAAGTGCGCCTTTGCGCCAGCGTTTCTCGTTGAGCCAAATGCCGGTGCCAGTAAAAGCGTTTTGACCAATGCTGGTGACGGACGCAGGAATCTCTACTTTGGTGAGATTTTTGCAATCGCGAAATGTCTCATAGTCGATGCGGCTGAGGGTTGATGGAAGTGTGATGCGGGTGATTGTTTTGTTGCCAGCAAATGCTCCAGCAGCGATGAGACGAGTGCCTTCTGGGACGTCATAACGCGGAACGAGTGTTTTGTCTGTGGCGATGAGGCAACTGTCGATATAGAGTGCCCCCTCAACCCAGTTGTCTTTGTTTAGCCACAAAGCTGTGCCCTCGAATGCTCCGCGAGCAATAGTGCGCAACGAAGCGGGGAGCACGATTTGTGCCAGTTGCTTGCAGCCTTTGAAAGCGTTTTCGCCGATGGCGGTGACGAGATAGACTTGACTGCTGGCATAGATGGTGTCCGGAATGACAAGGTATTCACCGACCTTGTGATTTTCGCTGACTTCAGCTGTGTGCTGGATGGGGTCTAAAACATATCTGATGTCGTTATAAAGAGCAGTTTCTGCTACCACAAAATGGTTGCAGAGCAGGAAAAAAAGAGATATGAGACAGGCCTTTTTCATACGACACACATCAATCAGGCTGCAAAAGTAATGCTTTTTTTGCAGATATGCAAATAAAGCAACAAAAAAAGTGATAAAAATGTGCCAAAAAATCGAAAAGCATGCGGAGCGTTTGTGTATGTCAAAAATTTTGCTTACCTTTGCGCTCCAAAATGGAGCGTAAAGAATGAATAATATGCGATATCGCTTGTTGATTATATTGTGCTTGTGTAGTTTGTGCAGTTGGGCTGTGCGTTTTTCGGACGAAGCGAAACGTAATTGTCAGTTGGCGGATGAAGTGTCAGGAACAGTAACGTTGATTTTTGCGACAGACAGTGCACATTTTGCGGTTTCGCGCGATTCGATTCAAAGCGTATGGGTGAGTGGATCTATCAATGACTTGCAAGATACTGCGGTGGGGTATCAATTAGACCAGTGGAGTGAGGATAGTTGTTTTTATCATACTTTCACGTGCGAAGAGTTAGCAAAGCCAGGGAATAGTGGACAGCCTGAATTTGTGTTTTGGGTGATTAAGTCGGATTCTACTGAGATAAATGTCTATGGCTACGATTTGCGTGAAGTTAAGATGGACGAGCGCTTATTGTGCTATAATGGTATTCCATATACGATGATTGTGATGCCATGTGGGGCGGATTATTTTACCACTGATTTGGACGAGTTAGGAGCACGCTGCGAGGAGGCAAAAGAAGTATGGTCGTTGGAAGATTTCGATTTGGCGGACTCTGTGGATCAGCATCGGATTAGTAATTTCCGAAGAGTCCCAGGCACTCAAAACCTATATCGCTCGTATCATCCATATTATCCGTCAAATCCTAAATATGATACTGAGCAGCAACGGCTGTATTGGGTGGCAACACTGGCTGCACAAGCGGGGGTGCAGAGTGCGATATGCTTGACATCAGATTTAAGCAGCTACGCAGGTCAGCGCTATGCGTGCGGAGGTGATTCGTTCGAGATTACTATTCCGTCTTATATGCAAGCATTGATGATGCACGGAGACTTGTGCAATGTGGGAAAGCAAGTGGGCAAGACACCGAGCGTGGTAGCGTGTTATTATCACAGTGACGAGGAGGTTTTTGCTACATATATGCAAGCTGTCGTTTCGTTTATTAGCGATGCTCGTCATCCACTTCCGATGCAGATTCACTGCTCGATAGGTGCGGACAGAACGGGAATGGTGTGTGCCGTTATTGCCGCTTTGTGTGGAGCAGACTGGGAAGATATTTTGGCGGATTATCAAGCAACTGGAGACATGAAAATACAGACTTATCGGCATCCGAATAGACTACGCTATGCGCTGAATAAAATGACGGGAATCGACGTAGAGCATAGCACAAAAGAGGAGTTGGCATCAGCCATCCGTGCGCATTTAGTGAAACGAATGCAAGTGTTGACGGATGAACAGATAGATAAAATGGTAGGGCGATTGACTCAACCGGCGCCGACCGATATGCTACGTGTTGCGCAAGAGCGTGATAGACAAAGATATGATATGATGGGACGAGTGGTCGATTCGTCATATAACGGTTGGATTATTTGTAATGGAAAAGTGGTATATCAATGACAGTACTCTTCTTACAAACAGCTCATGTGAAGACAGATGATCGCATTCTTCACCAAATGCAGACTTTGCGTCGAGCAGGGATTGAGTGCGTGTATGCGAATCGACGAGATGAGGTGGGGGAAGTGGATGTGGTGATTTGTGATACACCTAAAGCTGTGCTACAAAATGTTGGGCGCAAAGGTTTACTCATTTATGATGTGACAGAATGGTATCCATCTAAGAAAAACCTACGAGTGTATCATCCTCTGTTGCGTCCATTGGCAGCAGTTGCAATGAGTATACAATCGTTGGCGGCGGGGATAGTGAGCGACCGATTTATTTTTGGGGAGGAGGCAAAAAGTCGTCCGTTTCGGAAATTGTTTGGTTGGAAAAAGTTTGTTTATCTGCCTTACTATCCGTCGAAGCAACTATTTGTTCGTGCACATAAGCAGAATCATGTGCCGCTGAACGTGCTTTATGCTGGACCTCGTACTGCTGAAAAAGGGTATGAACGAGCAGTGGAAGTCGCTAACGAAGTTGGCATAAATTTGAAAGTAATCAGTCCAGAGCAGTATATGCCGTTACAGGAGTTCTGCACGTATTTGCAGGATGTGGATGTGGCGCTTGATCTGCGAGATATGGATGCAGAGAATAGACGTTGTTTGCCCATCAAGTTATTCTACTATTTGGCAGCAGGTGTAGTGCCGATTTATTCCGATTTGGATGCTATACGTGAGCATATTGCGGATGCAGAAAAGTCTGTTTTCTTGGTCCATGATGCAAAAGAAGCAGCAGAAGCACTGCGACGATTGGTTTCCGATAGTGCATTGTGGAAACAATATAGCCAACGCGGACAACAATTGTTCGACGAAAGATATTATTGGGAAAAAGTCGAAGAACGGTTGTTGCAGATTGTAAAATAGTTGTGAGATATATTAATTAGTTGAGGATCTCTTGACGAGTATCATGAGCCATAGATAGTGTGCTAAAGAAACTGCAAAACTGGTGAGGGAAAAAACAATGACAAAACATTGAAAATCTTTGGTGTATATGCCTATCACGATAGAGATGGCACGTACAATTAGGCATGCAATTTCGAAGCATAATTCAATCTGTTGTTTAAAAAAGATTCCTGCAAGAAAACCGGTACTTGCAGTAAGTGTATTGATTGCCAACCATGGCAACATCCAACGAAGGATATGTCCAACTTCTTCCCATTCATTCCCTAAAATAAATGAGGTTAGCATCGGTAATCCCATCCATAGTAAAGTAAAAGTAGGGATTATAAGACTCAGAGCCCATGTGCTAAAACTGCGATAAATAGGCCGAATATCTCGCTGCTGGTGCAGCAAGTCTACTGTATGTTGGTATAGTGTTTGATTAAGTGTCTTGGATATCATACTTAAAGGCGCAAAACCGAGTAATATTGCCATTGACCAAAGGCCGATTTTTGTATTACCAAAGATAGGTGTAAGTAATATGATGGGTAGTTGCGCAGATAGTAAATTAAGTATGCTTGAGGGGAAAGAATACAATGGGAATTTGCGATAAGATGTAGCAACTTCTCGAATATCTTGACTGCAGCCATGAAATAATGGGTGTATGTGCTTTTTCCACGCCAATAAACAGGATGTAACAAGTGACAAAATAGGAGCAATAACAGAGGCTACGATTAGACCTCCTGTCATGGATTTTACATATTTTAAACCAATCTTTAAGCCCGCGCTCAAACTACTTTGCATAATCTGATAACTGCTGTTTCGGTTATATTCTGCATGACGCAGATACCAAAAACTGAGAATGTTCCACAGTGCTGTAAACAATACGTAGAAAGGTAAGAGAAAATACCAATCAGCAAAAGATGGTGTCTCAAGGAGTGTCGCTATTTGTGTAGAAAAAGGAACTGAAGCAAGGATGAATATAAATACACATAGCGAGGAGAATAATGTAAGATGTACCAAAGCAATTCCATGTTTTTCTTGTTTGGGTAAGACAATTGCTTGTTGATAATCAGCAGTCGATAGTAAGATGAATATGCTACCTATACTTAAGAATAAATTTAGTACACCAAAGTCTTCTGGGCTGTATATGCGCGTCAAAATGGGATAGACAATGATTCCGATGACCTGTGCGATAACGTTCGCTGAGAGCAATTTGGCAGAGTCGCGAACTAAAGGTGACTGTGCAATATGTTTGAAGTGCGCATTCATGCTTTCTTGTGAGTCATGATATCTATAATCAAGTCGTCCGTCTGATTCATTCCGTCGTGTCCAATGCGGGTGAGGTTATGGATAGTGCGATCGATGTCTTCTTCCACGATACCTTCAGTGGCTTCAGCAAAAGAGTGCTGCATAGCCATCGTGGCAGAGAGAACGGCAGTGGCAACACCGCTGGTAACTTTGAGCGCGCAACCAGGTTTAGCACCATCGCAAATCATACCAGATATGTTCGCAATCATGTTCTTGATGGCAAAGGTGACTTCGTCGTATTGTCCCCCCATAAGCAGTGTCAATCCTGCAGCAGAACCAGTGGCAGCCACGACGCATCCGCACAAAGCAGACAAACGCCCTAAGGACTGTTTCATATAGATGACGGTGAGGTTGCTGAGAGTGAGCGCGCGTAGCGTCTTTTCTTCATCGAAGTTGTGCTCCAACGCGTAGAGGTAAACAGGAATGGAACATGAAATACCTTGATTACCGCTGCCGGAGTTGCTCATTACCTGCACCATCGCGCCCGACATACGAGCATCACATGCGCCGCACGTGTAGCACAAGATTTTAGTGAACAGTGTGTCGCCAAAGATGTTCGAGATGTTGGTGGGCTGCGCGTTGTTAAGGTGCTGGTTACTAACGGTGTGCAGCAATCGTCCGAGTCCGTGACCGTAGTTGCCCATGAACGATTTTTCGGCAGCTGCCATATTCATTTTTGCACCATCAAGAAGAAATTCTACATCTTTTACATTCACTTCTTGTGCAAAGTCATAGACGGTTTTGAGTGTGAGTTCGTTGTCATTGTTGGACGTGGAGTGGTTCGTGTCGCTGGACGATTGTTGCGGTGCGTTGGTTTCTACAAAGTGGGTGTGTTCCCCCATGATAGTAGCTTCGGCTTTATTGTCAGCGTTCTTGACTTCGACATGCACATAGAGAATGTCGGGAGCGTCTTCAACGATTTCGATTGTGGCTGGAACACGAGCCATATAGGCTTTGGCGTATTCGACGGCTGCAGGCGTAGTGTCGCGCAGCACTTCGAGTTGCAACTCGCTGCGTCCGATGGTAACTCCGAGCGCAATTGCTATAGGAAGTCCTGTCATGTCGGTGTTGGGTATGCCAACTGCCATAGCGTTTTTGTAGATGTTTTTACTGAGTTGCACAGTGATAGCATCAGGCTCAGTGCCCAAAATCTCTTTAGCACGAGCGGCACAAAGGGCAACGCAGATTGGCTCAGTACATCCGATGGCTGGAATGACCTCCTGATGGAGCAGTTGAAGAAGATAATCGTGGTTCATGGTAGGTAGTTGCTATGGATGTAGTTTATTCAGTATTTTCTTAATAGTTTGTCGTGTTTTCCACGGGAAAAATTGTATAGTTGCATGAGCAATTTTATAAAATAATACTCGTAAATGCATGTGCCAAACACGAATTGGAGATAGAAGAAGTTGATTCTGTTGCAGTAGAGAATCGCATAGAATTTTCACATCTTGATTCCGTTGTAATAGTTCATCGGGTACATTAGCGGTCTTAGTAATAATAGCAATTGGATTCCCATCTACTTCTTTACATAATAATTTTGCAAATGGCCGAACTTCGTCATCAACGATAAATTGTGTTGTTTTATTCCAAATGAGAAAATGATTCGAGTCTTTACAAATGTTGAATTTGTGGAAACCACGATAATGCTCAAATTCTGCCTCATTAGGGTGATGATTGAGGTACAAAATGCCTCCAATATGTAGTGAGTCTAAGGCTTCTAAAATAGCTTTCATTGGATTAGAACAATGATCCAAAGCATTTTGGATAATAATGAGTGAAATATCATGGTTTGGATAAAAGGCGCTTAGATACTCCATCATGCCAAATTCAATATCAGGTAAGGATGGTTGGTAGCGATTTTTAATTCTGTTAAAATGAGTGGCTAATGCATCAACATAATGGATATTCAGAGGTTGTGATTGATTATTTAAATTGCCTGTTGCATAACTCATGCCACATCCTACATCTAGGATTATCGGATTAGATTGTGGCAATGAGGATAAAAACGTTATCGCGTCCCAACCCTGTAAGCACAATGTGGAATTCAATTTTGACCAGGTTAATAAACTTTGAAGCCTTTTTTTATATTGGAAAGTATATTTCCAAAAGGTTATCTCATAAGGAATACCTTCTAACCAATTCAAAGTGTCTTGTAGTCGTTGTTGATTTTTCATATAATTTTTATTGAATGATTTTTATCGTTCCATCCCCCGTCATCATGCGGATGGTATTTATTTTTTTATTGTGTATATGGCAGAAAAATTTGTAGCAATAACTGAGCCAGACTCTGCGAGAGTTATAATTAAAAATGGCAGTATAGTCGAAAAATAAGTAAGGTCAAAAGTGGAATTAGTGAAAATTTCCATAAAAGATGTTGCCCATATTTGGTGTGCACATGCAAAAGAAACCAAGATAAACAATAAAATAGACGTGCTAAAGAATATACGTGCTCCTGTGGGTTTGAAATACAATATCCATGAGATAGCAATTATTGCCCATATCAAAAAAATAAGAGGTGTGCCTTGGCGTGTTTGCAGTACAAATGGACTATATTGGAAAAAAAGTAAAGTACTTCCTTCCCAAAGAACAAAAGGTAAAAAAGTCAGTACAAATGTTAGGCAAACGATGCCTATAAATACCAGTTGTTTACGCCAATTAAGTCGCAAAAAATCGTAACCATATAAAACAGCGATTGGAATGACAGCCAATAAGCGTGTGGAAAGAACAAGCCCTGTAACGAGGCCTAACACACATATATAATCATTCAAATGTACTCGTTTGTATATAAGCCATTGACAGATACAAGCCACTAATAATAGATTAGCGAATATATCGCTTCGCACACTTACTTCATACCAAAAGGCAGGAGACATAATAAGTCCTGCTAAACCAATTAAAGCAGCGCGAGACGAAACTGTTTGTACAAGCAAAATTACCCAAAGAATACAGATTGCAAAAGTACTTAATGCTACATTGCCTAAACCATAAAAAGGAATATGTAATATCTGCCATATCGGAAAAGGTGAACCATATCCTTGTAAGTGTGTTTGAGCGCTATACGGATAAGTCCCTTGAAATAAAGTTACTATCCAATTATGAATAGCGGACCAGCGATCCACTTGCAGACTATATGGGTCAATTGAACTTTGCATGATGATACCTCCTATAAGACTAAAAAAACCAAGACTCCATATTAAACCTAAGATATGTTTTGAGTGACGCAACAAGATGTGTAAAATAGATACACCTGCTGTTAATATTATCCAGTAACCAAAAGTTGTTAATAGAGGGTAAGAACAAATACGCATCGTGTATTTGTAAACAAATAACGAGTTAATCAACACATAGAGCGTCAAGGCAATGATGTTTTTTGACTTATTTTGAATACTATGTATCATAAGCGTGAAAAATGCAATTTGAGCCGTAATATAGTGAAAAAAATTAGCCAATTAGGAGCATTGGTAGAAAAAATAGTATTGAATAGTTGCTTTTGTGCGAGTAGATTAATTTTAGAAGTGGTTGATTGGGGATTAATAATATAGTTGTAACCCGTATAACGAATGGATACAACACGTTGTGCGACACCCCAAACGTTCAGCGAAAAAATCACATCTTCATAAATCATTCCAATAGGGAATGAAAGGTGGTGTTGATGCAAGAATGATGTGCGATATAAACGCATACATGGAGAAACAAACTGATAACGATGACGAGGCATTTTTTGTTCCAAAATTTCGCCACTCACGTGTATTCGTCGATATCCTGATTGTACATAGTCAGCATTTCCGATGGCTTTAATGTGCCTTTCTAAATAGTCACAGTCGAGATAGTCGTCCGCATCTAAGAATGCAACGTACTCGCCTTTGGCCATTTCTAATCCTATATTCCGTGCTACCGATTGCCCGTTGTTTACCTCTTGTTGTATCAATTGAAATCGTGCATCTTTCTTCACATACTCTGCTGCAATTTCTGCACTATTGTCTTTTGAACAATCATCCACGAGTATCGCCTCCCAATCCGTAATAGTCTGAGCGAGTAGCGAATCAAGACATTTCCTTAAATAGGAAGCCTCATTATATATTGGAACAATAATATTAATCATGCGAGTAGTATATCTTCAATCTGTTGTGCTTGTGTTTTGCGGCTAAAACGTTCTTTATCTTGAATGATTTGGTGAGTGTAGCCATTTCGTTCCCATGCCTCATATTGTTTTTGCAGGAAATGCTTCACTTCTGTCACTGAGGAGGCTGCGCAGCCAATACCTGTTTCTTGAATAAGGTTCGCCAAACTATCTTCATCGCTTGGGACTAACAACAATGGCTTTTCTGCTCCGATAGCCTCAAATACTTTTGTGCCTAAAATACCATGTTGTCCTTCTTGTCGAGGGCATCCCAATGCTATCAATACAGATGTTCGTGCAATAGTGGCGCATAACTCTTGTCGCTCAATAAACGCATGCCAATGCAGATACTCGTTGACTCCATATTGCGCTGCGAGTACACGTACTTCGGACTCTTTATTCGGTTCTGCATAAAAGTCCAAGGACAGTTTGGTTTTGTCCACTTTACCGTCTTGTAACCATTCGCTGACTGCTTGGAAAAGTAATTGCGGCTGGCGGAGACTTAATTTGATGATGCGACCAATATATGCAACGGAAAAGACCTGTGCCGGTTGTGCTTCAAAATGTATTTCCTCTTCGTCATATCCATTGTACACCAAGTGTACGGGCGTAGTTGTTTGCGATTGCAAACATTGCTGATGCCACGGAGAAATAGTAATGACTGCTTTTGCACCTTGCATCACACGATTACGCAAGCGGATGTTTTTCTTCTCATACCATTTAGCAGCAACATGCTCTAATCCCAATAGATGTGGCAAAGGTGTCGTAAAATAATAGGATTGTCCCCACTGTTCCACAATATCTCGTAAATCGACGACGTATGGAATATGCCATGCCTGACTGAGACGACGCACAGTCAATAATGGGAAATAGTAGTATGTGGTGCAGAAGATAATATCAAAACGCCCTTCTGGGTACTTATGCAAAAGCAGTTGACTAAACTCTCGGTCGTTTTGTCCCCATAGTTTGTCTGCTATAAATGACCAGCGAGACTGGTTCTGTGCGATATGTCCAGATTCTAACACAACTTCATGCCCCGCAATTTGTAAGTAGCGGAACAAACTCATCACTCGCGGAGCGTAGCTGGGAGGTGTGATAGGGTCGGATATAATCAAAATGCGCATGGTGTAATCAAATTTTTATAATGAGTTAAGCAGTTTCGGATAGAGTGAGCGATGATAGGACGATTCAAACACATGGTTGTGCCACAGCAGAACTAATTCGCCATGATGTTCGCGGACACGGCTAATCAGTTCTTGACAGTAGAAGTATGCTTCGTCTTCGTTCAAGTTCATATAATTATCATTACTCAATGTGCAGTCCATAATCGTGAGTGGATGCAGCATGAGATCGGTCAGTTTCATCGTTTTAGGATTAATCCATCGCACTGGACGACAGGTCTGCAAACGAAAACCAGCACAGTCTGCAAATCCCATTGTATAGTCGTCTGTAATTCCATAATCTGCTAATTTCTGCATTTGGTCAATGCTGCAACGCAAGTAGTGACTGCGATGTAGCGTCCATTTCTGCTTTGGCAGTTCTCCATAATAACTGCTGTGCAAACCCAATCTTGCCTTCAATCGTGGTACACGACTTAGTGGATATTGCGGATAATCAAATCCCTTCCCCCGAGTCTGCTTCACAAAATAAATCACTTCATACTTATCAAATGCTTCCTGCTTCCTTAAACTATCTTGGTTTTCAAGCCATTGAAACGTGTAAGCAGGGTCGTTGTGAATATCTTTCCAACTGTCGAGCACCTGTGCCCATTGCCCACGCAATATGCCGCCAATTGCTCCGCGCAGATGGTGATAATAATCAATAGTATCGATATCATGCGTGAGACAGATATTGGCAAAATCGGCTGTTGGCAGGGGCAGATTGAGCGCCTTCATCAGCAGTCGTCCATACTCATCTACTAACGGAATTTGTAGTCGGTTGCTCTGCCCTAATATAGAATATTTGGCAGCAAATCGCCCATGTTCGTCGCGTTGCGGATTAAGCAATTCTTCGGCACGAGAGATGAAGAAGAATGTGTTGTAAATCAAGTTTGGTGAGACAACCACTTGTTCCTCGTCAATACGCTCAATAGTTGGCAGCAAACTGAGGTCTGGGTATCGCAAAGTCCAATCCACGGGAGCCGATAAATGCACCCGTGATACGGCATCTTTATTGCCATACAACAGAAACTCAATAATATATTTCTCTATATCTTTCATCTTTCAACCTTCCGCCAATATCTCCCATTCGTACATTTTTTGTTCGATTTGGTGCTTGATATGTTGGTATTTCTCAAAGTTCTCACTGGTCTGATTGGCAGGATCATTGAGCAAGTCCTCCATATCATTCTGCTCTTGCTCTAATCGCGCAATCTCTGCCTCCGTGTCTGCAATCTGCTTCTCTTTTTTGCGCCGTGCTGCGGCTTCTGCTTTCTGTGCCTCAAAATCCGCCTTCGCAGAAGAACTATTAGAACTATTGACGCTATTACTCTTTGAACTCTCGCTGCGCTCTAATTCCTGCAAACTGCTAATTTTTTTCTTCCTCAAAAAATCATAAATGCCTCCCAAATGTTCGCGAACAACTCCTCCTCCAAACTCATACACTTTATCTACTAATCCGTCTAAGAAATCGCGGTCGTGACTAACACAAATGATGGTTCCGTTAAAGTCTTTGAGTGCATCTTTGAGTATGTCCTTTGACTGCATATCCAAGTGATTCGTTGGCTCGTCTAAGATGAGCAAGTTACAGGGCTCTAATAGCAGACGTATCATCGCCAATCGACTACGTTCGCCGCCAGAAAGCACTTTTACTTTCTTCTCCGATGCCTCACCGCCAAACATAAATGCACCTAATATATCTTTAATCTTAGTGCGAATGTCTCCTACTGCCACATAGTCAATGGTCTCAAAAACCGTCAAGTTCTCATCCAATAACGATGCTTGGTTTTGGGCAAAATATCCAATTCGCACGTTGTGACCAATCTTCAAACTCCCTAAGTAATCCAACTGCCCCATGATGCAACGTACCAAAGTCGTTTTACCCTCTCCGTTCTTGCCCACAAAGGCAACTTTTTCTCCGCGTTTGATAGTCAAAGTCACATCATGAATGACCGCGTGGTCTGCTCCGTTATAAGTCTTAGCGAGATCTTCGACGATAACAGGGAAATCGCCACTTCGAGGAGCATCTGGGAAACGCAAACGTAGTCGTGACGTGTCCTCTACATCTACTTCCAAACGTTCCAATTTCTCTAATTGCTTGATGCGTGACTGTACCTGGGCAGCTTTAGTTGGTTTATAGCGGAAACGCTCAATGAAGTCTTCCGTGTCCTGAATCATCTTCTGCTGGTTGAGATACGCACGCACTTGTTGCTCGTGCCGTTCTTGCCGCAGGGTGACAAACTGCGAATAAGACACATTGTAATCATAGATATGTCCCAACGTGATTTCAATTGTTCGGTTAGTGGCGTGGTCTAAGAATGCTCGGTCGTGACTGACTAACAGCACAGCACTCGCACTTTGCGCTAAGAAGTCCTCTAACCATTGAATAGACTCAATATCCAAATGGTTGGTCGGCTCGTCCAATAAGAGCAAGTCAGGATGTTTGAGCAAAATCTTTGCCAATTCAATACGCATACGCCAACCGCCAGAGAACTCCGAACACGGACGCTCAAAATCTTTGCGCTCAAATCCTAATCCCATAATTGTTCGGTCGGCTTCGGCTTTGAAACGAGGATCGCTATTGCCCTGCGTCACTTCTTCCAATAGCGTCTTGTCGTCTTGAAACAGCATGACTTGCGGCAAATAACCGATGGTCAAATCGCTATCTTTCACAATTTGTCCTCCAGTTGGTTCATACTCGCCTGCAATCAGACGAAGCATAGTCGTTTTGCCCGCGCCATTCTTTCCCACTAAAGCAATCCTATCTTTCTTGTTAATCAAGAAGGATATGTCGTCCAAAATGGGCTTAGCCGAAAACTCCATGCTAATATGTTCTACCGATATCATACTTTTGACTTTTGACTTTTGACTTTCGACTTTCTACTTTTGACTTTTGACTTTCTACTCCTACCTGCTTCTTTAAGAAACGTCCTGTATAACTATCTTCACATTCCATCAACGCTTCTGGGGTGCCTTCAAACACGATGTTACCTCCTGCGTCTCCGCCTTCCAAACCCAAATCTATCACATGGTCGGCTGCCAAAATAATAGCAGGATTATGCTCAATCACAATGACGGTGTGACCTTTCGTAATCAGCGCATTCAAAGCCACTATCAGCACATCTACATCTGTGTGATGAAGACCTGTGGTCGGCTCGTCAAACACAAAAATAGTCGGTTCGGCATTTTCTTGCGCCAAGAACGATGCCAACTTAACACGCTGACTTTCACCTCCAGACAACGTGGACGACGATTGTCCCAATTGCACATAACCAATACCCACATCTTGTAGCGGCTTGAGCCGTCTCACAATCTTATTGCATTCGGGGTCTTGACTAAAGAACTCAATGGCTTGATCAACTGTCATCGTTAGTATATCATAAATGGACTTGCCACGATAATGAACATCCAATATGTCTTGTTTGAAGCGTTTGCCATGACAATGCTCGCATTCCAATACGAGATCTGCCATAAACTGCATTTCAATAGTAATCGTTCCTTCCCCTTGACAAATCTCACATCGACCGCCTGGTGTGTTGAACGAGAAATGTGCTGGAGTAAATCCCATCTGTTTGCTCAATTGCTGCTCTGCAAACAGTTTGCGAATCTCGTCGTAAGCCTTGAGATATGTAACTGGATTCGATCTGGATGAGCGACTTAATGGCTGTTGATCAACAAACTCAATATTATGTACCAAATGCAAACTTCCGCTCAGTTCCCCATAGTCTCCTGTCCGTTCGGCTATTCCGCCATAGTATTTCTTCAGAGCAGGGTAGAGCACTTTACTCACTAACGAGGATTTGCCGCTACCGCTCACACCCGTGATGGCTGTCAGCACATTCAGCGGGAATCGTACATCAATATGTTTGAGATTATTCTCACACGCCCCATGCACTTCAATATAATTATTCCACGGACGGCGATACGTAGGAATTGTATAACGGAAAGGCTCGTTTTTAGGCAATCCTTGGTAGCACACTTCGCCACCATTACGTCCTGCTTTTGGACCAATCTCAATAATATAATCAGCTGCACGAATAATGTCTTCATCGTGTTCAACCACTACAATCGTGTTCCCCAAATCACGCAACTCCCGTAGCACTTTGATTAGTCGTTCTGTATCGCGTGGGTGCAGTCCAATACTTGGTTCATCCAACACATACAACGACCCAACTAAACTGCTGCCTAATGACTTCGCGATATTGATACGCTGCCCTTCTCCTCCAGACAATGTGGCACTGGCACGATTAAGTGTGAGATAACTCAGTCCTACTTCGTCCATAAAACGTAGCCGCGAACGAATCTCAACCAATAACTGCTGTGCAGCCATTTGCTCCCACTCACTCAGTTCCAATTGGTCAAACCAAGTCTTGAGTTCGCGAATGGATTTTTGGCAAATGTCAGTAATTGACTTCCCATTGATTTGCACATACGATGCTTCTGGTCGCAACCGCAAACCATTGCATTCTGGACATACTGTCTTCCCCCGAAAACGAGCCAACATCACTTTGTATTGCAGGCCACTTTGTTTCTTCTCTATCTCTGTGAAGAAATCGTTGAGTCCTCTAAAGTACTCATTTCCTGTCCACAATAATCGTTTTTGCTCCGTTGTCAGCGCGTAGTAAGGTGTGTGAATAGGAAAACCAAACTTATCTGCATTATACACCAATTGATCACGCCACTTACCCATTTTTTCGCCTCGCCAGCATATAATCGCATCTTCGTATATACTGAGCAATTTGTTGGGAATGACCAAGTCTGGATCTATTCCCTCACTCAGTCCCGAACCGCTACAATAGGAGCAGGCGCCTACAGGACTATTGAAGTCAAATAAATGTTCCGTTGGCTCAATAAACTGAATCCCATCGGCCTCAAATCGCTCTGAGAAAGTGAGTTGATAACCCTCAGCATTAGGCGTCTCACAATGCAATACGCACGTGCCTCGTCCTTCAAAAAAAGCCGTCTGCACGGAGTCTGCAAATCGATTAGCGGTGGCTTGTTCGCCGTCGCAGATGACACGATCTACCAGCAGATACGTGTGCTCATCAATGTTTGCTTCCATCGCGGGAGCAATACGCAACACATCTCCCTCTTTCCATAAACGTGAAAATCCTTCATGTTGCCAATATGCCAATTGTTCACTCAAGGTGCGATTCCCCAAGACAATGGGCGAAAGCAAATATACGCGACTGTTGACAGGTAACGCTTGCATCGCTTGCACAACATCGCTAACAGTATGCCGTTTGACTTCTTCCTTACTTATAGGCGAGTACGTGTGACCCACGCGCGCGTACAAGAGTTTCAAATAATCATAGATTTCCGTAATCGTCCCTACTGTCGAGCGCGGATTACGATTGGTCACTTTCTGCTGAATAGCAATAGTTGGTGGGATATTGTCTATATATTCCACATCGGGCTTTTGCATGCGTCCTAAGAACTGACGGGCGTAGGAACTGAGACTCTCTACGTACCGTCGCTGTCCTTCGGCATAAAGCGTGTCAAAGGCAAGCGACGATTTGCCGCTGCCACTCACGCCTGTAATCACAACTAATTGGTTATGCGGAATCTCTACCGCTATATCCTTCAAGTTGTGCGTTCGCGCACCTCGAATATGGATACTGTCGGTCAAAGTGCTTTATATTCTTCGATTAGTCGATCAACTAATTGACGGGTCTCTGGATTACTCAAGTCGCGCAGTTCTTGAGGCAACATAGGTATACGAACGGGTGTACCAATCAAAATCTGCGAAGGGTGCTCAATATGGTCTCTGTTAGCCTCAAAAATAAACACCCACATATCACGCTCATTGTAGTACTTACGTGCCAACCACGCCAAACGACTGCCGCGTGGCAAACGTTCGGTCGCAATGAACTGCTTGTATTGATATGGATAAGGAAGTGACGAAGTAACAACTTCTTCTTCAACCACCTCATTTTCTATTTCCATGATGTCTGTTTGAGCCATGGACGCTTCTTCAATCACTTCACTTTGTGTGATACGTCCATACCAGTTCATCAATTGCCTGCCGTAGAATAACCATGTCAAAGAAAGCAGAATGACAATGAACAGTATAATCAGTCCTGCAATCAGCCAAGGACGACGACGCTTTTCCTCTTTTTCGACTTTCTCCTTTTGACTTTCGACTTTCTCCTTTTGACTTTCGACTTTCTCCTCTTTTGGACTTTGTCCCAAGTCTGCCAAGATATCTACAATCTCTGTTGCTTGCTCGTTCAGTTTTTCCAAAGGACTGTTACTTGCAACTACCGGAGTGGTTGTTGCCGTTGCTACCAATTCTTTGACTGCCGATTCGGATGTGAAAGTCAACTTATTGTAACTCGGAATAGTGAAGGTTTCGCCTGTAGCCACGTTAATACTCTTACGTGCCGCTACATCTTGCACCTTGAATGTTCCCAAGTTAGTAATCTTAAACTGTTTGTCGGTTTGAAGGGCTTGCTCCATAGCTGCCGAGTAGGCTTGCATGAATCGATTGATTTCCTCTTCTTTCGCACCTAATTGTTTGGCTACCGCTTTGCGCAGTTCTGCCCAAGTTATTTTTGCTTCCATAGTCGTTATGCGTTTATAAGGTTTTTAGATGCAGCCGAAGGCCTGAATGTCACTTGTTTGCGGGCAGGTACTTTATTACGTTCGCCTGTCTTGGGGTGAACAATAACACGAGCCGCTTTCGTTTTGACTTCCAGCCAGCCTAAATTAGACACTTGCACAGTCTTACCCTGCAGTAAGTTCTCCATCATGATGGAGGTTGTCGCCGTTAGAATCTCTTCTGCACGACGTTTCGTCATTCCTGATTGTTCAGCAATGCTGGTAATTAGATCTTTCGTTAACATAACTCTCCATAGAGGTCAAATTCCTCTGCTTTAATTATTTTAATATTATAAAATTCTCCTATCTCAACCTTTGGAACTTTTTCAACTTTTCCCTTCTCTATCAGCACCTCACAATCCACCTCCGGCGAATCAAACTCTGTTCTGCCCACGTAGTAGTCTTCCTCCTCCCGATCAAAAATCACTCGCATTGTCTGCCCAACTTTCTCTTGCATCAACTCCGCAGAAATCTGTTGTTGAATGGCCATCAACTCATCCACACGGGCTTGCTTGACTTCGCTCGGCACATCGTCTTGATAGTGCAAATTGGCGTACGTCCCATCTTCATCCGAATAAGCAAATGCTCCCATTCGGTCAAAACGCATCTTACGTACCCACGCCTTCAACTCCTCAAAGTCTTCGTCTGTCTCTCCAGGGTGACCAACTAACAATGTGGTGCGAATACAAATACCAGGCACTTCGCGGCGGATACGGTTAATCACCTCCTCCTGTTCCGCACAAGTGATATGACGTCGCATCAGTCCCAATACATGGTCGCTGCTATGCTGCAAAGCGATGTCAAGGTATTTGCACACATTCGTATGCTTAGCCATCACAGGCAACAACTCCCACGGGAAGTCGGTCGGGTAGGCATAGTGCAATCGTATCCATTCCACGCCCTCTATCTCTGCCATCTTATCCACTAATTCGGGTAGCAGATGTCGCTTCTCAATATCCAATCCATAACTGGACAAGTCTTGTGCAATCACGTTCACTTCTTTCACTCCCTGACTAACCAGCCATCGCACTTCGTCCAATATATCTTCCATCGGCCGCGAGGTGTGTCTTCCTGTAATCAACGGAATAGCACAATACGAACACATTCGGTTGCAACCTTCGGAAATCTTGAGGTAGGCATAGTGCGTCGGTGTGGTCAATTTTCGCGCTATATTTATCGGACTTTCCCCGACGGTCACCCGACGGTCACCCGACAGTCGCCCGACAGTCACCCGACAGTCGCTCGACAGTCGCTCGACAGTCGTTCGAGGGTCGTTGCTACCTTTGTGAACCTCTTGAGCACATCTCATAGTCAGGTCGGTAACCAACTGATTAAAGTCAAACTTCCCATACCAACCATCCACCTCAGGAATCTCTTTTGCCAGTTCTTCTCGATACCGTTGACTCAAGCACCCCATCACATATAATTTCTCCAACATTCCCTCTTCCTTGTCACTTTTCTTCGCAGCAGTCTGTTTACGTGCAGCCATCCGTAAAATACATGCGATACTCTCTTCCTTTGCATCCCCAATAAATCCGCAGGTATTGATAACAGCAATAGGCGACGACGGTTGTTCTGGGTCATGATGACACACAAACCCCGCGTCAGACAGCATCCCCATCACTCGCTCTGTATCGACCAAGTTCTTGGAGCAACCTAATGTGATGATATCAATATCCCTACTTTTCACTTAATTCCCAAATTCACTATGGAACTTGATACGCACTAATCGTACATGCAACTCCTCAAAATCATCCTCTCCCAACGTCTCCATCGCCAACTTGATATTGTCGTTGTCGGTATTCTTGAAGTACTCAATAATCTCGTCTTTCTCGTCAGGATCAACAACCTCGTCAATGAAATAGTTGATATTCAGTTTCGTGCCGCTATACACGATAGCTTCAATCTCTTCCAACATCTCTTCCATCGACATACCCTTGCTTTCTGCTAAGTCGTCCAAAGCCACGCGTCTGTCAATCGCTTGAATGATACTAATCTTGCGACCAGACTCTTTCGCCACAGTACGTACACGCAAGTCTTCTGGACGAATAATCTCGTTCTCCTCTACATATTCCTTAATCACGCGCAAGAACTCATCTCCATATCGTTTGGCTTTTCCTGCACCCACACCTGGAATGTTTTGCAATTCTTCCACTGTGATAGGATAGGTCGTCGCCATAGCTTCCAAACTCGGATCTTGGAAAATTACAAACGGAGGTACATCCAACTGTTTACTCAGTTTCTTGCGAATATCTTTCAGAATAGCAAACAGCACATCGTCGGCTGCTGCACATCCTCCTGCCATCTCTTGTTCTTCTTCTTCTTCCTCATCTTCAACCACGATGGGCACTTCAAACTTAGTTGGACGTTTAGCAAACTTACGCCCGTCGGACGTAATCTTCAGGTCTCCGTACGACTCAATGTCTTTGCTCAGATAACCACTCAACATCGCTTGGCGAATAATCGCGTGCAGAGTGGACTCTTCTTCATCCTCTGCGGCACCGAAGTTCTCCAACTCATCGTGGTGATAACTCATCACAGCAGCAGTCTCGTTACCCTTCAGAATATCTACGATATGTTCGGCTTTGAACTTCTCGCTCAGTTCGTCAATCGTCTCAATGATAATACTGAGCAACTCCGAAGCATCAATAGTCTTATAGTTCTTGCGGCAGTTGTCGCACATGCCGCATTTCTCTTGATTATATTCCTCACCAAAATAGTGTAACAACAGTTTCCTACGACAAATAGTGGACTCTGCATAACTCTGTGTCTCAAATAGCAACTGATTACCAATCTCAACCTCTGCAACAGGTTTGCCCTGTTGGAATCGACGTAGACGCTCAAGGTCTTTCGGCGAATAGAAAGCCAAACAATGTCCCTCGCCTCCGTCACGACCTGCACGACCTGTCTCTTGATAATAACCTTCCAACGATTTAGGAATGTCATAATGCACCACAAACCGCACATCAGGTTTGTCAATTCCCATACCAAAAGCAATCGTCGCTACTATCACTTGACACTGTTCCATCAAGAACGCATCTTGATTAGCTGTTCGTGTCGCAGCATCCATACCAGCATGATAAGGAAGAGCATTGATGTTATTCACGCACAACGTCTGTGCCAAGTCTTCCACTTCCTTGCGCGCGAGACAATATACAATACCGCTCTTGCCTTCCATCGAACGAATGAACTTCACCAATTCACGGTCCACATCATCCGTTTTTGGACGAACTTCATAGTAAAGGTTCGGACGATTAAAACTGGACTTAAACACCACAGCGTTCAACATGTCCAAGTTCTTCTGTATATCGTGCTGCACTTTAGGTGTCGCAGTTGCCGTCAAAGCAATAATAGGCGCCTTACCAATCTTAAGCACCATCGATCGAATCTGACGGTACTCTGGACGGAAATCATGTCCCCATTCAGATATACAGTGGGCTTCATCTACGGCGTAAAACGAAACTTTTACACCTTGCAACAAGTCAATGTTCTCTTCTTTCTGTAAGGCCTCTGGTGCCAAATATAGTAGTTTGGTCTTGCCTGCTAAAACATCTTCTTTGGCTGCGGCTATCTCCGGACGAGAGAGGGAGGAGTTGATAAAATGTGCCACACTATCTTCCGTCGAGAAATTGCGCATGGCATCTACCTGATTCTTCATCAGCGCAATCAATGGCGAAATGACAATAGCTACACCATCCATCAATAATGACGGCAATTGGTAACACAAACTTTTTCCTCCACCAGTAGGCATCAGCACAAATGTATCTTTCCCGTCCATCACATTGTTGATGATGGCTTCTTGATTTCCTTTGAAGGAATCAAACCCAAAATTGTGCTGTAAAGCAGCGATTAGTTCTTCGTGTCGATTCATCACTTAATACGAAATTTTCAATTTTTTGGCTTTAAAAATTCTCAATTTTAGTGCAAAGGTAGTGTTTTTTTTTGAAACTACAAATTTTTTTGAAAAAAAAGTGCAAAAAATTTGCAAGATTGAAAAAAAAATAGTAATTTTGCCGCCGCTTAGGTTAAGTTTAATATGATGAACAAACGTGATTTGTCGTTTAGACAATTATTTAATCTTAGTTTCGGCTTCTTTGGCGTGCAGATTGCATACGCCCTTCAGTCGGCTAATATCTCCCGTATTTTTGCTACATTGGGTGCTGATCCTCATCAGCTTAGTTTCTTCTGGATTCTTCCTCCTTTGATGGGAATGATTGTGCAGCCCATAGTGGGTATTTTGTCGGACAAGACTTGGATGGGCAAGTTCTTCGGACGTCGTAAATTCTACTTGCTTATTGGTGCCGTCATCGCAGTTGCTGTTATGGCTCTTCTGCCTAATGCTGGAGACTTCTCTTTTGAGCAACGCGTCTATTTGGGACTTAATACTGCCATGTGGTTTGGGCTTTTCTCCCTCATGTTCTTAGACACGTCTATCAATATCGCTATGCAGCCATTCAAAATGATGGTCGGCGACATGGTTAATGAGAAACAGAAAGGAACAGCATACGCCATTCAGTCTGCACTTTGTAATGCAGGCTCGTTAGTGGGCTACTTGTTCCCAATCTTCTTTACATGGATTGGTATTGCTAATACTGCTCCTGATGGTGTTATTCCTGCTTCGGTTAAGTGGAGTTTCTATGTCGGCGCCGCCATCTTGATTTTATGTGCTTTATATACTTTCTTTGTGGTTGAAGAAATGAATCCACAGGAGTATGCAGAGTTCCACGGTTTGAATAAGAAAGAGGAGGCTTCTGCTGATGACGAAGATAATGTGAGTACGGCACATATCGTTCGTGCGTTTGCTACTATCGGTTTGGTTCAGTTCTTCTGCTGGGCAGCCTTCATGTACATGTGGACGTATTCCAATGGTGCGATTGCTACCCAATGTTTTGGCTGGGATGGTGTTACCACCTCTGCCGCTGCTTTCCAAGATGCTGGAAACTGGGTAGGAGTGGTCTTTGCTATTCAATCCGTAGGTTCACTCTTGTGGGCTATGGCTCTGCCGTTTATCGAACATCGTTTTGGTAACCGTGGTGCTTACGCAATCTCTTTGTTAGTAGGCGCAGTTGGTTTTGCCTCAATCATATTGGTTTCTAATCAATATGTGCTCTTTGTTAGTTATCTCTTGATTGGCGCTGCTTGGGCTGCTATGTTAGCACTTCCATTCACGCTCTTTACCAACGCCATCTCTGGTAGCAAACACATGGGAACACTATTAGGATTCTTTAACTGCACCATTTGTATTCCGCAGATTGTGGCAGCTGTACTCGGAGGTGTTCTCCTTACTAATATATGCGCGGGCGCGCAAGCAGGGATGTTAGTTGTGGCTGGCGTCCTCTTAGTCCTCGGCGCATTAAGTGTGATACTAATAAAGGAAAAATAACCATAAATCAATTATCTAGTCCTCTAGTTATCTAGTCTTCTAGTTTTCTAGAAAGAAAAAATCACAAATCACAAATAATAATTAACATTAACTATGATGAAACACAAACGCTTATCACTCGTTCTGATGGCTTTGGCAATGGTGGTTACTGTTGCTCATGCTCAGATTACGGGTACAGTTTTTGAAGCATCAACCGGTGAACCAATCATTGGTGCCAGTATCTTAGAAGTGGGTACTACCAATGGTGTGATTACCGATTTTGATGGAAACTTTGAGTTGAATGTATCGGAAGGTGCACAACTCCAGTTTAGTTACATGGGTTTCCAAACACAAACCCTCCCTGCTAAGAATGGTATGGTTGTTAAGTTGGCAGAAGACGCTATCCAAATTCAGGAAGTCGTTGCCATCGGTTATGGCTCCCAAAAGAAGAAAGAAGTAACTGGTTCCGTTTCAAGTGTCAAAGCAGAAGACTTTAACGCTGGTGTTAAAACGGACGCTATGGGTCTGTTGCAAGGAAAAGTCGCTGGCTTGAACATCTCAAGAAATAGTGCTGACCCTACGGCTGGTTACAATATCCAAATTCGTGGTTTCTCAACACTTGGTCAAGGTACTGGTTCTTCTCCTTTGTATATCGTAGATGGACTTCCAACTACGAACATCGCTAACATTTCCCAAGAGGAAATTGAATCTATGGACGTCTTAAAAGACGGTTCTGCTGCCGCTATCTACGGTACTCGTGGTACAAATGGTGTCATCATTATTACTACCAAACGTGGTAAAAACGGTGGCGAAGGTAAAATTGAAACCCACGTAGATTATTCGGGTTATGTATCTACTTCCGTTCCTCGCAAGGATATCGGTTTCGCTACTCCAGAGCAATATCGAGATCTCAAAAATATCTCTAACGGCAAAGTTGAACCTGTTCTGTATGATAGTCCCGATGGCAATACCTACAATACAGATTGGTTAGGACTGTCTATGCGTAGTGCAGCTGTTACCCACTCTCACAACTTGGCAATTTCGGGCGGCGGCGCAAAATTTGCGTATCGTGCTTCTGTGAACTATAAATATGCAGAAGGTCTCGCTGTCAATAACGACCGCCGTGAGATTATGGCAAAGTTCGCAGCTGACCAAACCGCTTTGCAAGGTTGGCTCAAACTGCAATACGACTTCTCTTATTTGAACTATCGTAACGATTGGGGACAAGGCGACTTCAAACAAGCTGCTATCTTGAATCCTACTTATCCTGTTTATGATAAAAATACAAAGTCTGGCTATTTCTACGTTCCTGGTTCAGGTCAATCGAACCCTATCGAAACACAGAATATGAAGGAATGCAACCAAACAGGTAACTATTTCCGTGGATCTATCAAAGCTACGATTGATGTCAAGGCTGCTCCTGGTTTGAAAATCAATGGTTTGGTAGCTATCGAAGAGGGCGATAACAATAAACACTACTATTGCGACCAAAACTACACCGTTGACTTGGACGGTGCAGGTTATGCTTCTGTTAATAATGATGTTTCGTTGCAACAACTCTATGAGGCAACGATTGACTACGCACACGAGTGGGGTGGTCATACTTTGACTGGTGTGGCAGGTTTCTCCTATCAGAAATTCTCGTATGAAGGTTCCAGCATCTCTAACAAAGGTTTCCCAACGAATACCTTCAAGTGGTATAAGTTAGAAAATGGTCAAACTGACAAAGAGAAACTGAATGTTACATCGTATGCTAATTCCAATGTTTTGGCTGCTGCATTCTTACGTTTGAACTATAACTATAAAGAACGTTACTTGGTTTCTGCATCTATTCGTGCTGAAGGTTCTTCTCGTTTCGGTGCCAACAATAAGTGGGGATACTTCCCTGCTGCAAGTTTAGGTTGGCGTATCAAAGGTGAACCATTCATGAAAGACCAAGATTGGTGTCAAGAGTTGAAACTTCGTTTCGGTTTCGGTATCACGGGTAACAACGTAGGTAGTGACCTCATTTCACAAGAGTTGTTGACTTCCGGTGGCTCATTCTGGTATAACCAAGCGTGGGTAACAACCTACAAAGTGAATCGTAACGCTAACCCAGACCTCCGTTGGGAAAAGAAATTTGAGTATAACTTAGGTCTTGACTATTCGTTCTTGAAAGACCGTTTGTATGGTTCGTTAGATCTGTACTATCGTGACACGAAAGACCTGTTGTGGAACTACAACGTTCCAACTCCTCCATTCCAATATGAGACCATGATGGCTAACTGCGGTGAGATTACTTCTAAGGGTCTTGAACTCTCTATCACAGGTGTACCTGTTAAGATTGGCAACTGGACTTGGACAACAACTGCTACAATGGCATTCAATGACAACAAGATTAAGAAACTTTCTGGTCAAGTCTCTCTCAATGGTCAAACGTATGACCTCGCTTATTCTGAGCAATTGTGCGGTGGCGTCGGCGAAAATGGTCTGCAAGGTGTAAACACCCAAAAGATTGTTGAAGGCGAAAGCGTAGGTACATTCTATGGTTACAAAGTAACTGGCGTAACTCAATCTGGCAAACTCAATTACGAGAAAGACGAAAATGGTAAATACAAACTCCAAAAGATTGGTAACGCACAACCTATCATGACCTACGGTTGGAATAACACTATCCGTTGGAAAGACCTCGACATCACACTCTTCTTCCGTGGTGTGGTTGGTAACGACGTGCTGAATGTAAAACGTTGGGCTTATGGTCCTCAAAAGTCACAAGGTCTGAATGTCTTCATGAAAGACGTTTATGCTTTGGCTGAAGGAACAGGCGCTTATCGTCAAGGTGTGTTCTCCGATTACTATCTGGAGGATGGCTCTTATCTGAAACTGGATAACATCACCGTGGGCTACACATTCAAGTTCCCACAATCGAAGTATGTAAGCTCTCTCCGTTTACATGCTACAGCTGAGAACGTATTCACTCTAACCAGCTACTCCGGTATCGATCCTGAAGTGAATACATCCAGCGTATGGGATTGCGGTATTGACGGCGCAGGATTCTATCCTTCTGCTACCAATGTCATCTTCGGTGTTAATCTTAACCTCTTGTAAAATCTAAAAATCTATAGAATATGAAACGCTATTTTATTATTCCTTTGCTTTTTGTGGCATTGATGGCTACTTCCTGTAAAGACATGCTCAAGGAAGAACCTTATGCTGAACAAACAACAGAGAATTTCTTGGCAGATGAGTCAAATGCCGTTCTTATCGTAGGTCAAGCTTATGCCGACCTCAAATGGCTGCATGACCACTGGTGCTATTGGGGATTGTGTACGCTCTCTTCTGACGAATGTATCAATCCGGTTCGAAACCCGGGTAGTGACTGGAATGATGATGGATACTGGAAAGGTTTCCTCGATCATAGTTGGACTCCTAATGATATGAGTTTTGAGTTCTTGTGGAGTTACTCAAACTCAGGTGCTGTCCTCTGTAACAAAATCATCAGTCAGCTGAGTAAATACGAAGGCATGGACGCGTTCATCGCTGAAATGAAAGTCCTCCGTTGCTACTATTACTACACCTTGTTTGATTGCTTCGGACGTATTCCTTATCTTGAGGACTATTCTTCGGCTGCTGTGCCTCAAAGCGAACCATGTGTCGTTTGGAACAAACTGATTACCACACTTGAAACAGAAGGCCCTAAGATGGGTGTCGTTACCGACGAAAATCGTGCTTCTTACTATGGACGTTGCACACAAGGTATGGCTTACACTTTGCTTGCTCGCTTGTACTTGAATGCAGAGTCCTATGGGATTACTCCTGAGAACTGCGGTATCGACTCTATCAAGACTACGACTGATTTCTACAAGAATTGTATCCGCTGCTGCGAAAAAGTACGCAACGATGGTTCTTACATCATCGAAGACGACTTCTTTGCTAACTTCAAAATTAAAAACGAAGGCAGTAAAGAAAACATCTTTGTTATCGTTGAGGACCCACGTCCTAACTTTGACTATCAAGACGCTGCGGGTAAGTGCTGCAACAAACTGCGTGTTACTATGTTAACTCTCAACTACTGCCACCAAATCTGCTGGAATACTGTAGATAAACCTTGGAATGGTTTCTGCGCTCCACAAGACTTCTTGGCTAAGTATAAAGTGGGTGGACAATATGGTATTGACCTCCGTGGACCTTGCGATAGTACACTCGGTACTCACGGTTGTGACGGTTGGGGTTGGTTCCTCGGACCTGTTTATCTCAACGATATGAGTGACTCTATTCTCCAAATGGATGATAAAGGCAAACTCAAAGCTATCATCCGCGAAAACGTAACTTCGTTAACCGATGCCAAACACGATGAAGGCGCACGCTTCCTCAAATACGAGGTGGCTAAAGATGGTCTGTACAAATATTGTGACAATGACTTCGTTCTCTTCCGTTATGCAGACGTCCTCTACATGAATTATGAGGCAGCTCTGCGTGCTGGTGATGATGCTAAATGTGCAGAGTTGTTGAGTGACCCTGAGTTCCAAAAGATTCGCACACGTGTCGGCTGTACCGCTTATGGTTCACTCGACTTAGAAGAACTGTTAGATGAGCGTGGACGTGAGTTCGCTTGGGAAATGGTTCGCCGTCGTGACTTGATTCGTTATGGCAGATTTGCTGAGGGTACTTGGCTTTATAAACCTGCTCGCGAAAAATACTTCAACTGGTTCCCAATTCCACGTAAAGTGATTGAAACTTCTGGTGGACTCTGGACTCAAAACGAAGGATATACTACTGACAATTAATCACAAATAAGTTATTGAGAACTTATTTTAACATTTTTATTTAACCTTATTAATTTTAAAGAATTATGAGAAAATTTGGATTTATCTGCCTCTCTTTGGCAGCAATCGCTCTCGCAACTGTTTCTTGTAAGAAAGAACAGAAGAACCCTCCTCAAGAAGAGGAACAAGAACAACAAGAAGAAGAAATCATTTGGCCTGCTGTAGATGCTCCTGCTGCTGGACAAACGACTATCGTTTTGGCTGTTCCTGCTGATGACACTCCTGCTGGCTGCTATGCTGTAGGTACTGTTAATGGCTGGGCTGAGAAAGACACGGAGACCGCTCCTTTCACAAAAATCGAAGGCAACTTCTACAAACTGACCGTAGATTATGCTGCTGACATGCAACTTAAGGTTTTGGCTATCCCTTCTGATCCTGCTTTGGTTGGTTGGAGTTACCAATGGGGTAAAGTATTTGACCCTGCTAACCCAGAGTGCGAAATTACTGAAGAACAAAGCGCTGTTGTTATCGCTAATGGTACTGGCGAATTTGAACTCGAGAACTCTGACAAGAAAGGTGCTCAACCTAAGTTGATTGGTCTTGCTGACGCTGGTGTTGTTTACATCCAAATCAAAGCATGGGCTGCAAGTCCTGTTATCAAAGACGAACCTTGCGCTACCGCTGCTATCAAACACCCATGGAATGGTGGCTCTGCTTGGACTTATGTTGACATGGAAGCTAAAGGCAATGCAACCTTCACATACGCTGGCCGTTTCGGTAACAATGGTTGCAACATCGCTTTAAACACCAATGGTGACCAAGAAGTTTGGTATCCTACTGATGCTATCGAATTCGGTGAGGGTAACTTCCAAACTGGTGACTCCGTACTCTTTACTTTCGTTTCTGAAAAGGGTACCAATGGTAAAGTTACTATTACCATGATTGAAAAAGGTGAAGGCAATAAAGACATCCCTGCTGGCGAAGGTACTTTCACTGTGAAGATTCTCAATCGTGAATATGCTGCTACTGATGTTTGCATCTTTACAGGAAACTTCGAAGAGAATGCATGGGGTGATTCTGATCGCACTATGACTTACAACCCTGAGACTCAAACTTGGTCTTGGACTGGTGCTTATCCTATGAACTTCCAATACAAAGTTATCTACAACGGCTCATGGGCTGCTGGTGACAACGTTGTCTTCGACGGTGAAACATACAATGCAGAGTTTGAGATTCAATAATCATTGAAACTTTGATTGCGAATAAGCATTCTTAACTTATTCACTACTATTGTGAATAGTTCTAATTTTAGGGAGCCACACGGCTCCCTTTTTTATTCCCCCTCTACCATCTCTCATCTCTCATCTATCATCTATCATCTATCATCTTTCATCTCTCATCTCGGTTTTTGTCAATCCAAAAAAGGGGAAAGCTGCGTGTCTCGTACAGGTTTGAAATGGTTGGTTCATCTTACGTTCATCTTACGTTAATCCTACGTTAATTTTACGTTCGTTTTAGGTTGATATTTTATTCATCTTATAAACTTACCTCGAAATTAATCGCGGAAAGAAAGAAAAATATCTTTTTTATTTAAAAATGCGCCAAAAATTTGTATATATCAATTTTTTGTTGTACTTTTGCAGCCGAATTTGGTAGTTTTGCGTATTGATAAATAAAAAATATGTGTTTTATTATACGCAAAGTTACATTGAAAGATAGCTTTATGGATATATATGAACGATTAGCCCCTTTGCAGAATGTCCCTATTTCTACGCATGAACTGAAGGGCGTGTTTGGTGACCTAAGTGCGCCACAAGCCAAAATAAATCGCTTGGAGCAAGAAGGGTATCTAATATCTCTCAAGAGAGGTTTGTATCTTGTCGCAAGCAAAATTTCAGGCAAAATGCCGGACTTATCTTTAGTGGCTAATCATATATATTCGCCTTCTTATGTGTCACTACACTATGCGTTGAGATATTATGGGCTTATTCCTGAATATGTCCATTCGGTCACATCGATTACTACCAATCATAGCCGTGAGTTCTCTAACTCCATTGGCAATTTTTGGTATTATCAAGTTTCTCCTGCCTATTTCCCAATAGGAATTCATACGGTGGAAACTGAGGGAACGAATAGTTTGATGGCTACACCAGAGAAGGCTTTGTGCGATCTTATTCAGTTTACTAAGCACATGCCAAGTCGCTCTATGATTTCTATGTTGCAATTTTTAGAAGAAGATATACGTTTTGATATAGACATATTACACGATTTTAACATAAACATTCTTGAAGCTTGTGAGTCCTGTGCCCACAACCGTCAAGCAATAACTAATTTAATTAAACTATGCAAGCAGTAACACTTTTTGACGAAATGGTGGCTGCCTATCATCCTTCTTCTCCCCTCGAGAAGTTGAATGCCCAGCACCAAGTCATGCAGCAAATTGCCCTTGCAGGATTGCAAAAGGGCGGATTCTTTGAACATGCAGCCTTTTATGGAGGAACATGTTTGCGTATTTTTCATCAATTACCTCGGTTCTCAGAGGATATGGATTTTACACTTGTAGAGAAAAATAAAAGTATCCATCTTGAGAACTATTTTGATGCCATTAAAGACGTGTTCCAATTGGCAGGAAAAGACGTGGAACTTAAAAAGAAAGATAAAGTCAATTTCGGACGTGTAGAATCGGCTTTCCTAAAGGAAAATACCGATGTTTATCACATGGCATTCACTACCGAAAAATCAGTAAAAGTAAAAATAGAATTAGATACAGACCCACCACTCGGTTTTAATTCGGAATATTTACCATTGAACTTGCCATATCATTTTATGGCGAGGTGTTTAACCCTACCAGATTTATTTGCTGGAAAAATGAATGCTTTGGTATATCGCAAGTGGCAAACACGTATTAAAGGACGTGATTGGTATGATTTTGAGTGGTATGTAAAATGGAATATACCATTAAATTTTAAACATTTACAAGAGCGGATTCGTGAATTCACAGGGGAAGATGTGACACGAGCCCAGTTTGAAGAATTACTGCGCGAGAGATTGGCAACGGGAGATATTGAACAAATCAAATCTGATGTCCTGCCGTTTGTCATCAACCCACACGAACTTGACCTCTGGACAAACGATTATTTCCTTTATTTAGCTTCTAAAATTAACTGGATAGATTAACCCTTAACCTCCAACCATTATGGACGCCTTGACTATTTCTGAACGTATTTCAGACCACCTTATCAATGTCGGCAAAACCATCGGAGGTCTCTATCCCCGCAAATAATTCGCAGACAACTCAACGAACAACTTATAAAAAATGCTCATTTTTTAGTAAATTTATTTGCGTATTTGAAAATTTTGTAGTACCTTTGCAGCGATTTTTTTGAAACACTAAACGCTAAACTAAAATGAATCGATTAACGCTTATATTCTGCCTTTTGGCACCTTTTGCTTATAGCCTGTCTCCTATGTCGGCATGTACTAATTTCTTGGTCGGTAAGAACGCATCTGCCGATGGCTCTACTATCATCTCTTATGCCGCTGATAGTTACACGTTGTATGGTTTCTTGCACTATGTCCCTGCTGCAGATCATCAGCCTGGCGAAATGCGTGCCGTCAAGGACTGGGACACGGGGCGTGACCAAGGACAAATCCCACAGATTGCCCATACCTACAATGTGGTTGGTAACACCAATGAACACCAACTCACTATCGGTGAGACAACATGGGGTGGGGTGTCGGCTATGTGGGACACTGTCGGAATAGATTATGGTAGTCTCATGTATATTGCTTTGGAGCGCTGCAAGACTGCACGCGAAGCCATCCAAACTATGATTGCTCTGGTCAACGAATATGGCTATGCTTCAGAGGGCGAGACTTTCTCTATTGGCGACCCAAACGAGATTTGGATGATGGAAATGATAGGTCGCGGTAAGAATCAGAAAGGTGCTAACTGGGTAGCCGTTCGTGTCCCTGATGACTGCATCGCTGCACATGCTAATCAGGCGCGTGTCACCACGCTACCGCTCAAGGGCGCAAAGACAAAGAAAGGTATCACTACTTCTAAAGATGGCAACTGGATGTGGAATGCGGATATCATTACTTTTGCCCGTGAACATCAACTTTTTGAAGGCAACGATGCAGACTTCAATTACCAAGCGGCATTTGCACCATTTGACTTCTCAGGACTCTATGTCTGCGAAGCACGCGTCTGGTCTTTCTTCCGTCATTTCTCGGACGAAATGGATCAATACTTAGATTATGCTTCCGGAAAAACCTTCCTCGAAACCAATGGAAAGGACTGTGGCAAACGGATGCCTCTTTGGATACAACCTAATCACAAAGTCTCTGTACAGGAAATCAAAGACTGCATGCGTGACCAATACGAGGGCACTCCCCTTGACATTACTCAAGGACCGGATGCTGGACCTTGGAATACGAAACTGCGCTATGGCTCATTGGGTTTCCAATTAGATTCTGTGCAGTATTGGTATGAACGTCCAACGGCTACGCAGCAGACCGGCTGGTCGTTTGTTTCGCAGATGCGTGGTGCTGAATCTGCCCATGCGGGAGGTATATTCTGGTTCGGTGTGGATGATGCTGCCACCAATGTCTATGTTCCCATGTTCAGTTCCATCACTCGCGTGCCCGAATGTTTCCGCGAAGGCAATGGCGACATGACTGTCTTCTCTTGGACTTCGGCTTGGTGGGTGTTCAACGTCGTAGCCAACTGGGCTTATACCAAGGCTTCTGCAATGCGTCCTGAAATAACGACACACCAACGCAAATGGGAAGATCAATTCAACTCCCAAATTGCTATGATTGACGCCAAAGTGGCTGATATGACTCCTGAACAACGGACACAGTTCCTCACTAACTACTCCTGCTTGCAGGCACAAAATGTGACCAAAGATTGGCAAGACTTGGCAATTTACTTGCTCGTCAAATACATCGACGGACAGGAAAAGAAAGTGAAGAATGGGCAATTTGAACTCACACCGCAAGGTATGACAGCTTATCCTAATCGTCCCGCTTGCCCCGAAAACTATTTACGTACTATCGCACCTCACATCACTCATGAATAAGTCCAAACTTCATACTCCTTCATACATCTTCGAGACCTCATGGGAGGTCTGCAATCGCGTAGGCGGTATCTATGCTGTTCTCTCTACACGTGCCGCTTCCATGCAGCAAGAACATCCCGATAAAGTCATTTTCTTTGGTCCGGACTTTGGCGCACATAGTGACATCTATTTTCACGAAGATAAACGTGTGTTGAAGGGTTGGAAATGTCCTCATACTCGTGTCGGTCGTTGGAATATTCCTGGGCAACCCATTGCAGTCCTCTTAACTTTTGGCCATCTTTGGGAACAAAAGAATGACATCTATGCGTGGGCGTGGAATAAGTTCGGTGTCCAGTCTCATGCTGCTTATGGCGATTACGATGAGTCTTCTCTGTTTGGTTACGCCGCAGGACAAGTCATGGAGTCATTATATCAATGGCTTAATAAGTCCTTCAGCGAAGCGGTCCATACTCCTTCAGCGCAGCGGTCTGTTTTCTGTGCCCATGCCAACGAGTGGCAGACAGCATTTGCGATTTTCTATCTGCGTGACCATTGTCCAGACATCGCTACGCTCTTTACTACGCATGCTACGGGCATTGGACGCTCGATTGCTGGTAATGGTAAACCACTATACGACTATTTTGCTGGCTATCACGGTGACCAAATGGCTGCCGAACTGAATATGGTCAGTAAGCACTCTGCCGAGAAAATGGCTGCTAAGTGGGCACATTGTTTCACCACAGTCAGCGACATCACAGCACGCGAGTGCGCACAACTGCTTGACAAACCTGTGGATATTGTGACACCAAACGGTTTTGAACCCGATTTTGTACCAGTAGGAAAAGACTTTACTGCCAAACGTACTGCGGCTCGACAAGCCCTCTTGTCACTTGCCAAATCGGTTTATGCGGAGCATGATTTTCCTTTTGTGGGAAAGACTACCGAAGGCGCATTCTTAATCGGTATTGCTGGTCGTCTGGAGTGGAAAAACAAAGGTATAGATGTCTTCATGCAGTCCATGGAACGTTTGGGACAAAAACTGCAAGAATCTCATCCTGCATCTTCTGGAGAAGTGATTGCCTTCACAATGGTGCCCTATCTTGATCAACCTGTTCAGCGGCATGGGCATGTCACTATCATTTCCATTCCCTACTACTTAGACGGCAAGTCCTTACTCCTTACTCCTTCAGCCGAAGGCAATCCATACTCCATACTCCAACCATTCACTTATTACGACTTACTCATAGGTCTCGACCTCACTGTTTTTCCGTCATATTATGAGCCTTGGGGTTATACGCCGTTGGAGAGTATTGCTTTTCATGTACCGACTATCACAACCGATGTGGCAGGTTTCGGTGCATGGGCAAAGACGCAGGGTATTGAGCGTCTCGAAGACGGAGTAGCAGTTATCCATCGTACGGATAGCAACCAATCCGAAGCGGTCGAACAAATAGCAGAGGACATTTACCGTTATTTGGCATTGCCTAAATCGGTAAAGACCCTCGCTCAAAAATCCGCTGCCGCATTGGCAAAGAAAGCCGAGTGGTCACACTTCTTCGACTTCTACCGCCAAGCATACGACTTCGCCCTCCGCAAAGTAAAAGTCTGTTAAATATGCATAATTTTCATAATTTACAAATATGGATGGATGCTATTGACCTTGCTGATAAGGTTTATGCTATAACACAGGGGTTTCCTCTGGAGGAGCGTTATGGTATTTCGTCGCAGATGCAGCGAGCTGCCGTATCTGTATCATCGAATATAGCAGAAGGAGCAGGTCGAGATAGTGATAAGGATTTTGCCCACTTCCTTAGTATAGCATTAGGTTCTTTATATGAGTTAGAATCGCAAGTAATCATTTCTTTGCGCAGATCTTATTTATCCGAAGATGAATTTAAGATTTTATCAAACGAAATAGAGAGTCTTCAAAAACGGATTTTATCATTTAAACAACATATTAAATATTAATTTATTTTATTATTAACGGTGAGTATCTTATAGTCCATATTTCTTCAGCGAAGCGGTCTATACTCTTTCAGCGAAGCGGTCTATACTCCTTCAGCAAAGCAGTCTATACTCTTTCAGCGAAGCGGTCTATACTCTTTCAGCGAAGCGGTCTATATTCCATACTCCAATTTATTAACAACTATGGTTTATTCAAAAGAAGTACAGGCTATGTGTCCTGTAGCTAAAGGTCCTCATCATGGACCAGCTCCCATCCCTGAAGAGGGTAAGTGGGTAAAAGCCAAAGAGATTGCTGACATCTCTGGATTAACTCATGGTATTGGTTGGTGTGCTCCTCAACAAGGTGCATGCAAACTGACCTTGAATGTAAAGAACGGTATTATTGAAGAGGCTCTCGTTGAGACTATCGGTTGCTCCGGTATGACTCACTCTGCTGCTATGGCATCTGAGATTTTGCCAGGTAAAACGCTGCTCGAAGCGCTCAACACCGACCTCGTTTGCGATGCTATCAACACCGCTATGCGTGAACTCTTCCTCCAAATCGTGTATGGTCGTACTCAATCTGCTTTCTCAGAGGGCGGCTTGATGATTGGCGCTGGTTTGGAAGACCTCGGTAAAGGACTCGTTTCACAAGTGGGAACACTCTTCTCTACCAAGGAGAAGGGTCCTCGTTACCTCCAACTCACCGAAGGTTATATCACCAAAGAGTTCCTCGATGAGGATAACGAAATCTGCGGATATGAATATGTTCACATGGGCAAGTTCATGGATGCTATCAAGAAAGGTATGGACGCTAATGAAGCCCTCAAGAGCGTTACTGGTACGTATGGTCGTACAACCAAAGAACAGGGTGCTGTTAAATCTATTGACCCAAGAAAGGAGTAAACTATGATTCGTCCAGTTAAATTTGAGTCACAAGACCGTCGCGAGAAACAGATTCTCGCTGCATTGAATGCTAACGGTATCGCTTCCATCGAAGAAGCTAATCAGATTTGTGAGCAATATGGTCTCGATCCATATATGACCTGCGAAGAAACTCAACGTATCTGCTTTGAGAACGCCAAATGGGCATACGTAGTAGGTTCTGCTATCGCTCTGAAAAAAGGTTGCAAAAATGCTGCTGACGCTGCCGAGGCTATCGGTATCGGTTTGCAGGCTTTCTGTATTCCTGGTTCTGTGGCTGACGACCGTAAGGTTGGTTTAGGTCACGGTAATTTGGCTGCTCGTCTGCTTCGTGAAGAGACAGAGTGCTTTGCTTTCTTGGCTGGTCACGAGTCTTTCGCTGCTGCTGAAGGTGCTATCAAAATTGCTGAAATGGCTAACAAAGTGCGCCAAAAACCTCTCCGCTGTATCTTGAACGGTCTGGGAAAAGACGCTGCTATGATTATTAGCCGTATCAATGGTTTCACATACGTACAAACAGAGTTTGACTACTTCACAGGAGAACTCAAAGAAGTTCGTCGTAAGGCTTATTCCAACGGACCTCGTGCAAAAGTCAACTGCTATGGCGCAGATGATGTACGCGAAGGCGTTGCTATCCTTTGGCACGAGAATGTAGATGTTTCCATCACTGGTAACTCTACCAACCCAACTCGTTTCCAACACCCAGTAGCTGGTACTTATAAGAAAGAGCGTATCTTAGCTGGTAAGCCTTATTTCTCAGTGGCATCTGGTGGCGGTACTGGCCGTACTTTGCACCCAGATAACATGGCTGCAGGTCCTGCTTCTTACGGTATGACCGATACCATGGGACGTATGCACTCAGACGCTCAGTTCGCTGGTTCATCTTCTGTTCCTGCACACGTTGAGATGATGGGCTTCCTCGGCATTGGTAACAACCCGATGGTAGGCTGCACCGTTGCTTGCGCAGTAAATGTAGCCCTCGCACTGAATAAGTAAAATATCTATTTATAGCGAGTTACACTACTCAAACGGCTCTTAATTCTGCAAAGGATTAAGGGCTGTTTTTTGACCTATACGCCTACTTTTTGACCATTTGAAACATACCTATATCAAATCAGACTACTTTTTGACCAATAGACCTAAACTTGAACGTCGGAATCCCCTCTATTTATGCGCCTTGACAAAGATTTTAGCCTACTAAATGACTATTACGCCAAAAATTAAAATTATTAGTGAACTAAATTTATTAGTGAGTTAAACTAACTCTGTGATGAAATAGTAAGTCATGAGACCGCAGCAGATGAGTTTCATAACGGTACCTGTAAGCAGTCCAAGTAGTGAACCCCAACGCCATTGATTGTGCGGGTGAAGTTTTTTGCGTGACAGATAAATGCCATCCGTTGCCAGAAGGTCGTTATATCCTTGTCCTCTAATTCACTCGCGGGTTTGTTCATTGCTTCTGGAGTACGCCCTTGGATTCGATGACTTACACGAATCTCTACGGGTTCTAATTCTCCAAAAATCTCTGTCGCGGCTTTCATCGTTGATTGGATGATTGAGCCATGACTTAAGGTTAGTGTTCCATCCGCAAAGGTTGGAATCACATTTTTCTCACTCAATTCCTCAAAGCTAATGCCCTGAGTATTGGATTCGATAAAATTAGGATGTTCTTCGTTGACCATCTCTAATGTTTGTGCTGAGATGACTTGTCCCCCGATAGGAGCAATAGCCATCTCTGTTTGATTGTTGTTTTCCATCTTGTGTTGAATTTAAATGGGTTTTACTAACTTCTTTTTCTTAAATAGCTTTCTCAATTTCTTTCCACCCTTGAAGACAGCGGTTAGCATGTCTAGGATGGTAATGATTAAATCGAGAATTTTGTCTAAATCTTTTTTCATTACTTCACCTCCTCCGGCTCATTATCTTCCGGGGTATCAGTAGTAGTGTTAGATTTTCTTTTGTTTCTCCAGTCTTTAAAACGTTGCGCTGCCTCATCAATCAGGACAATAGCAAGTAGAATCTCGTTAGCCACTGGAAGGCAACGAAGACCATTTAATAAAATTTTCTTCATAATTTTTTCCTTTCATTTTTAGTTGTTAATATTTAGTTAATTTGTTTTCATACATATATAAGGCTCTTAAACGAGGACAAAAGGAAGAAAAACGAGCAAAAAGAGGCAAATATTCGTTGATTTGTAAAGAGGAGGAAGAGGAGGGTAAAAGCCCCCCAAAAAAAATTAAGTTATATTGTGAGCTCATAGCTTTGGAGAGGTGATTATGAAAAATCGCTCTCATGGTGCTTTTTAAAATCATAATTCGCTGCCTTATGTATGAAAATTGTAAAAAAATTTGGATTTTCAAGAAAAAAGTATTAATTTTGCACCCTGAATTGCAATAGATGTTTAATACCATGAAACAATTTGTGCATATATTTATTTCTTTTTTGGCACTTTCCTTGTTGTCTT
>JAKSNG010000011.1 GCA_024400125.1 Paludibacteraceae bacterium
TGTAAGTGACATTCTCCCATTCATCAAAGTCAGCTGGAAGCAGTGCTTCGAGTTGGTCAATGAGTTGTGTTTTTCCTCCAACCCATTTGACAAATGGTTTCGCTTTCATCGTATTTTCAATTTCGCTGCAAAGGTACAATAAATTTCTGATATGTGCAAATATTTTTGCAAAATTTTCGACTTGCGGTAAATTTAGGGTTGCTTAAGGTATGCTTAAGGTATGCTTGCAAAATTTTTGACTTCTGCGCCACAAGTCGAAAATTTTTCGTGTACAATGGTATGGTGACTGTTTTTGTGTCGTATAGCGTCCTCTATTCCTTACTTTGCTGCAACGCAAAAATTTCTTTCTGACGCTCTATCTCACGGCGTAACTCTTCTTTAGATGGCATAACTCCACATTTGGCTTGTTGCTTCTTGTAGATACCAATCACGAGCGTCCTTATTGGTCACACTGAGTAAGCGACGATAGTGAGACCATGTCAAAATTCCACAAGGTGTGTGGAATATTTCAGGGAAAGTTAAATAAAATTGGCGACAGTAGTATAAATTTTGAGTAGAAAAACCCTTCCCGAATTCAATAGTCAATGCTTCGGATAGTTGAATAAGCAATTGCTTTCCGTATTCGGCACGCTCTTTACCCTGTTGTTCTTCTTCAACAATGCGTTGCCCGATTGACCAATACATCTTAACCATCGCTTGATTGATAGCTGCGTATGCTTGCTGCCGACTTTGGTTAACAAGGAGCTTAATGTCATTGATAAAATTGAGACTTAATTCTCCTCTTTGTTTTACTATGGCATTCATATTAACTATTGTTTTCAATTTCGCTGCAAAGGTACAATAAAAAATCCAAATACACAAATTTTTGGGGTAAAAAATGTATTTTTATTAAAATGTGCTGTTATTTCGGACGCCGCCTGCTAAGCCACACTAATATCCACCCCACGCATTCCCCCGAATGGCTATTCGCGCTGCAAGGGAAGTGCTTTTTCAAAAAAGCGGGCAGCTTACTGCTCCTACTGAGCCCGTCTATACCACTATGAGCAAGCTCATATGGTTAAGCCGTACTCATTTAGACGATTTTAGATAAAATCCACCGCTTTTTTGGAAAAAAACACTTTTTTTCTTGTCAAGTATTGCACATCCCAAAAAAATGTAGTAATTTTGCAGCGAAAAAGTTTGTATCTATGAAAAAATATCTATTCTTACTTGTAAGTTTGGTTATTGTTGCGGCTACAAGTTCCGCAAAAAGTTTTACTATCGTGTTTGGTAATGAGGAAGATTTGCCCGTGGAATTTTATGAAACGGAATCTGCCAGTACAGTCATTTCACAAGGTTTGCAATATGTGACGGCAACACCATTCTTGCAATGCCAAAACGCTTATATCGGCGATGTCCCCGATGCTGTTCGTCTGGGAACTTCGGATAAGACACATGGCGAAGGTATATTGGAAATAGCACTGGCTAAAAAAGATACCGTAACAACGATTGTAGTGAATGGGCGTCTCTACAACGAGAATAAAGCTGCTACGCTGAATGTCAATAAGGCAGGTGCACAAGACTTGACAAAGAACAATACCAATCTGACCTACGAAATCAATAGCGCTATTCAATCGATATTGTTGGAAACAAGTCGCTATGCATACATCAATTCGATTACCGTCAATACAGGCAAGATTGATACGGTCTTTATCTCTAAGATTGAGTTGAAGACAGATAATAAAGACATCATTATGGTTGGCAATAGCACCAAAATATATGTCACATTAACGCCATCCAATGCGACCGTTAAACAACTCAAATGGACCAGTAGCGACACTAAGATTGCTACGGTGAATGAGCAGGGTATTGTGACTGGTGTTGCTCCAGGTAAAGTGACAATCACGGCAACGGCTCAAGATGGTACAGGCGTGAGTGCAACTTATGCCATAACGGTCATTCCATACGAAGTGCTGAAAGTTACTTGCCAGCAGGCTTTTCTGATTGCACAAGATTTATGGGAAGAAGAGTTTACAGACGAGGTTTATGAGATTTCTGGCTATATCACGGATATATATGACACGTATGTCGATGACAATGGTCGCCAAACATTCTATATGGCTGATAGTCCAAATGGAGGACATGTTGTTCGTGCTAAAAAACCATTAGTGCCAGTTGGTTACACACGTTTTCAAACAGGAATGCGTGTGCTGTTAATCGGTCCCATGACCTGCTATTGGGAACAAGACGCTTCTCATTATGTGGCAATGGTTGAGCGTGGGGAAGTGCAGATATTAGAACCAACCGATTGTACTCCAATAGTTACGCGCTCTAACAACAGCAAATATATAGAAAACGGACAACTTATCATTGTTCATGAAGGTGTCCGTTTCAATGCACAAGGTCTTAGAATCGATTAAAATTCTTGTCCCATAACAGAATAACGCACGTTGTTTCGGATAATCACGAGATGACCATTCTCAATGCGTTTACTATAAGGCATTGAGGGTGTTGCTGGCAGTGCCTGCACCTCAGTGTCACGGCACGAAGGACGCAATGTGTAAGGGACATAGATGGGATTCTCCAATGAGAAATCGTTGGCTGTAATGGCAGAGATAGGAATGCTGCGAAGAGTGCCTTGATGGCGCTTGTAGGTAGTGATTTCTTTCACATCGTAGGTGATGTCATAGGTGGTGTTAGTGACGCACGAAATAGTGCATGTGCCCTCTACCAGTTTATTCTCAACGAATGCCCCTCCCTGAAAATAGGCGTAGGAGGTAAATTTCTTATTGATGCAGCCCGGATGGTCTGATTTATTAGGGTCTGTGATAGTGTAAGTGCCACAGAGGTCGGTTGCCGAAGCAGAGAATAAGTCCAAACGCATGACATGTCCATCGTTGCCTTCTATACCTTGTCCGTCATACGTCAAGTCTTTAGACGTGAGCCATAATTGGTGATTATAATAGGTGTAGGGCGTTTCACCGCTGTAGTGGCCATAGTACAAGTCAACACCCCGAACCAAAGTCGTGTCAATAGGTTCATCTTGACCTCCGTCACCAGCCACTTTGAGTGTCATGAACTTGAGTTGCCCGGCATCTCGGGTGTTTTTGCCGTAGTCGGCTTTCTCGCTGATGGTAAACGTGACAGATGTGGCTTCTCCATTCCATACGGGGTCTGTCTGCACATCTTGTTGCATACTGCCTACAGAGGGAGTCAACTTAGCCAATTGTTTTATATCGCATGAACCAAAAGTAATCGTGCGCATGGTCTCTGTGGAAGAGATGGTCAACTTCCCTTTGGCATAGACGCAGAAGTAACCCGAAGCGAGCATTTGTGGTTTGGTTTGACCGTCGCCTTTTTCGGCAGTAATGGTAACGCCTTGTGCGGTGCCTGTGAGTGGTGACTTTTGTTGAACATCAAAGATGTCAGACATCAATAACGTGATGACGCTTAGAATAATAGACAACATATCAATTGGATTTTAGCGAGTATTAATGCTGCAAAAGTACAGCTTTTTTTTGATATATGCAAATTTTTTTGCGAAAAAGTTTGCACATTCCAAAAAATTGTTGTACTGCTTCCGTGTATTGCTTAGGATTTCTTATCTCGCAAAGCTCGAACGATTACCTTTCGGACGCCGCCTTTCAACTATGTTGAAATTCCCCCGAATAGTAAACGGCATTTTTATTAAAATGTGCAAGAGGTCGCAAAATATGCAAAACGGCATAGCCGTCCCTGCCGACGATAGCCTCATCCTTATATGAGCAAGCTCCCAACGGATAACGCTACCGCCTGCATAGATAGATAAAATCTATCTTTTTTGCATATTTTTGCGAAAAAGTTTGCACATTCCAAAAAATTGTATTACCTTTGCGGCATGAAAATAATTATCTTAGGTACAGCGTGGCCGTATCGCGGTGGTTTGGCTACATTCAATGAGCGTTTGGCTCGTCAATTTCAAGACGAGGGACATGATGTTCAGATTTGGACATTCACTCTTCAGTATCCTGCTATACTTTTTCCAGGCAAGACCCAATACACATCAGACCCTGCTCCGAAAAATCTGCAGATTGATCGTCGTCTCAACTCCTGCAATCCATTCAATTGGCTTCGCATAGCACGACAACTCAAACGTCTGCAACCAGATGTGCTCATTTGCTGCTATTGGATGGCGTTTTTTGCCCCTCTCTACGGCACCATTTGTCGCATTGTGAAACGCAATCGTCATACACGTTGTGTGGCGTTAGTGCACAATATGTTCCCTCACGAGAAGAGCGTTTTAGATAAACTGTTTGCTCCCTATTTTGTGCATAGTCAGGATGCTTTTGTGGCTTTGAGTGAGTCGGTCGTTAAGGATATACATACATTGACCAACGCCCCTGCTACATCTTCGCCACATCCTATCTATGACCATTATGGTGCACGATTGAGTAAGGAAGATGCGTGCGCGCGCATAGGACTTAATCCTGATAAGCAATATATGCTGTTCTTCGGTTTGGTGCGTGCATACAAAGGGTTAGACTTGCTGCTGGACGCAATGGGGAAACTGAAAGATACGCTGCCCAACGTGAACTTATTGATAGCAGGCGAATTCTATGAGGACGAAGATAAGTATCGTCAACAAATAGCGCAAGAGGGATTGACGGAACGAGTGATTATTCGCAATGAGTTTATTCCAGATGGTGAATTGGCAGCCTATTTTGGCGCTTCAGATTTGATTGTGCAACCGTATAAATCTGCCACGCAGAGTGGGGTAACGCAGGTCGCTTTTCACTTTGAGAAACCTATCCTCGTCACCAACGTTGGTGGCTTAGGCGAGATTGTCCATCACGGCAAAATGGGTTATGCGGTTACACCAGATGCACAAGAAATAGCATCTTCTATTGAAGACTACTTCTCGCACCATCGCCAGCAGGACTTCACCGCCTATTTGCAAAAAGAGAAACTCCATTACGGCTGGAACAAACTGACCATGGCATTCAAAAATATTCTGTAAAAACTGAACATTATGAAAAATATCAATTGGAAAAAACTTCTCCCGTATGTGTTGGCTATTGTGGCATTTTTGACGATAGCGATGTTGTATTGTTCTCCTTTATTGGAGGGTAAGGTGCTACAAGCAGGGGATGTGAACAACTGGAAAGGTGCTGCGCAAGAAGCTCGTGAGTTTTACGATAAAGAGGGGTATAGTCCTTGGTGGACTAATTCGATGTTCGGAGGCATGCCAACCTATCAGATTACAGGAAACCTGCCTTCTGGTCTTGTTCGTGCTCATGTTGAACATATCTCGCACTTTGGCTTCTTTGAAGATTTCAACGCCATCGGAATCATTGCTGCCTATTTCTTTGGCTTCTTCCTAATGCTGAGATGTTTTGGAGTTAATCCGTGGCTCAGTTTAGTGGGCGGATTGGCAATAGGTATGTCTTCGTATTTCTTCCTCATTATCCCTGCCGGACACATTACCAAGGCAGCCGGTTTGGGATTTTTGGCACCTATGATAGGTGGGTTTTATGCCATTTTCCGAAAGAAATATTGGCTCGGTGCACCATTGGTAACACTATATGGCATATTGGGTATTACCATGCACCCACAAATGACCTATTATGTCTGTATGTTATTGGGTATCATGGCAATAGCAGAACTATATATCCACATCTCCGAGAAGCGTTGGAAAGATTTAGGAATAGGTGTAGGTGTTCTTGTTCTGTGTGGTTTACTCATTTTTGGTACTAAACTCAGTTGGTGGCAGATGAATCAAGGCTATCTTAAGGAGACTATGCGTGGCGGACATAGCGAACTGACGCAACCCGATGTAGATAAGTCTCAACCGGCAGGTCTGGACATTGATTATGCGACAGCATGGAGTTACGGCAAAGCCGAGACGTTTACTCTTCTCATTCCTAATATGATGGGTGGTGCAAGTGGATACAATGTGGGCGACAAGTCTGTGTTATACGATGAGATGGTCAAAGCTCGCATCCCTAAAGGATCTGCTAAACAGTTCTGTCAGCAAGCGCCTACTTATTGGGGAGAAAAAGCATTTACTTCCGGTGCAGTTTATGTGGGGGCGATTATCTGTTTCCTCTTTGTCTTAGGTCTGATTATTGTGCCTGGTGCATATAAATGGGCGTTGCTTGCAGCAACCATTTTCTCTATTCTGCTCGCATGGGGACGCAATTTTATGCCGTTTACGCAGTTCTTCTACGACTATTTCCCGATGTACAATAAATTCCGCGCGGTGGAGAGTATCTTAGTCGTGGCGGAGATAACAATGCCATTGCTCGCAATCTTAGGATTGAAACGCATCTTCGAAGCAGAGGATAAGAAACAATATCTTCGTCCAATGTATATTGCGGCAGGAGTCACGGCAGGTATCTGTCTTGTCTTTGGTCTCTTTGGAGGTAGTTTATTCGACTTCACCAGTTCATACGACAATCAATGGAAGTCGCAAGTGGGCGGTGTATATGACATGATAATTGATCAACGCGCAGCTATGCTCAAAACCGATGCATGGCGTTCGTTTGTCTTTATTGCTTTGGCTTTTGTGGTATTGTGGCTTTATCTTGCAGACAAAATCAAACGCGGTTATGTGTATGCGCTGTTAGGTGTGCTGATATTGGCAGATATGATTCCTGTGAATCGTCGATTCTTCAATAGCGACAATTTTGTGAGCAAGAAAGATAGCAATCGCTATTTTGCTATGCAGCCTTGGGAGGAGCAGATTTTACAAGATAAGTCATTGGATTTTCGTGTCTTTAATGTAGCAGCAAACACTTTCAATGACGCGCGCACGTCCTATCGTCTCAAGTCTATTGGAGGTTATTCGGCAGCGAAACTGCGTCGTTATCAAGACTTGATTGATGCGCATATCAGTAAAAATAACTGGAACGTACTCAATATGCTCAATACTAAGTATATCATCACGCGCGAGGGTGTATATCCTAATCAGCAAGCTTTTGGTAATGTATGGTTTGTGGATTCGGTGAACTTTGTGCAAACACCAGACGAGGAGAGTGCTGCATTGTGGACAACTAATCTTCGCCACGTAGCCGTAGCGGATGCACAGTTCGCGGATATATTAGATGTGAATAAGATTGACTATGCTGTTTTGCCTGCTTTCGACAAAGAAGAGATAGTGATGAATACGTATGCTCCGAACGAGTTGACTTATACTTCACGTGCGGAGCATAACAGAGTGGCAGTTTTCTCTGAGATTTACTATAAGGAAGGTTGGCACTTGTGTATTGATGGAGAAGAGCGACCAATTGGTCGAGTCAATTATGTGCTCCGTGCAGCAATTATTCCTGCAGGAGAGCATCAAATACGTATGTATTTTGAACCGGAAGCATTAAAAACAGACAAGTGGTGCGTAGCTATCTTGATAGTGGCAATCGTGCTTAGTCTGATGGGGCTTGGAGTGTATCTTTTCTCCAAAGTTCGCCAATAATAGTCATATCAAATGACTTCGCTTTTTCAATGGCAGCGGCTCCCATTTGAAGACGCTTGTCGTGGTTTTGCATTAAGTCTGCGAGAGACTCGTACATCGCATATAAATCGTTGTCTGGAACTATAATACCATTTTTGTTGTGGTCAATAATCTCACTGGTGGCAGCGTATGAATTAAATACACCAGGAATTACTCCTTGAGGCATACTTTCCATAATGACCATCGGCCAACTTTCATGCGAGGAAATAGATAGCAATATGGAAGCTTTTTTATAATAAGGTTGTGGGTCTTGCCTTCCTGCCAAAACAACATTCTTAAGGTGATACTTATGAATGAGCCACTTGTAATATCCTCCAGAAATGCCTTCACCGATAATCGTTAGTTTCCAGTCGCTGAGAAGAGGATTCTTTTCTATCATTCGCCATACGCGTAAGGCATACGAGATGCGTTTGGTCGGTTCATATAATCGACCAACGATGATAACTTCTTTCTCCTTGTGCTGCAATTCTTCTTTATTGATATAATCCTTAAAAGGCAGAGGATTATGTACAACTACAAATTTGTCGTCTCGGGTAGAGCGGGCAATGTTAAGATACTGTTTAACGTATTCTTGTGAAAAGACGACCACTTTATCGGATGTTTCCAGCGGTTGTGCGTATCGTTTTCGAATGACAGCTCGAATGATTTTAGAACTTATCGGACGGCTTATGGTAATGAGCCATTTTCTGAAAGAATCAATGACCTTCCCTTTGTGAGTTAGGTTGTAATATAACAAGGAGAATGCGGTATAAGAGCATTCCTCAAACCCAGGCATAAAATGAAAGCAGTATATAGTCTTTGCATGACATGTATGAGCAATCTTGTTAATAGTAGGAATAACCCGAATATACTCGATATTAGACACATTGATAACAATCCTGTCTATTTGATTAGTTGTCAAGAAACTTCGAAGCTCATCCTCGTTGAGAGGTAATGCTAGCTGCAAACCCGCAGAAAAAACCTCTGATAACCCTCTTGAGTTCGCGTTAAAATAGGCATTAAAACATGTGTCTCCTACTTGAACAAAGTAAGTACTCAATGCCGTAACCACACGGTTGATACCCGTGTTGTCATTAGCACTTGCAGAGGCGCATTCGTAATTGGTTATTTGTAGAATATTCATGGCGGACCTTTTATAGTAATCCCTTTGTTACATTTCTTCTAAATAGAATCAGTTTATTACCTTTGGCTGGATGTCCTTGCAGACAATAACCTATCCACAATGCCAATGTCCCTGCCCATTTGACGGCTTCTAAAAAGAGGCGTTTGCTATATTCCATCTTCGAAATAGCAAGTGTTCTTTGTCGCTCACTTTGCCCAACTCCTAACCCTAAGCGACTAATATATTCATCCGTTGTGCGTGATGATGGAATGCAATGCTCCACAGCGATGTCCGGCAGGTAGTAAGTCGCAGCATGTAGTGCCTTGATACGATTAAAATAGTCTTTCTCTTCCCCACCGATTAGGTTTTTGCCACTTCGTCCTAAAGAGGTATTAAATACTCCGCATCGGTCAGCAATTGTTTTGCTGAATCCCATGTTGGCACCAATGGGATAGTCTGTGGTAAATAGGCAAATCTGATCTCCTTTATCAATAGCAGAAAGCCACGAGGCACTCCACTTGCTGAGCCAAGAGGGCGTTATGCCCTCCTCAAAGAGAGGATAGATACGCCCGCCAAAGGCAGCCATATCGGGAATTTGTTGAATATATTGCGATAGACGTTCTAAATAATTCTCACCCACAAAGGCATCATCATCTAAGAAAACTAACCAATCCCCTTTTGCCTCCTTGATTCCGCGATTGCGTGCATAACTGAGTCCTTGTTGTGTTTCTACCAAATAACGGAAAGGGACAGCCGGGTACTGTGTGGCAAAATTTTTGCAAATAGAAGACGTAGAATCGGTACTGTTATTGTCAATCAGCAACAGTTCCCACTCCCCATTATAGCGGTTATTGGCTAACCGCAGGAGAGTCTCACTTAAGTATTTGTCTCGATTATATGTACAAATAATAACGCTTAACATAATCTTCGATATGAACGTTCTTGTGTATGAATAATCCTTGTTACATAACTGTCTTTGGCATTCCAGTTCTTGATGGGGGTCATGTATGAATCGGAATAGATGGCGCGCAACCAACCATCTGTATCTACAGGCATCCAAATCTGCAAACCCAAGAACTCGCGACGCTCAAATTCGCAGGCAGGAACATACGACCTGTCGCAAGGGAAACCGTCAGTCGCGTTGGCTTCTTTCCACTCTTTCGTCTCGTGTTTGCGCTGAATTACGCTATACAAATCTTGCCCCTCTTGTATGTAGTAGAAAATATCCAAATGCAGGTTTTTGTAGATATAAGTCTCTTCTACCACTTGTTTTGTTTCTGCCATCACATTCTGCCGATAGAGATGAAAACCGGCTTGCTCCATTTTAGTATGCAAGTCTATTGGCACTTCTTTTTCCAAAATACCAAGGTCAATATCCGGATCGTAACTGATAAATCCATGGTCGCGATAGGCACCAAGCAAAGCCCCGTATGTCAAAAACGCTTTCACTCCCATCTCGCTAAAAACCTTGTCTGCTGCGGCTAACATAACTAAACCGTCGTGTTTCATTCTTCGTGCTTGCACCTCAAACTTGACGCGGTTGATTATTTCCACCATAGGTTTATACAACCCAATGCTCACCAATATCTTAACAACTAAATCTCTCATAAGTATTGTTTCCCCCAAGATAATATTCTATCTATATGAGGCGTTTCTAAATGATTCTTAACGGCTAAATCTTTGACCAACTGCAATCCAAATGGGAAATCCTCGGTGAAATAGCGGCTTTGGAAATCCGGTATCCATCCTTGCTCAGTCTTTTTCATAGGAGCTTCAATACTTTGGAAAGCTTGTATAGACCGCAACTTATGTGCTAACGATGGAGCATCGTAACTTTCGTAATATTCCAATACCGAAGGAATAGATACATCAACTATCTTGCTGAGTGCCTGAAACTCTGTATCCATCGCAATGTATTGCTCGGCACTATACTCATCCCATTCGGCATAAAATTTAATTGGCTGTGAATAGGTCACACCTTTTGTCCAGTTATGCCACATTCCAAACAATCGTGCTGTATGCAATAGGGGGTTGCTGTTCGTCAAAGCCGCTTCCAAATAATTATGGAGTGCTGTGACAGGAGTGCTTAACCATATTCCCCATTGAGTAGCAAACGAATCCGGTAAGTTCTCAATCGCCATGTATAACTGTGTCTTGTATCCTAATAAGTGGGCGGTATGTCCGTATTCGGTTACGCGGGCAATATAAGGTACGCGTTGAAAACCAAACAGAGCCGTCTTGTCATCAAAAATCTCGTGGGCTCGGAAGAAGAAACCTGTGCTGCTGACAATAGAGCCCACAGCTTGTGTCGTGATATAAGGAACAATGTCTTGCAGGGTTTTTTCTATCAAGAACCCGGGTACGCATAACAGAACAATATCACTTTGCGGAATAACGTCTTTCGCTTGATTGGAAATACTATGCAGATGTCCTTGGTAGAGTTTGCCATTTAAGTCTGACACCTTAATGTCCTTGCTCCATTGGGAGGGTTTGGAGGTCAATAGATTGACTTCCACTCCGTCTTGTTGGGCTAATACGCCGGCTGTGACTAACCCTAACGAACCACCTCCACAGATGCAAAATCGTGTCATAATCCATTCAATGCTGCTATCAATTGGTCATTATCTTTTGTGTCACGGACGGCAAGGCGAATATACGAACCATCGCATTTCTTGGTGCAGTCCTTAATCAGTATCTTGCTGTCTTTCAGTAAGCGAACAGCGAGTTCACGCGGCGTGTGTGGCGCCTTGACCTCACACAATACATAGTTGGCTTCTGACGGCAAAACACGCAGATATGAAATGCTGTTGAGTTGTTTAATAAAACGCTCCTTTTCTTCTCGGAAAGCGTTCATTGCTTGCTGATAGGACTTCTCGTACTTGCCTAATATTTGTAAGAAGAACTCTCCAAAAGAGTTGATATTCCAGATAGCAAGCGCACGACGCAAGTTGGTCATCAATAATCTATTAGAAGTGGCTAAAACACCTAATCTCAACCCCGGAACACCATACGATTTAGAGATGCTTTTTACAACTACTAATTTGTCATATTGCTGTAATAGGATATTATCCAAGAAGGTTGGGTGCTCGGTTGAGAAATCAATAAAACTCTCATCCAATATCAGCACGATATCCTTTTTCTGACACCATTCAATCAAGCGCAAGCAGTCTTTATAGGGAATATAGTTGCCACTTGGATTGTCGGGGTTAATCAGTACTAATGACCAAATATCTTTGTCTGCAAAAAAGTTCATTAAGTCATCTGCCGTATAATGGAAATCGGGTGCTTTTGTGGTATAAGTCACCAACTGCTCCGACATAAAGCGATTAGGATATTCTTCAAAAGTAGGGCGAACTACACCGACTTTACCTAACATTTGTTCAGCAAGTGCTTTAATCAATTCGGCTGCTCCATTGCCCACGGCTACATAATCTTGTTTTAATCCAAAGTCTTTGGCTGCCAGTAAGTTATTGATTCGTTGTCCAGATGGGTATTCTGTTAACAACCGCTCAAAATTGGCTGATAGTTCATCACGGAGACGTTGGTTGGGGAAATAGGGGTTCACTAAATAGCAGAAATCTAACAAGTGTGGGTACCGCCAATAACCACCATAACGAGAAGAAAGAAGATCATAAGAGCCATCGGTAAAGATGGACTCGGCAATATCCAAATCTTGTATATCATCTATTTCGTACCATTGTTCACCTTCTAATGGTAATGCACGCATTTCGGAGTTATCCACCATCGTAATCACGCGGAGCACTTGTTCGTAGTATTCGTTTTTGCCCAAAGCCTTGCAGTAGGCTTCTAAGAACGGAACATATAACGCAGTGGAAAATTCACGTGAGAACTTATATACATTAACTGTTTTATAATAAGTAGGTATTTCCTCGTAGCGGAATTGATTGTTTGGAATGAAACGCAGGATTCGATTATCATCATCTATTGTCACCACCGTACCATCCATCCAGTTTTCGTATTTATCCACCAATGCCAAATTCGGATATGGATGTTTGACCAATTTATCAATCACAGCATCTTCCATGATGATGTCGGATTCAAATAACAAAGTGTCCTCACATGTCAAATAATCTTTTGCTAAATAGAGCGAGTAGATATTGTTGGTTTTGTCAAAAACGGAGTTTTCTACAAAATCAATAGGTGTTTGTATGTCCAAAGTTTGCAGATAGTTCTTGAGTTCGTTGGCTTTGTAACCAATTACCATGACGACGCGTGACAAATGATATGTATCTAATTGGTGCAGCAACCGTGCAATTAGTGTTTTGCCACCCACTTCAATCATACATTTGGTATTGCTCTTTGTCAATTCGCCAAGGCGTTTTCCCATTCCTGCTGCTAAGATAATTGCTTGCATATTGTGTTTGTTTTTTGTAAAATTACTACAAATTTTTGTGATTTTATTCTTTTGTTGTTGCTAAATCTTCTTTGTATGTAATCTTGCGGTTCTGTTCTTCTCCATCTACGATGTAAATCGGTTCTTGTGGAAGGTAATGAAGCACGACTCCGCAATCGTCTGTAGCTGCAAAATGAGGGTCTTGTAAGCCCTTTTGGTAGGCTCGGACGATTGTCTCCAAACGAAAACCTTGCGGCGTTTGGACGCGACGATAACGATTGCGATTAGGTACGGCAGCGATGAACTCTCCCGAATCGTCTGTCTCTAATAATGTGTCCGTTGAAGGAATAGCCACGCAAACGGCTTTGTACTTGTCCAAAGCCTTGCACACGTCGGCGATAATGCGTTCGCTCACAAACGGCCGTGCCGCATCGTGCAGCAGCAGATTCGTGGATTGCTCTTTTCCAGCACAGGCTGCACATGCTGCTTCAATCGCTTTCCAACTGCTTTCCCAACGTTCTTTTCCGCCAGGTACAATCGACAGCACTTTGTGCCAATCGTTTTTTTGTACTAAGGCTTGTGCTTCTGCCATATAGTCAGCGTGCATGACGAGGATGATTCCATCTATGGCTGCGGCAGTTTCAAATGCGTACACAGCATGTTCTAAGATGGATTGCCCATCGTCTAACGGCAGCAGTTGTTTGGGTGTTTGTCCGCCCACTCGTGCGCCTATGCCACCAGCTAATATGACAGCGATATTGGTCATGTTTTACACTTTCTTGATGTATTTCTTTTGTCGTTGTTGCCAGCGTTCTCGAGCATACGCCTGCATGTCTGTTACGACATCATTCTCGTCGATAATCTCCAATCCAAAAATGGTCTCAATAATGTCTTCTTGGGTTAATATGCCTTGGAAACAACCGTATTCGTCAATGATGGCAGCAATCTGAGATTTCTGCTTGAGCATGTTGTCAAAGATGTCACCAATCGAGTCTTGTTCTGAGAACTGTGGAATAGCACGTTTAATCTCGCCCAACGTCTTTTGGAACTTATCCTCCGTCAAGTCTTCCAACGCATCATCTCGCAGCACGTATCCAGTGATGTATTCGGCAGATTCGGCATAAACAGGAATACGCGAAAAATGGTCATAATCATCGTTGTCGTAGTATTCCCTAAGTGTCATTGATTCAGGTGCGATAGCAGCCACAACACGTGGTGTCATAACATCAACTGCTTTGACATCGTCCAGACGCATGACGTTCTTGATAATCTTTTTCTCATCTTCCTCAATCACGCCCTCTTCTTCTCCCATATCAGCCAAAGCGACCACTTCTTCGCGGCTTACACTTGCTTCTTCATTCTCAGGGAACAAGGCGGTCACCCACTCAATAAACAGCACAATAGGATACATGAGCAGAATCAGCGCGCTAATTGTATAGGCAGCAAAGCCCATTAGTTGACGCCAATAATGGGTGCCGATGGTCTTTGGAATAATCTCAGAACATACGAGAATGAGAATTGTAACCAACGCACTCACCAATCCAAACCATTCTTGGCCAAACAGCAATGTTGCTTCGCGTCCAACTCCTGCTGCTCCAATCGTATTAGCGATGGTGTTGAGCGATAGAATAGCCGCTAAAGGACGACTTGTGTCTGCCTTGAATTGGTGCATGCGAGAAGCAGGCTTGTACCCTTCCTCTTCGCGCATCGTGATGTAACTGAGTGTTGATGATAACAATGTCGCCTCTAAGATTGAACAGAGAAACGAAACGCCTAACGCTAATAATAGAAATAAAAGTAGATGACTAATCATTCGTGTTTATAATAGTAATTTCAAAATAATCGTGACATCAATGGTAAAAACGTGTTCCGGGTAGGCACGAGAACGAGTCAATCACGCCGACCACTTGGTTGCGTTCGTTCATGACAATGAGTGAGTGAATAGAGTGGTGGTTCATCACTTCGCCAGCATCTACGATACGTGCGTTGGCTTGGATCGTCTTGGGTGTTTTGCACATCACTTCGGATGCGGGTGTGGTGAAGAAATGCTCTTTCAATCGGTGCATAGCACGACGCACGTCACCATCCGTAATGATACCAACTAATTGGTTGTTTTCTACCACAATGGCTAATCCTAATTTGCGTTGCGTGATGAGTTCGATGGCTTCGCCCATTTTGTCTGAAGGGTTGATAATCGGTAAGTCTTCGCTCACCATCATCTCACTTACGTGCGTCAGCAGTCTTCGTCCTAAGTCACCTCCTGGGTGCAAACGAGCAAAGTCTCCTGACTCGAAATGGCGTTTCACCATCAAGGCGCAAGCTAACGCATCACCCATGACCATGGTAACTGTTGTCGAAGAAGTTGGCACTAAGTTCAGTGGATCAGCCTCGCTTTCGACTGCGATATTCAAGTGTATGTCTGCGTTTTTGCCTAAGATAGAATCTGGGTTACAGCTCATTCCAATAATAGGAATCTTGCGCTCTTTCAGCATTGGCATGAAACGAATCAGTTCATCAGTCATGCCTGAATACGAAATCGCCATGACTACATCGTGTTCATCAATCATTCCGAGGTCGCCGTGGTAGGCATCCAAAGGATTCAAATAGAACGATGGCGTACCTGTGCTCGCTAATGTTGCAGCAATTTTGGAACCAATATGACCAGACTTGCCAACGCCAGTCACAATCAGTTTGCCTCGGCAACTCAAAATCAAATCAACTGCTTTCTCAAAATCTTTGTTGATAGAAGGCAACAATTGTGTAATTGCTTTTGCTTCTGTTTCCAAACATTGTCTGGCGACGTCTATGATATTTGGATTGTCCATTTATAAATGTGTGTTTTGATGTTTTGTAATTATGTGTTGTTAGTTCTTTCTCGATAATATGAAGACGGTCGCAATGATGGCTGCAACAGAAACGCTTACATACGCCATCACATCCCGCAAATCAATCACACCGCGTGATAGAGCAGAATAGTGGTCTTGCAAAAGAATCCAATACAACACAAAGCAAATCAATGCTCCCAAGATAAACGATACGATTTGATTGCGACCGACACTTCCTGCGAATAAACCCAAAGCAAGGAAAGTGCCACTCATCAAAATCAAACCAATAAAAGAACCTGCAAATTGACCTCCATCTACATTCCCGACCGGTTCAGCAATTGACGAAACGACAAAAAAGTGAACTAAGTTGGGCAATAGCGCAATCAATACTAACGTCCACGCAGCCAAGTATTTCTTAATGATGATAGACGATAGACTGTTTGTGTGAACTAATAGAATGTCCCACGTTCCACTTTGTCGTTCTTCGGCAAAAAGTCGCATTGTCAAAGCAGGGCAAAGGAACATCATCAGCCATGGACTGAGAGCAAACAATCCATCTACTTGTGAGTACCCCGAGTCAATGATATTCCATTGACCCGGAATTACCCACAAAAAGAGTGAGATTGCTAATAGATACAGTCCAATGACGATATACGCAATCGGCGATGAAAAGTAATATGCTAATTCTTTTCGATACATTTTATTTCTTGACAGGAGTCTTTGGGAAGCAAACCCAGAAAGCGAGTGCAACAACTAATGCATAGCCAGCAAAGATGTACCAACTCTCTTTCCAGCCAGCCCAAACTTGCATGAAACTTGCTGTCTCAGGAAGACTATATACGCATTTGTTAACGATGGCTTGTGCACTTAATGTACCAATTGTAGCACCTACGCCGTTGGTCATCATCATGAACAAACCTTGTGCGCTCGAACGCATAGATGGGTCAACTTCTTGGTCAACATATAATGCACCAGAGATGTTGAAGAAGTCAAATGCAAAACCATAGACGATGCAGCTCAGCACGAACAAAAGTACGCCTGGCATACCAGGGTTACCCAATCCAAAGAATCCAAAACGCAATACCCAAGCGAACATAGCCATCAGCATCACGTTCTTGATACCGAATTTCTTTAAGCAGATAGGAATGAGCAGGATGCAGCAAGCCTCGCAGATTTGAGAAATGGAAATCAAGATATTGGAGTGTTGTACAGCAAAAGTATTGGCAAACTCTTCTGCTGCGGCAAAACTGCCTAAGAACGGATTAGCAAAACCGTTGGTGATTTGCAGACTTACGCCTAACATCATACAGAAGATGAAGAATAACGCCATCTTCATTTGTTTGAACAACGCAAAGGCTTTGAGACCGAGTGCCTCTACCAAATCAACCTTACCTTCAATCTTGCGAATATCGCAGTTGGGCAACGTCAACGAATAAACAGCCAAGATGATACTCAATGCACCGCTGACAATGAATTGATAAGCGGTTGTTTGGAAACCAAGTAAATCCACACACCACATCATGGCGATAAATCCAACAGTACCAAACACGCGGATAGGTGGGAAATCTTTTACGGTGTCCATACCGGATTTCACCAACGCATTAAATGCTACGGAGTTGCTCAAAGCAATCGTTGGCATAAAGAAAGCAACAGAAATAGCATAAAGTGTGAACAATGGTGCAAATTGTACATCGGCGCCCATTGTCACGCCGTAAATACCGGCAGCTCCCATGAACATACCAGCGAGGGCGTGGCAGATACTTTGCAACTTTTGTGCAGGAATCCAGCGGTCTGCTACAATACCCATCAATGCAGGCATAAACAACGATACGATTCCTTGTATGGAATAGAAAATACCAATGTGTGTTCCCATTCCATGTTCAGCCAAATAACGGCTCATGCATGTCAAATACGCTCCCCAAACTGCATATTCGAGGAAGTTCATGACAATCAGACGAAATTTCATGTTTTTCATAAGCGTTTGAATTTTTAAATTGTTAATTATTTTGGATTTATTTTCGATGTTTCGATGTTTCGAGGGGGTGTTAAAATTCACTTGTGAAGTGGAATTGTATATGTTTGTAGTCATTTTGTGCCATGTTCAGTACATACGCGCTATCTGCCATAAACACATCGCGACCCTCTTTATCTTTCGCCATATATTGCGCTTTGCGCATCTTGAACATCTTGAGTTCTTCTACGGCTGATGGGTCATCGGCATCATTGACAGCTATCCAACAGGCTTTGTACATAGGCATATTCTCCCAACGGCACTTGGCGTTGTATTCGTGCTCAAGGCGATATTGAATCACTTCAAACTGCAATTGTCCGACTGTACCGATAATCTTGCGTCCATTGAGTTGGCTGACAAACAGCTGTGCTACACCCTCATCCATCAATTGCTGCACTCCTTTTTCCAACTGCTTTTGTTTCATTGGGTCAGCGTTTTCAATATATTTGAACATCTCTGGCGAGAATGATGGCAAGCCTTTGAAGTGCAGGTTTTCTCCACTGGTTAAGGTGTCTCCAATCTTGAAGTTCCCAGTATCGGGTAAACCAACGATGTCTCCTGCGTATGCCTCATCTACGGTCTCTTTCTTTTGTGCCATAAAACAGGTGGGCGCACTAAATCGCATTTGTTGGTTCTTGCCCACGTGTTTGTAATAAGTATTGCGTTCAAACTTGCCTGAGCAAATCTTAAAGAACGCAATGCAACTGCGATGGTTGGGGTCCATGTTCGCATGAATCTTGAAACAGAATCCCGTAAACGCATCTTCCATTGGATCTACTTTGCGTTCTACTGCCTCAATCGGACGAGGGGAGGGGGCATTGGTTACAAAGAAATCCAATAGTTCTTGTACACCAATGGTCTTATAGGCTGAACCAAAGAACACGGGTGCTAAATTTCCTGCTAAATAAGCCTCTTTATCAAAGTTAGGATAGCAAGAAATCAAATCCATGGTCTCTTCAGGAATGTCTTTTTCGTGTCCTTTGATGGTGAACGATTGCGAGAATTTCAGTCCTTGTCCGTCTGTCCAAGTGATAGGTGTGACATGAAGCCCTAATTCGTGCTCTACTTCATCCATCAAATCAAATGGGTCACGTCCTTCTCTATCCATCTTGTTCATAAACACCATTACGGGCGTTTTACGCATACGGCACACTTCCATTAGTCGGCGTGTTTGCGTCTCGACACCTTTTGCGGAGTCAATCACAATAATCACACTATCGACCGCTGTCAATGTACGGAAAGTGTCCTCTGCAAAGTCTTGGTGACCAGGGGTGTCCAAGATATTGATGTGGTAGTTAGAGTAGTCAAAACCCATCACAGATGTAGCAACACTTATACCACGTTGCTTCTCAATCTCCATCCAGTCAGAGGTGGCAGTTTTGCGAATCTTGTTTGACTTGACAGCTCCGGCTACGTGAATAGCTCCTCCATAGAGCAGCAGTTTTTCTGTAAGCGTCGTTTTGCCCGCATCTGGGTGCGATATGATAGCGAATGTACGACGCTTTAAAATCTCTTGTTGTTCTGTATTACTAAGCATAGTATAAAAAATCGTGCAAAGATAAGCAAAGTTTTGCATATATGCAAATAAATACACGAAAAAAGCAATAAAAGTAGGAATAATTATGAAAGTTTGTGATAAAATTTGTGTGTTTCAAAAAAAAGTAGTACTTTTGTCGGTTGAATGGGACAAAAGCGAATAAATAGAATATATTGTTGCCTCTTGGTGGGGATGGTAAGTGCGGCTGCATTATGTTTGATGGGTTGTTCTAAAAACGAGGATGCTCCTAAGAAATATTCCATCAAACATCAATGGCAGACGTATTATGTGGGGGAGGATTCGACAGTAACGTGGTTGCTCAATGTGTCCAATTTGCACAAAGGGTATATTTGGTCTGGGGAGTTCACGGTGCAAGATACTGTTCGGGTTTGGAAAACGGCGTACATTACTCATACTTACTACGAGGATGATTATCAATCTGGTTGGGTAAGATTCGTTATGGAAGATCATGTGGATACGCTTTTCTTTAATGACCTGATGGATGGGCGTGTGACGATTGTAGATGGTTCGGGTCGGTTTACTCCGTCTGGCAAAAATGCTACGACCTATTATTTATCCAATATGGACTACATATATGTGAACGATTAATACATGCTGAAATGAAAGGACTTGTGGGGTGCATAATCATTGTTGCGATAGCCGTGCTGCTCTTGAGCGTGCGCGTGATATTAAAGAAGAATGGACGTTTTTCGAGTCAGCATATCTCGCAAAATAAACGAATGCGTGAAAGAGGTATTCATTGTGCAATGACCCAACATCGAGAAGCACAAAATGATGCAAAGAAAAAAATAAATGTAAAAAACTTATAAATTATGAACAAAAGTCAAATTATTATCAATGCTGTTTTAGCAGCCGCTGTGGTTGCACTGTTTATTGTCGTTTATCAAATCAAACCTGCTACTCCAAAACAACAAGTAGAGGAAGTGGTTGTAGAAGGCGAACTTTTGCCTATCGCTATTGTAAACACAGATTCCATTCTGAAATACTACACATTGGCTGTAGAATCAAGCGAAAAGTTGATGTCAAGTTATGAGGCTTCTATGGTGCAATTAGACACCAAAGCTCGCGCTTTCCAGAAAGAATATGAGACTTTCCAAAAAGATGCTATGGATTTTCAACGCAAAGTTGAAGCAGGTGCATTCTTAAGCCGTGAACGTGCCGAATCTGAGCAAGCACGCTTACAAACAAAAGGTCAGCAACTCGAAAAGAAACAGGTTGACTTGGAGAACCTTCGCCAAAAACTGAGTAACGATTTTGCTGTACAACAACAGGAACTGACTCTGCAATTAGCAGACTCCATCCAAACTTTCTTGAAAGATTTTAATGCGGATGGTCGCTATCATCTGATTCTTAATGAGGCTGCACTGATGAACAAAGTGGCAGGCTACGATGTTACTAACGAAGTGGTAGAAGGTTTGAATGCACGCTATACGAAGTAAAATATTATTCGTAATAATTGGTCTTGTCGTGGCAATAGCTGCTACGGCACAAAATATACCTGTTGCGACCAATTACACCAAAGTCTATGATTTTATTGACGAGTTGCTGACGGATGGCGTCATTGTTCACCAAACGGCGGTGCGTCCGTATACTCGTGTGCAAGTAGCGCAAATGCTTACGCAAGCGCAAGCGGCTGATTCTCTGCTCAATAAACGCCAACGTGACGACCTGAAATTTTACCTCAATGTGTTCGCTCTTGAGCGCGACACGATGGTTGAAAACTATGTCCAATATACAGATCATCGCACATATAATCTCTCTTTGGCCAATCCGCAGTTCTCATATATGACTAAGGATAAGAAGTTTAAGATGTCTATTGAGCCCATTTTAGGTATGGACATTTATGCTTCTAAAAAAGGAGCGATTATCAAGCGCTGGTGGGGCGCGGACTTAAAAATGGATATTGTCAATCATATCTCTATCTGGGGTTCGCTACGCGATGTGAGTTACAATGGTGACATTGCATTAAGCAAAAAGTATTATCTAGTTGACTCTGCCCGTATTGATGCCGCAAAATTGACCAAACCTGAGTACCTCAATAACTTTTCTGGTGTAGAGTACAAAGAAGCCAATTATGGCGGAGACTTCTCTGATTCAAAGGGAGGTATTTCAGCCTACGCATGGTTCGGAAGTATATCTATTCAACGCGAGAATATCACGTGGGGAGATAGTTACCATTGTTCTAATATTTTGTCGGGACGCAATCCGGCAGTGCCGATGATTTCGTTGCAATTGACCCCGTGCAAATGGTTTCAGTTTGACTATTTCCATGCGTGGTTAGTCAGCAATGTGGTTGATTCAACACGATATTATGTGGAGAACACAACTGCTGGAACGGATAAAGAATATCGCCCACATAATAAGTTTATGGCAGCGAATATGTTTACTTTCACGCCCATTAAGTATGTTTCTTTCGCGTTCGGTAACTCCATTGTTTATGCCGAGAATAATGTGCAAGCGGCTTATTTCATTCCGATTGCTTTCTTCAAGTCGTTGGATCACCTCTTGACTAAACACCTTAAAGAAGAGAACCAAAACTCACAAGCCTTCGCCACATTGACTGTTCGTCCAGTTAACCACCTCAAACTGTATGGCTCATTCTATTTAGATGAATTTAAACTCAATCGTCTAAAACCCAGTGTTAGAGAGAATAACCCTATTTCTTATTTGGTCGGTTTTGATTGGGGTGGTTGGCCTATCAAAGGTTTAAGTGCAAAGTTTGAGTTTATGCGTTCATACATTGCTTGTTACACGCACTCTATTGATGCGCTCACTTGGGCAAGTAATAGTTATAATATGGGACATTACATGGGTGACAATGCGCAATCTATATTTGCAGAATTGAGTTACCGTCCTATCCGCGGTATGGTTATTAAACTCAGTTACACCAATGATACTAAGTACAATTCATATGACTATTGGCGTGTGGCGCGTGAAAATAGACAGAAAGTGGATGAGTATTCAAGCATCGGTATTGTAATTGCACAAAAACCATTTGATAAAAAGATTTACCAACAAGACATTATCGCTTTAGATGGAATATACGAAGTGCATCCGAATATGTACTTACGTGTCAATTTGACTTACAACAACGCACGTGGATACGATAATTTTGAGAAGACGCTGACAAAAATAGATCCAGATAACCCAAAAGAACAACCCCAACCTATTCAGTCTGAGGATGCTGGTCCTGGTTGCAATGCGCAATATTATTTGGACAAGTTCTGTCCTTCATTCTATCATGGCAAGAACTTTTCTGCGATGGTCGGTTTCTCGTTTGGTTTCTAATGGGATATGTTGCTACCATAGGATTTTTTGACGGAGTCCACATTGGACATCGTTATTTGATAGACCAAGTGAAAGCGGTCGCACAGACTCAAGGTTTGCAGAGTGCTGTGCTGACATTTGATGAACATCCACAAACGGTGTTGAATGGGGTTGCACAACCGTTATTATCTACATTTCAAGAACGTACGCAACTGCTGAAACAGACAGGCATAGATGAAATTTTTTCTTTTCATTTTGATGTCATACAACAACTGACTGCGGAGGAGTTTATGCGAATTTTGCATGCGCAATGTGGTGTACAGGTGCTACTTATGGGCTATGATCACCAGTTTGGTAGCGACCAAATGACCGATTTTGCTGATTATGCTGCTGTTGCGCAGCGTGTAGGTTTGCAGTTACAAGCTATCACGGTTGCTCCACAAGGCGAAGTGTCATCTTCTAAGATTCGTCGTGCGTTGCGAGTCGGGGATATTCCACGTGCCAATGAGATGCTCGGATATGCGTACTCGTTGACTGGAGAAGTTGTGCACGGCAAAGGTATTGGACATCAATTAGGATTCCCAACCGCAAATATCCATGTGGCTGAAGATAAACTCTTACCAGCAAATGGTGTGTATGAAGTGCAGGTGGACGGATTAGACAGAACACTCAGGGCTTTGCTCAATATCGGAACTAACCCGACTATTGGTAATAGTCAAGTGAGTGTCGAATTACATATCCCACATTTTGAGGGGAACTTATATGCACAGACGTTAACCGTTCGTTTAGTGCGGTTAATTCGAGAAGAACGAAAATTTGCGAACTTAGAGGAGTTGCAGCAACAGATTGCTAACGATATTGATAGCATCCAGCATCTGGGCGTTGATTGATTCGGCTGTGACCTAATCGGTCAATAGGATAGGCAAGTGCGCTCAATGAGTCGCCTATGCCACGGGCTGGGGACAACGAATCTAATCGGAAATTGTAGTATTTATATTCCTTATATTTGTAGTAGTTGTTAACAAAGACGGACGTTGTGTCGTCTTTCTTTCGATAGATATTGTCTTTTGCGCCTAAGACTTGCAACGAATCGGCTTTGAGATAATTACCCTTTATCTCAAACGGATAATATTGTGGCAGCGGTGTTGCAACTACAAAATTATTGTTTCTAACTCCATCTACAATGCAATTTACAAAAGATGCTTGCGTTTCGGCATTGTTTTTACTCAGGTTGTTGATATATACAGCTGCGGCGTCTTCTCGAGGAACTGATTGTATGCGCACATTGGTGTTGTTGAAGTAAGACGCAATTGTGTTATGAATAAATCGTTGTTTGCCACCTGCTAAATAAACACAGTACGCTGCAGCATTACTGATTTCGCTATTGGCAACTTCTGCATCCACATTTTGTAGCACTAAACCATATACAGCGTGGTTATGGATAAGAGAGTTAGTAAGTTGTAACTGTGGTAAATCTGTTGTCCGTTCGCAGTAACAATATAAACCTACATTAGCTGAGCGAATCTCAGTATAATTGAATTGATACGTGGGAGCCGTCGCCGCATCAGGTGGCATAATCAAGAACACACCTCCCCACATGCCAGCAACATAAGAATAGGGAACGCTATCAAAGAGTCGATCAATACGATCACCTTGCATTGTTACTGGATGCGCTAAGTCACCATTGGAGGAAACAGAGCCATAAGCATACAAAACTGCCTTGTCGTGGAAATATAGACGTGCTCCTGCGTCAAAGGTCAACTGACCTTGAACGGCAATGGTGTCGTAAATGAGATACGGTTTATTGGCATTGAAGTGCGCGGAATTACAAGTAGTTAAACGTTTTTTAGTCTTAATCAATTGCACATCTTGACCGATTGCTTCCAAGTGCATAGTCTGTACGTGGTCATTTATCAAGAAATGCAAATTATCTTCCACTACAGGGGCGTTCTGCTTGAATGGATTGATAGATACACGGATAAAAATATACATACTGTCTCCGCCATTGATAGTGAGTTTATGTATATTACTTAACTGATTCTCACCATCGACATTGATGTGGAAATAGTCATTTGTTCCATCCTGACAGATTTTCTCTATGCACAACGCACTCTTGTTACGGTTGTAAATCATAACTTGTTTAGTGGCAGAGCCAACGCCAGTGAAAACAGTGTCAAAACAAACCGTGTCTTTCTCAAATGAAAGTCGTAAAGAAGGATCATCGCTGATACGTGACTCTGTGCAACCAATCAGCAAAAAAGCGGATAATATGCAAATAATAAATTTATTCAAAGTTAAATGTTAGGCACAGCATGTGGGACATAAGACGACTAATGGCATCTGTATAAAATGCATTATCTGGTAATAAATGAGGATTTTCATCCGTTGGTGTTAGCTGGTTCGCAAAACCTATCCTGTATGTGATTTGTGGACAAAACTTAAACCACTGAAAATAAAAATCACAGCCAAATCCAACTTCTACAAAGTAGTCTGGTCCCTTTAGTAAGACTGGTTGCTCCGTGTCTCGATATACATTATATTCAAAGCCACCTCCGCCAATCAAATACGGACGATAATTGCGCTCCCGTTCCGCTGACCATTTCAAATAAAGTGGAATCGTAATAGGAATGGATAATAAACTGATGACGTCGCCATACTGTCCGTCACCACTGTGGATTTCTCGACCAGATATAGCTTTATAGGTAAGAGAACGCTGCGAGAAACTCAATCCTGGACATAAACGCAAATTGAGGTGACGAGATAAACGCAAATCTGTAATGAATCCAACAGAGAAACCTGGTAATAAGTTGCTGACACGAGCATGCAGCGTGTCCGTTTGGTCTCCCATCATAATAGGTTGTTCGCTATCTGTGACACCAAAAGTCATCATGTTGAGACCTAACGAAAAGCCAAAATGCACGAGTTTATCGTCCACGTATGGATTGTTTTGTGCTTGAGCCACCAACCCACAACTACATAATATGATTAGAAGGTACTTCTTCAAATTAATCTTCTCCAAAATCATCGTAACCACCGCCCATATCCGAATTGTTACGATTCATGTCATTGGATTTATTTTTCTTTTGTTGTGTTCCAAAGTTCCAAGTCAATGTCAAGCTAACCGTACGCGAATGCCAGCGGTTCTCTTGTTTTTGCCAGAATCCATCGCCCCATGTCGTATTACGACGTGCGCGGGAATCTAATATGTCTCGAACATTAAGTGCTAATGCTAATTTGCGGTCTAAGAATGTTTTACGCAATCCCAAATCAATCGAATAACTGTGTGTGGTCGTTCCTTGTGCTACGACGCGTGGGCTACGATAACGACCACTAATCTGACCGCTGAAAGTCTTAGTAAACATGAACTGTGCATTGATACGAGCAGACCATGCTAATATGTTTTGTGCGGGTAAGTCTACTGTGATAAATTCGCCATTCACATAATCTTCATAATGCGCAGCAGTAATCGTGTTCCAATAGAAATTTGCGCTGGTTGTGAGTTGTAGAACTTCTCCGAACAGTTTATTTTTTGCAACAACTTCAATTCCTAAATCTTGACGGCGTGCAACATTGATAAACGTGTTCTTCATGATGTCGTCTTCCATATATCGTACGTTTTGAACCACTCCGTCTTGGAAACGCCAGAACACACCTGCACTCAATGTGTGACGATCCCATGTCTTGAGATAGTTGAGCTCTAACGAGGAAGAATACGATGGCAACAAGTTTGGATTACCGATACGAATATTCGTTGAGTCTGCAAAATCAATACGCGGATTGAGTTGATGACCACGAGGACGATCTACACGTCGAGTGTAATTCAGTTGCAATTCATGTCCATGACCGAAATCATAACTGAGATACGCACTCGGATATAGTTGGAAATAAGCCGTGTCTTGTTTTTCCCTCTTATTTTCGTATGCGTCTCTTTCCGTGCCCGTTGCATCTTTGTACTTAGAATCTAAATGGCGCATGAAGTATTCTCCACGTAAACCTACTTGCACACTAAACTTGTCCCAAAATCGATTGCCATAAGATATATACAACGCATGATTCTGCTCATTGTTGTGAAAGTCATTGAAATAGGCATATAACTCGGTGGCTTGTGCAAGGTCGTTATAGGCTTTTGCTTGCGTCTCACGCCATGCTAAAGTCGATTGATAGCCTGCTTCTAAACGCGAGTTCTTGGTCGGCTTCCATTCATAATCTGCTTTAATTTCAACGACTTGATCTCGATTGTTATTCAATTGCTCTTGGATAAGGTCGTCTTTTCCTTTCTCAACCGTAGCATAAGTAAAGTCTTGATTAAATCCAAAATAGCGATATGAACCACTGACCATCAATTTGTGTTGTCCATAGTCAAGTGTATAATCCAGTGTTCCAGAACCTCCAGGATGCCAACCTGCTCCTCCAGAGTTACGCTCATACATGCGAATAGTATCTAATGCTTCGCCTGCAGCGGGACAGTTGGTGATTAAATAGGAACGAGTGTCATTGTTTTGTCCGCAGAATGCATTTCTGTCTCCAGGCATACCAAAGCCGCTAATGCCAATGGACGAGTGCTCGGAAACTTGTAAGTTCACTCCTGCGCGCAAGAATAATCCATGGTTTTGGCGGTTAGTATGTCCATCCTCTACCATGTGACTCTGGAACAAAGATGTCGGTATGTCTTCCAAACGTTCTTGACCTTCGCCACTTAGATTATAGCGATTGATGTCTGTTCCACCATTGTTCGAGCGAAAACGATAGCCTATATTGAAATAGGCATCGCATATTCCTTTATTGAAATTGATGTTAAATCCAGCATTTGCTCCTGGAGGGATATTCCATGGCTCAGCCATGCTATAATCTATTCCCGCGGACAAACTTCCATAATAACCTGCTTGCCGATTCTTTTTTGTAACGATATTGATAATACCAGCAGTCCCCTCGGGTGAGAACTTTGCACCAGGGTTAGTAATCAATTCGATCTCTTTAATCCCATCTGCTGGCATTTGTGCCAACACTTGTCCGCGATTCTCTGCGGTTAAACCTGCAGGTTTACCATTGATCCAAACCTCCACAGCTTCGGAGTTTCGCATAGATATGTTGCCTTCTTGATCCACATCTACAGTTGGAATATTTTCCAATACTTCCGATACGGAAGCTCCAGCTGCCGCCATATTTTGGTCAACTGTAAAGATTTTCTTATCCAATTCAAAACGCATTGTAGAGCCTTGTGCAACTACTTCAACTTCCTCTAACGTTTTGGTGTCTTCTTTTAGCAGTAGTTTCCCTAAATCTACATTGTTACCCTTAATGGTGACTGCGCGTTTTAGGGGCACATAACCCATGAATTGGATATTCACTTCGTACGTACCATTGGGGATATTCATGATGACAAAGACACCATCTGCGTCCGTTGCTTCACCAGCAATAGGCGTCGTGGACGCGGTTGGGGTAACAATCACATTGACAAAATCTAACGCTTGACGCGATTGCGCATCAATAACTTTACCTGTAATATTAGCAGCCCAAGAAGAAGTGCTAATGAGGATTAATGATATAATCCACAGCTTCTTTGTAACCATCAATTCCTTTTCCTATTATTGTGCGTGTGCAGACATCAGATAGCAAACTTACTCGTCTAAAGTCCTCGCGCGCACGTATATTACTAATGTGTACCTCAATAACCGGTGTTTTTTGCTCTACCACATACTCAATAGCATCGCGGATAGATACGCTGGTGTGAGAATAACCGCCGGCATTTATAATAATGCCATCAAAATCTATGCCATTTTGTAGTTGATCAATGATATCTCCTTCATGATTGGACTGATAGTAGGAAAAATGCACATCTTTCCACTGTCGTTGGATTTCAACCATTAGTTGCTCCATCGACTTATTCCCATAAATGGCAGGGTTGCGTTTTCCTACCAAATTGAGATTCGCTCCATTGAGTATCAGTATTCTCATCGTTCTCCGTTAACGGCAAGTAAAAACTCGTCATTGTCTTTTGTGCGCTCGATGAATGTTTTTAGCTTTTCCATAGCCTCGATACCATTCATCTCGCTGAGTTGTTTGCGAATCATCCACATGCGGCTAAGCACATCTTTCGGCAATAATAAATCATCCCGACGTGTACTGGATGCAGGGATATCTACTGCTGGGAAAATACGTTTATTGCTTAATTTGCGATCTAATTGCAATTCCATATTTCCTGTACCCTTGAATTCCTCAAAAATTAGATCATCCATTTTGCTTCCGGTCTCTGTTAAAGCTGTGGCAATGATTGTCAACGAACCGCCATTCTCAATGTTACGCGCTGCACCGAAGAAACGTTTGGGCTTGTGTAATGCTTGCGCTTCTACACCGCCAGATAGCACTTTTCCGCTGGATGGTGCTACTGTATTATATGCACGAGCCAAGCGCGTGATGGAATCTAATAATATAACCACATCATGTCCGCATTCAACAAGACGTTTAGCTTTCTCATGTACGATATTGGCTACTTTAACATGATTCTCTGCTGGTTCATCAAAAGTCGATGCAATCACCTCTGCATTGACACTACGTGCCATGTCGGTTACTTCTTCCGGGCGCTCATCAATCAGTAATACAATCATATATACTTCTGGATGATTTGCGGAAATGGCATTGGCAATTTCTTTCAGCAGTACTGTTTTACCTGTTTTGGGCTGAGCCACAATCAAACCACGTTGACCCTTGCCAATCGGACAAAATAAATCAATGATACGAACAGATAATGGGTCATTATAGCCTTTGCATAATTTGAATTTCTGGTCAGGGAAGAGTGGGGTAAGGTTCTCAAACGCGATACGACGTTTTACCGTCTCTGGGTCAAGACCATTCACTCGGATCACCTTATCCATCGGGAAATATTTCTCACTATCACGGTCAGTGCGAATGGTGCATTCAACAGTATCTCCTGGTTTTAATCCATATTGACGGATTTGTTGCAAACTAACATAGACATCGTCTGGAGAGGAAATATAGTTATAGTCAGCTGACCTCAAAAAACCATAACCATCAGGAGCACACTCCAATGTTCCCATAGCAATAACATTCTCTCCCAATTCAAAGGAAAGACTATTTTCCTCTTTTTCTTGCACATTATTCTCTGTAGGAGCTTGCCCACTATTTTCTATGGTTTCTGTGGCTTGAGTTGGCTGAGTAGTTACTTCCTCGTTTGTAGCTTCTTCTTTCTTTGCGTTCTTAGAAGGACGACCACGTTTTTTCTTAGTGGCTGATGCCGTTGGAACTTCTGTAGTGAGGACTTCTTTATTCTCTTCAACTTTGTTTTCTGGAGTAGCAGATGCTTCTACTTCTTTGTTCTCCTCAGTACTATTATTGATTTTTTCTTGATTGAGAGGCTTCCGTGCTTCAACTGCTTGTACTGTCTTGTTGGCTTTGTGGTTGTTCTCCTTGAGTTGCTCTTGCATTTGGTCTAACTGCTCTTTTTCATTACCAACAGTAGCCACAGCTGTGGCTGACTTCAAGTATTCGGTATTAACTTTCTTGGCAGTTGATTTAACACGAACACGCTTACGCTCATTCTTAGGCTGCTCTGCCAGAGCTGCTTTCGCGTCTTCTTTCGCCTGTACATCTGCTGCACGCTTGTCTGCCTGCGCGTCTAAAATAAAATAGGTTAACATCTTGGGCGTGTGCGTGCGTTTAACTTTTACACCCAATTCTACTGCGATAGCTCGTAATTCGTCAAGCGATTTCTGCTCGAGTTTTTGCAAATCGTATAACATAATTTGTAATAAAATGTGTATCGGAAATAATTGAAGAATTTTCCAAAAAGGAGTCTTCGCAAGAGACTCCTTATCTGGTGGTCGGGAAGACAGGATTCGAACCTGCGACCTCCTGCTCCCAAAGCAGGCATTCCACCGGGCTGAACTACTTCCCGCTTGCACTAATTAGCAAGGCTTCGTTTGAAAAAGCGTGCAAAAGTACTGCTTTTTTTTGACATCTCCAAATTTTTATGTAATTTTTTGTGTTTTTTTCTCACTTTTTTTGATTTTGATAAAAAAATAAAGATTTATTTGCGTATTTCAATAAAAAATTGTACCTTTGCGCGATTTTGTAGAACAATATAAAAATAAATAAAACTATGGCAAAACAAAATTTTAAAAAGGAAGATGAGCAACTCGAAAATGTAAACGAGGCATTATCTACTACTGGTCAATGGATTGAAGACCATTCTAACCTTCTCACATGGATTGTAACAATCATCGTTATTGTTATTTTAGCTATCATGGCGCTTAACAGCTACGTGATTAAACCAAAAGCCGTTGAGGCAAGCAACGAGAACGCAAAGGCAGTTGTTTATTTCCAAAATGGTGATTTCGAAAAAGCACTTAATGGAGATGACGCAGAATGCATTGGATTTGAGCAAATAGCTAATGACTATAAGTTGTTCCAGCAGGGTAAATTAGCCGCTCTCTATGCAGGTGTTTGCTACTATAACTTAGGTGATAACGACCAAGCTGCACATTACTTAAATCGCTTCTCGGCTAAGGATGTAAATGTTGATCCCGCTGCAAAACAATTGCTGGGTGATGTCTATGTGGAGTTAGAAGACTATAGCCGTGCTGCTAAGGCTTTTGAGGCTGCCGCAAAATCTGGCAATAAGTTAATCGCTCCTATGAGCCTTAGAAAAGCTGGATTAGTTTATTTGGAGTTGGGTAACAAAAAAGCTGCTCTCCGCGTTTTTGAAGCAATCAAAGCTGAATATCCAATGTCTCAAGAAGCCAGCGATATTGATAAATATATTGAATTGGCTCGCTAATGACTACGAATCTTTCGCAATATGATGCGAATACTTTGCCTAGCGCTGACGTACTGAAACGCCAGCGCTACGCAATTATTGTTGCAGATTGGAATAGTGATATCACTTACCCTTTGGCACAAGGCGCCATTGATACCTTGCTCAAATATGGAGTTCAAGAGAAAAATATTCTTGTGCAGCATGTGCCTGGGACCGTGGAACTGACGTATGCCGCTGGGCGTTTAGTTCCTCAGTTGGAGGGTAGTGCTTTTGTGTCTCGTTGTTATGATGCTATCATTGTGATTGGGTGTGTCATTCAAGGCGAAACGCCTCACTTTGATTATGTTTGCCAGTCTGTTACACAAGGTGTATCTATCTTAAATGCTAAAGGCGTAACTCCTGTCATCTTTTCAGTATTAACAACCTTGAATAAACAACAAGCCCTTGATCGCGCGGGTGGCAAATTAGGAAATAAAGGAGTCGAGGGCGCGGTAACTGCTATTAAAATGGCAAATCTATAACCTATGAAAGTCTATAAGTTTGGAGGTGCTTCTATTAAAGATGCACGAGGTATTCGTAATTTGGCACAAATTGTGACTAAAACGAATGATGTAATCCTTGTTGTTGTTTCGGCTATAGGCAAAACAACCAATGCGTTAGAAGGCGTTGCTGAGTTGCATCATGCTATCATGGACGACCTAAACTTAAATTCTTATAATCGACTTTATGATGCCATCGTTAGTCAAGGTGAATTGATGTCAACTCGTATCGTAAGCGAATATCTATCTTCACAAGGTATTGACAACGTTTGGTTAGATGCTCGTCAGATTTTGGTGTCTGATGATACCTACCGAGCAGCCAATATCGATATGGTCAAAACGGGGCAAAACATCCGCAAAGCCATACAATCTCACCCTTCTCGTCTTTATATCATTCAAGGTTTTATTGCTGGAACACAAGATGGGCAGCCAACCACGCTTGGTAGAGAAGGCTCGGACTATTCTGCTGCCATATTCGCTAATCTATTAGATGCCGAATCGGTCACTATCTGGAAGGATGTCCCTGGAATCTTAACGGCGGATCCTCGCAAGCAATCTGACGCGACGCTCATCAAGGAACTTAATTATGAAGATGCTGCGGTGTTGGCGGCATCAGGTGCACAAATTATCCACTCAAAAACGATTGCACCGTTGGCAGAAAAGCGCATTCCTCTCTATGTGAAACCTTTCTTAAATCTAGATGTAGACGGATCGGTTATCCACGCTTCTGCACCCAAATTAAATATTCCCGTTGCTTGGAAAAAATAATATCATGGAACACTTGAAACTTTATTTTACAACTGCTTATTGGAAAGACTTAGCCCTTTCTTTTGGGCAGGCTTTGCACACTCGAAAGTTCTGGAAAGAACTGGTGATGATGACCATCGGCATGCTTTTGGGAGCTGCTGCGGTCTATTATTTCTTAATGCCAAGTCACTTAATTGTCGGAACAATATCGGGCTTGAGCATTGTGATTAATACAGTGTGTGGAGGAAATGCAGATACTCTTTCGTTTTGGATAATGGGTATCAATGCATTCCTACTTTTATTGGCATTTGTGCTGATTGGAAATGAGTTTGGCGCGAAAACTGTTTACACGGCAATGATTCTTGGCCCATTGATTCAATTCTGGGACCGTGTATATCCTTATACGAATTTTACTCATAAAATCATTGATAATCAAGATATTCTCATACAATTATCTCAAGGGCATTCTGTTTTAGACCCTAACGGAAATCCGTATTTGTTATCACGTTCTGGAGAGGTGTTGGAACAAGTTCGGGACTCTGTCATGTCCGCAGGACTTGGTATGGGGGATTTATGGTTCGATTTGATATGTTTTGTGCTGCTATTAAGTGCCTGTCAGGCTTTTGAGTTCCGTATCAATGCCTCAACGGGTGGATTGGATATTATTGGTAAGATAATCAACAAATATCTCCATTTTGACATTGGCGCTTCTGTCTCAATAGGTGGAGCAATTATCTGCGGTTCGGCTTTCCTAATCAATGACTTTCGTTTAGTGGTAATCGGTTTGATTGGCACATGGATTAATGGTTTGGTCATTGATTATTTCACGGTTGCTATGAATAATAGAAAACGAGTTTGTATTATCTCTCCAGAATGGGAACGTATTCGCAAGTATATTATTGAAAAAGAAGGACGTGGCTGCTCGTTGTACGAGGTGGAAGGTGGCTATACCCACACTAAACAAATTGAGATACAATCGTTGCTCACTAAAGATGAGTATGCCGATTTAATGAAATTCATGCGTGATAATAATATTCAAGCATTTATGACGGCAGGTAACTGCTCTGAAATATATGGTACGTGGCTAATCCATAAAACTCGTTATGAGAATTTTATGGAAGACCTTCACACGCGGCGTATGCTTTTTGAACAGAAACGACAAGAATACATGGAACGTCGCAAACAATATTGGGAAAATAAATTACGAAAGAAAAAATAATATGAAACCAACTTTATTTGTATTGGCTGCTGGTATGGGTAGCCGTTATGGTGGACTAAAACAATTAGATGGAGTAGGTACTTCTGGCGAAACAATCATGGATTATTCCGTATTTGATGCTATGCGTGCGGGATTTGGTAAAGTCGTTTTTGTTATTCGTAAAGATTTCGAAGACGACTTCCGTAATATTGTTCTATCAAAATATCAAGACAAGATTCCTTGTGAAATCTGTTTCCAATCTATTGATAAACTTCCTGCTGGCTTCACGCCTAATCCCGATCGTACTAAACCTTGGGGAACGAACCATGCTGTTTTGATGGGTAAGGAATTGATTCATGAACCTTTTGCGGTTATTAACGCCGATGACTTCTATGGAAAAGAATCGTTTCAAGTCTTGGCTGATTTCCTGACCTCTGTGGAAGGAAAACGCGGACAATGGTGTATGGTCGGTTATCGCGTACAAAATACCTTGTCCGAAAATGGCTCTGTTAGCCGTGGCGTCTGCTCTACTGACAAAAACGGATACTTGACCGATGTCGTTGAACGGACTAAAATAGAAGAAGTAGGAAAGAAAGTGATTTATACGGAAAATGGCGTAGATACAGAATTACCTTTGAACACACCCGTCTCGATGAATATGTGGGGATTCACTCCCGAGTACTTTGAGATGGCTGAGCAAGGATTCATCCAATTCCTCAAAGCCAATGAGAAAGAATTAAAAGCAGAGTACTACATCCCAACGATGGTTAATAATGCTATCATAGAAGGAAAAGCAACCTGCAAAGTGCTCGACACACCAAGCAAATGGTTCGGGGTAACCTATGCCGAAGATCGTCCGCAAGTCGTAATGAAAATAAACGAATTAGTGCATAAAGGTATCTATCCAACTAAATTATTTTAGTGTAAATACGAAAAGATTATGGCAAGAATTTTAGTTACTGGTGGTACAGGATATATTGGTTCTCACACGGTTGTTGAACTAATGCAACAGGGATACGATGTGGTGATTGTGGACAATCTCTCCAATTCCAACGCTGAAGTATTAAATGGTATTGAAGCAATTGTGGGAAGAAAACCAGATTTTGAAAATGCTGATTGTACCAATTATGTGGAGATGGAACGCATCTTCAATACCTATCAGCCTATCGATGGCGTCATTCATTTTGCTGCCAGCAAAGCGGTCGGAGAGTCGGTTGAGCAACCCCTGATGTATTATCGCAATAACATCGGCTCATTGCTCACTCTTTTGGAAATAATGCATGTTTTCCCCACCAAAAACTTAGTGTTCTCTTCTTCATGTACTGTCTATGGACAACCAGACGCTGAACACTTGCCTGTTGATGAGAATGCGCCACTCAAAAAAGCATTATCACCATACGGAAACACCAAAAAAATCAACGAAGACATCATTCAAGACGCTGCCTATGCAGACGCTACTCTTAATGCTACCATCTTACGCTATTTCAATCCCATTGGTGCCCATCCGTCTGCTTTGATTGGAGAATTACCCAACGGCGTCCCAAATAACTTGCTACCTTTTGTCACACAAACCGCAGCTGGCATAAGACAAGAACTGAAAGTGTTTGGTAATGATTATAATACGCCCGATGGTTCTTGTATTCGTGACTATATCTATGTCGTGGACTTAGCAAAAGCACACGTCAAAGCCATCGAACGAATGCTCAACGTACCAGAACGCGAACAAGTAGAGATATTCAATCTCGGTACTGGACGTGGACTCTCTGTCTTAGAAATAGTCAACGGATTTGAAAAAGCTACGGGCGTGCGCGTTCCTTATACTATAGTAGGAAGACGTGAAGGAGACATAGAACAAGTGTGGGCTGCCCCCCAAAAAGCGAACAACATCCTCGGTTGGAGCGCACAAACACCCATCGAAGATGTGCTGCGTTCTGCGTGGAATTGGGAAAAGCACTTGCGTAACCTTAGCTAACTGACTGATTATCAGCGAGGTCACCTTAGTGATTCCTTAGTGATTCGTTAGTGATTCCTTAGTGATTCTAAAGACCTGATTATATGGAGGTAATATACTGTGACAACCATATTATTGCCGTTAATAAAACTTGCAACGAAATCGTGCAAGGGGACAAAACTGGCGACACACCACTCTCCGACATGGTGAAAGCGTACATCAAAGAAATGTACCACAAACCAGGAGAGGTCTTTTTGGGTGTGCCACATCGCATAGACCGTCCTACAAGTGGAGTGGTGCTTTTTGCTCGTACCAGCAAAGCGCTCACTCGCCTAAACGATATGTTCAAGTCGCACGAACAAATCACCAAAACGTATTGGGCTATTGTGGAGAACGGAAATCGTTTACAAGCGGAAGGCGACAGATTGGAGCACTTCCTCGTGCGAAACGAAAAACTGAACAAGTCTTTTGTGGTTACACCCGAGCAAGCTGCCAAGAACAAGGAAGCCAAAAATGCCATCCTCTCTTATCAACCATTAGTGAAAGGTGACCACTATACGTTGGTGCAAGTGAACCTCGAAACAGGACGCCATCACCAAATCCGTTGCCAATTGGCGGCTATTGGATGTCCAATCAAAGGAGACTTGAAATATGGAGCAAAGCGTTCAAATCCTGACGGAGGAATTTGCCTACATGCACGCAACATCGCTTTTGAACATCCTGTCAGTCATGAGCACATCTCCATCACTGCCCCTACACCTGCGGATTCCATCTGGCAGGCGTTAACGGCAAAGATTAGTAACGAATAAACAATATAGATAATTTATAAATCATTAAATGTAATTACTATGAAGAAACTTCTTCTCAGCATCATCGCATGCGTTTTTACCGCAACCATCTTTGCGCAAGTAACTACAAATCCTGCTATCATTCAGCAAGGCTACAAAGGTGAAATTACCATTATCTTCAACCCCAACGAGGGAAATAAAGGTATGGTTGGTGCCACACAATGCTATGCGCATACAGGGTATAATAACTGGCTGGGTGCTCCAACTTGGCGTAGCGGCTTGGATAAACACAAAATGACGAAGAACGCGCAAGGTAATTGGGAATTAAAAATCACGCCTAATATGTATAGTTACTATGGCGTCTCTGAATCTACTGCAATTACACGTTTGTGTTTCGTTTTTAATGACGGAAAAAACGGTTCAAAAGAAGGTAAAGACGCCAACGGACAAGATATTTTTGTCCCTGTTGTAGCTTCCGGATTAGCCGTGTCCTTGTCTTCCAATATGCCTGATGTGGCTGAAATGAATACAAGTTACACAATATATGGTAACGCTACCGAAACGGCAACTTTAGTGCTGAAACAGGGCAACAATGTACTCAAAACACAAACCGGCACACAATTGTCTTACACTGTATCACTAAAGGAAAGTGGAGATGTTACTTTTACATTGGAAGCAACGGCTGGAGGCACAACAAAGTCTGCTTCCCTCACCGCCTTCGTCGCTGCGGCTGTACAACAACAAACCCGCCCTGCTGGAATCGAACAAGGTATATATGGCAATAGCCAATCGGTGACTTTATGTACTTATGCGGCCCATTGCAAAACGCCAGGCGACAGATCAAATATCATTCCTGAAAGCCATGTCTTCCTGGTGGGTGATTTTAATAACTGGTCTTTGTCCAATAATTACCAACTTAAACGTGACGGTAACTATTTCTGGATTTCGTTAACCAATCTTGATCCAACTAAAGACCATTTCTTCCAATATGCAGTGGTGCGTACTGATGGAGTTGTTAAATACATAAGCGACTTGTTTAGTGAGAAACTCCTGCACCCAGATGATCAATACGAACCACGAAAAATTGACCCCACATTGCCTGCCTATCCTTCTAAAGCAGATGGCGGATATGTGTCAGTTATTCTCAAAGAGAAGAACAACTATCAATGGTCTGATGCTACTCTCTCTTTCAAACGACCCAACAAAAACAATCTTATCATCTACGAGATGTGGGTTTATGACTATACACCAGCACGCTCTTTCAAAGGAGTTATGGAACGTTTAGATTATCTGCAAAACTTAGGCGTCAATTGTATTGAATTTATGCCAGTTAGTGAATTTGACGGAAACTACAATTGGGGATATTCGCCCAACCACTATATGGCTCTTGACAAAGCCTATGGAACACCAACAGAATTTAAACAATTGATTGATGCTTGTCACAAACGTGGCATGGCAGTCGTCTTAGATATGGTCTTCAATCATGCTACGGGAAATAACCCCATGAATAAACTGTATCCTTATGGCAATGACTTGCAGTATAATCCTTGGTTTAATGTAACACCTCCGCATATCAATGAGGACGGCGGAAACACCTATTATGAGGACTGGAATCACGATTTCGCTCCAACAAAAGCGATGGTTAAAAGAGCCCTTAGATATTGGTTGGAGGAGTATAAAATTGATGGATACCGTTTAGACTTAAGTCACGGCTTCTGTGGCACCAATTTGAATACACGTTATAGTAATTTGAAAGAATATCGTGATGTGGTTAACGCAACATCTCCAGGCGCGTATTTCATTCAAGAGTATTGGGGAGGTTCTCCTTCTAAATCTACAATCATCAATGACGGTATGTTATGCTGGACAGGTAAAGGCTTGAGTGACTGCTATGCACAATTGGCTATGGGATATGTTTCTAACTCTTCTTTAGCTGAAGCCAATAATGACGGATATATCGCATACAACGAATCACACGACGAGGAACGTAATTTCTACAAGGCAAAAACATGGGGCGCTGGTGCTATCTCTACCAATGAGGAAACTCGCCTTTCTCGTATTGCTGCTGTGATGGGATTTAATACCTTACTCAATGGTTCTCACATGATGTATCAATATGGCGAAATCGGTTATGATTGGTCTATTGATGAAAATGGACGAACTGGTACAAAACCTCGTTTTGAGGGGCGTGGATGGCTCAATAAAGGCAATGTCCGTATGCAACAATTGCAACGCGTATCAACAATAATCCAACTACGAACACGCTTGATGCCTTCTGTCTTTGAGGGAAATCCAACGGATCAAAGCATATATTCAACGTTAGTTCGTTCAGTTCAATGGGGAAATAATGTCTATGTTGTGGCTAACTTTGAGCCCTCTACTTCTAAAACAGTCAACCTGCCTTCAGGTACTTGGTATGACTATTTGGATGGCGGAAACAAAGCCACATCTTCTTACTCCTTGAAACCATGCGAAATAAAAGTCTTCACGGGCTCACAAGTGCAGGCTCCTGAAATCCCAGACCATTATAACTTCTCTGTAGATGTAGAAAATGTCTTTGAGGACAATACCTCATCTACAACGGAGGCTATAAAATACTATTACGAAGGACAAATATATATCCTTCGTAATGGCATCACTTATGACCTATTCGGTCATTGTGTAAAGTAATTGTCAAGCAATTGACAATTACTTTATTTTCTTGTCGCGTTAATGATCATCGTAGCTAACGATGCTGCTACACTTGCTAATGAACCTGTAGCAGAAGCTATTCCTATCCATTGAGTAGCACTCATAGGACTGCGTGCAGGTTTAGACGGAACGACAATTTCACAACCTGGAGCAATCTTTGCTCGAGATGCCTTTAGCACTTTACCGTTCGCATAAATCACATAAACTTTGCTCTTACGAGCCAAAGAACTGTAACCTCCTGCTTGATTGACATAGTATTTGGCTTTTTTATTCGGTACGAATGACACAGTGTTAGGGTAGAATACCTCACCATTAATCTTAACAGTTGTCGAACGTGTTGGGATAATCAGCATATCTCCATCGCGTAGAATAAAATCTTCTGCACTTCCAGGACGATTGATGGCACCCAACAAATCAATGGCAACATAGTAATAGTCACCCATCTCTAATTTATTCTCATTAACCTCTGTCATGTTGTTACTTGCACGGTTAATCGCTAACAACTGGTCTCGACGCAGCTTCTCTTCGTCATCCATTCTACGAATTAAACGAGCCCCTGCAGCGTACGCGTATTGTGATAAACCGCCTGCTGCCGCAATAATGGACGATATATGGTCTTGCTTAGTCTGAAGAGCATATTGACCTTCAAATACCACCTCTCCACGAACATAAACACTCTGATTCGGAGCGTATGCAGGTGTCATACGTATATATACTTCATCATTTGGCTCAAGAATAAATCCTTGACTTTGAAGACTATCGTTAAGAGACATAGTAAAGAGCTCTGTATGCGACTCCGCTTCTTCTGTGGCTGAAGGATTAATCAAGTGACGAATCACATGAACGGTCGAAGTAGATGCTTGGTCTGTTAATCCGCCTGCACGAAGAATCAAGTTCTCAACCGTTTCATTCTCTGCGTATGGATATTCACCTGGAGCATAAACTTCCCCATGAATGGTAACAACAAAGTGATCCAATTGACGAGCACAACTTGGAATAAATATGCGGTCTTCATTGTTTAACTCCATATCAGGAGCCGTGCCCAACAGAATATCTTTCAAATTCAGTTGGATGGCTTCGTATGTTCTATCTGCTTTCATACGATAGAGAACAGAGTGCTCTGGCACCGCTTGTTCTATGACTCCTTGTGCAGTCTCAACTAATTGCTTAGCTGTATGTAAGTTTCCACTTAATCCATAGAAACCAGGACGAAATACTGCACCTTGAATCTCTAAAGTGTTTTGTGGACGCTCTAAAATGGCTTCAACTTCAACAGCATCTCCATCAGTTAAACGAAAATCTGCAAATTCGGCATTGGCAATGGTCTTCACACCTAAACCTTCTGCGGAATTACGGCGTTGTACGCGAACGGCATCCGTGTATGCATCATTGGCAAAGCCACCTGCTAAATAAATAAGGTCGTGAATGGTCTCTGTGGGTAACATCTCGTAGTACATCGGACGTTTAACGTTGCCAGATATTTGTACCAAACCGGTATAGGTACCTACTAAAATCACATCTCCTTCCTCCAATCGAACGTTAGTCGATGTGGCACCATTTATCAAATAGTCATATAAATCCACCGTACTAATCAGTTGGTTGTTTCGATATACCTTGATAGCACGCAAAGTTCCTTTTTCTGTAATGCCGCCTGCCATATACAATGCGTAAAGCACATTGGAAAAAGCGGAAAGTTGATAACTTCCTGGGTACTTAAGTTCGCCCATCACATTGATGGAAATCGAGCGAGACTGACCCAGTGAAAGCATAAATTGGCTATTTTGATAGCGTGTGCCAAGAGTGGCTTTCAATTTGCGAGTAGCATTAGATATGGTCAATCCCCCTAACGAAATAGGACCAATTCCATCAACCGTGATAAAACCATCTGGAGAAATAGTTTCTGAGAGGGTCAACTGACTTGCCCCATAAATATTGATAATCAATTGATCACCAGTTCCTAAAATATAATCTTGAGGAGTGGCGATATTCACTTGAGGCTCAAATGGCTTAGCGTTATCAGAGAATAAGTCATGACCAAAGATACTCTTACTCGCAGTACTTGCGTTTTGCGCTTTCTCGTTAGTGACAATATCCTTCTGTCGTGTTGTATCTTGTGCAGAATTATTAGTACGCAAGGAAGATACGTCAATAGTCGAGTTGGTGTGAATGTTGGTTTTGTTAGACGATGACGATGCTCCCAAGACCAATTTCTGCAATTTCTGTAATTGCTCCATACTCACACCTCGCTGAATGAGAGTAGAGGCAATGGTTGTTTCACTATTGCCACTTTTATACAACTCCATAGCGATTTCCATAGCTTCATTGTCTGTCAATGCAAAAGATGGCATAGCAAAGGCGATTGTCACCAGTAAAACGGATAAGATTCTTTTTGTATTCATATTGTATATGGTTGATGTTTGCAAAAAATCGCACAAAGATACAATATATTTTTCACATGCGCAAGCGCGCGCAAAAAAAAGTGCAAAAATGTGGTTTTTTTATTTAAAATATCCAATAATTATCGTTTGTATTTGCATACATGAGAAGAAATGTGTATCTTTGCACGTTAATTTAGCGGTATTTTGTACTGATATGAAAAATTTTAAACTTTGGAATGTGATTTGTGGTTGGCTGGTTTTTGCCATTGCCGCTGCCACTTATCTGCTGACGATGGAGCCGACTGCCAGTTTCTGGGATTGCGGTGAGTTCATCGCGAGTGCGCACAAATTAGATGTAGGACACCCACCTGGAGCTCCTTTCTTTATGCTGATGGGGCATTTCTTCTCGCTCTTCGCAAGTGATAATAGCCATGTGGCGATGTGTGTGAATGCTATGTCTGCATTGGCAAGTGCGTTTTGTATCTTGTTTCTTTTCTGGACAATAACGGCGTTAGGTCGCAAATTGTTCTCGCCAGATACGTTGAGTAAAGGAATCGCATTATTGGGAGCCGGTGCTGTGGGTGCATTAGCTTACACTTTCTCTGACACTTTTTGGTTCTCTGCTGTAGAAGGAGAAGTTTATGCCTCTTCATCACTCTTTACTGCGGTGGTGTTCTGGCTAATTCTCAAGTGGGATGAGCATGTCGATGAAGATGGCTCGGATAAGTGGCTTATTCTCATTGCCTATCTGATGGGATTAAGTATTGGTGTCCACTTGCTGAACTTGTTGACTATTCCTGCCATTGTCTTGGTTTACTATTTCCGTCGTTATGAATTTTCTTGGAAAGGAGTTATCTCTGCTTTCTTGATTTCATGCGTCATCTTAGCAACTATCTTATATGGCATAATTCCAGGTGTTCCTACTATTATTGGTGGTTTTGAACTGTTCTTCGTCAATGTTTTAGGATGCCCATTCAATACGGGATTGGCGGTTTGTCTCGTGCTCATAGCCGCGTTACTCGTTTGGAGCGTTTGGTATTCGTATCGTAAATTAGAGGCAACAAAGTCTAACTTATGGCGTTGGATAAATACGGGACTTTTGATGTTGGCAGTGATACTTATCGGCTATTCATCTTATGCTGCATTAGTCATTCGCTCAAATGCAGATACTCCGATGGACCAAAACTCTCCAGACAATGTGTTCTCTCTTAAATACTACTTGAATCGTGAACAATATGGAGATCGTCCTTTGTTCTACGGACAGACGTACAACGCGCCTGTCAAACTGCGTATTCAAGGAAATATGTGTATTCCTGTAGAGAAACAAGGACATGCACAATATGCTCCCGCTCCTAAGAAAGAGGGCGAAAAAGATCGCTATGTAATCACTGGTTACAAGAATTCTTATGAGTATATGGATGAGTTTATGATGCTCTTCCCTCGTATGTATTCTGGGCAAGGTAGTCATGTGTCTGCATACAAGGAGTGGGCAGATATCAAAGGACGCCGCGTCCGTTATGACTATTGCGGTCAGCAAAAAACGGATTATTGCCCCACTTTTGCTGAGAATATGCGTTTCTTCTTCCGTTACCAAGTCAACTTTATGTACTGGCGATATTTCATGTGGAATTTCTCTGGACGTCAAAACGACTTGCAGTCTTACGGCGATTTGAGTAAAGGAAACTGGATAACTGGATTCAAGTTTATTGATAATGCGATGTTGGGAGACCAAGATGCGTTGCCGACTGAACTCAAAAACAACAAGGGACACAATGTTTACTATATGTTGCCTCTTTTGTTAGGAATCATCGGTATCATCTGGCAATGCCGCAAGAAAGGTGGTTGGCAGAATTTCTCCATCACATTCTTGCTCTTCTTCTTGACAGGTTTAGCCATCGTGATTTACCTCAATCAAACACCATATCAGCCGCGTGAACGTGACTATGCGTATGCCGGTTCGTTCTATGCCTTCTGTATTTGGATTGGTTTTGCGGTACTTGCGTTGGTTGATTGGATTGAATCTCGCATGAAGAATGAACCGTGCAAGGTAATCGCAAGTGCTATGATTACGCTTATCTGTTTACTCGTTCCTGCACAAATGGCTTCTCAAAACTGGGATGATCATGACCGTAGTCAACGTTACAGCTGCCGTGATTTTGGTGCTAACTATCTCAAGTCTTGTGAACATGATGGAATCATCTTCTCTAACGGAGATAATGATACTTTCCCATTGTGGTATAATCAAGAAGTAGAAGAAGTTGGATCAGACTTACGCGTCTGCAATCTGTCATATCTTCAAACGGATTGGTATATTTCACAGATGAAACGTCCGTATTACGAGTCATCCGCTCTACCGATCACTTGGGAATATAAAGATTTTATGCCTGGTACGAATGAAGTAGTGTGGGTAGAGAATAAATTGAATGCTCCGTTGGAAGTAGGCAAAGCTTTTGAATTCTTGCGCTCCGATGACCCTCGTACAAAACGCGATGGTGAAAATTATATCCCATCTAATCAACTTTATATTGAGGGACTAAATGGAGAACACATCAATATCAAATCTGCTCGTCGTTATACTCGTTCAGAGATGATGATTATGGAAATGATGTCGCAGATTTCTAAATCCAATTGGGAGCGTCCTATCTATTTTGCTGTTACAGTGGGCAATGATTACTATCTCGGTCTGGAACCATACTTCGAGTTGACTGGTTTGGCTTATCGTATGACACCAACTCGCAGTCGTGATGGACAACCGCGTGTGAACACGGAAAAAATGTACGACAATATGATGCATAAGTTCCAATATGGAAATATGAACATCCCAGGTATTTATATTGACGAGAACTTGATGCGCATGTGCCGCACTCATCGTATGATGTTTATGGAACTGGCAGAAGCTCTCTTCCGTGAAGGCAAACGCGATCAATGCCGCGAAGTATTGGATTATGCAGAGCAAATGCTACCAGGCTACAATATCCCGTACGACTATACGTCTGCCTCAATGGCTTCGCTCTATTTCCTGTTAGGAACGGACGATGATAAGTCCAAAGCAAATGCAATTATTGATGCGGTTGCGAATAACTGCTGTGAATACCTCCAATGGGGAGCACAGTTATCTAAACGTCAACGTACTGCTGTTCAATCTACTTTAGGACACCACACTGCTGTCTTAGGATATGTGCTGCAATTATTGGAACGCAATCATCAAGACGAGTTGTTAGAGAAATATTACACTTATTATCAGCAATATGCAGGTAGATAAAATTCCCGTCCTACTGCTCACGGGCTATTTGGGCAGCGGTAAAACAACATTACTCAATCGTATCCTCGCTAATCAAGCGGGAATACGATTTGCTGTCATTGTGAACGATATAGGAGAAGTTAATATTGACGCCTCTCTCATTCAACAGGGTGGAGTGGTTAATCAAAGTGATGACAACCTGCTCGCTTTGACGAATGGCTGTATTTGTTGCACACTCAAAATGGATTTGGTGCAACAACTCCATGACCTTTGTGTGGCACGTCAATTTGACTATATCGTCATTGAGGCTTCTGGTATTTGTGAACCTCTTCCGATAGCGCAGACTATCTGCTCTTATCGACAAATGGTGCCTTTTACGGAAGATCCTATTCCTGTTCTGGATAACATTGTAACCGTCGTAGATGCGCTTCGTATGTCCACAGAGTTTGCCGATTTAGATACAAAAATCAATCAGCAATTTGAGGAGGAGACAGAAGATTTAGCATCATTGGTTATTCAGCAGATGGAGTTCTGTAATCTCATTCTGCTCAATAAGGCTTCAGAAGTGTCATCAAGCGAATTAGAACGTATTCGTACTATCATCCGTGCTATTCAGCCGAAAGCTGAAATTATTGACTGCGATTATTGCGAGGTATCGTTCGACAAATTGCTCCATACACATCTCTTCAATTTTGATGAAGTCGCTGGCTCCGCTGCTTGGATTGAAGGTGTTGAGGGAGACGTGGAAGATGAGGAAGAAGGTGAGGCGTTAGAATATGGTATCGAGACCTTTGTTTATTATCGTCGTCGCCCGTTCAACTTAAGTTTGTTTGATGACTTTGTTGCTCGAAAATGGCCGAAAGCCGTTATTCGTTGTAAAGGTATGTGCTATTTCTCGGATGAATATGACATGTGCTATTTGTTTGAGCAGGCAGGGAAACAGTTGTCTGTCAAGCAGTGTGGTGCATTCTATGCCACTATGCCAAAAGACGAGTTGGAGAGTGCTTTGGCAACAGACCCAGTCTTACAACGCGATTGGGACGAGCAGTACGGTGATCGTATGCAGAAGTTAGTCTTTATAGGACAGCACATGGATAAGGAGGCAATTATAGCTGCTTTAGACGCGTGCTTAGATGAATAAAAACACATATAGTTATTAACTAATTAAATATTTTTTTGAGATGGAAGATCGTAGATTTGAAGACAGAAAAGAGCCTGAAATCGTTTATTCTCGCTCTGTCAAAGCTGGCAAACGTATCTATTATTTAGACGTTAAAAAAGCACGTAATGAGGATTTGTATCTGTGTATCACAGAGAGTAAAAAACGTATGGGAGAAGATGACGCTCCTCAATTTGAGAAGCATAAAGTGTTCTTGTACAAAGAGGATTTTGCACATTTCACAGAGGGCTTAGAAGATGTGATTAACTATGTGAAAAGCCAAGTTGGAACCATTGAAGAACGTCAAGAATGGGTTCCTGAAAATGCTGAAACTGTGAACGAACCAAGCGAAACAAAAGACGAAGAAAAACCCCGTCGTAGATTATTCGCAAGATTGAAGAAAGATTAAAGAATGCTATCTAAGATAGCTTTTGCGACGTCCTCTTTCGATTGAAGGGGGACGTCTTTTTTTGCACCAGTACGTGAATATAGCGTCACTTTGTTGGTGTCACATCCGAAGCCAGCCCCTTTATCTTGTAGCGAGTTAAGGACAATCCAGTCCATGTTTTTGCGCGTTAATTTAGATAGTGCATGCTGCTCTTCATTGTTCGTCTCTAATGCAAAACCAACTAATAGTTGTTCGGGACGTTTGTTTTGACCTAACGCTGCTGCGATGTCGGGATTTTCTGTCAACGCAAGCGACATAGCGGTGTTCGCTTGGGACTCTTTTTTGATTTTCTCGGTGAACTCTACTTCTGGACGATAGTCTGCCACTGCTGCGGCTAAGATGGCTATGTCTGCCGTCTCCCAAGCCTTCATCGTTTGTTCGTACATCTCACGTGCAGAAATTGCACCCATGATTAGTGTTACTTCTGCACCGCGATGTCGGCATTCTGTAGCCAATGCACGCCCCATTTTCCCCGTCGAGAAATTGCTGATATATCGTACAGGGTCAATTTTCTCTATAGTTGGGCCTGCTGTGATGACAACACGTTTGCCTGCTAATGTTTTGGGAGTTAGTGCTGCTTGAATAGCATCGTAGATGACATCTACTTCCTGCATTCTCCCTTTGCCTGTGCTGCCGCATGCTAATTCGCCTTCTGCGCAGTCTAACATCGTGATGTTGGACCACTGACTCAAGGTGCGTATAGCATCTTGAACGGCAGGCGAGTCATACATCTTGTCATTCATGGCAGGGGCAATAACTACAGGTTTTCGCATGGCACAAAAAGTGGTAGTTAACGCATCGTCTGCAATGCCATGTGCCATTTTGCCGAGCACATTAGCTGTCGCTGGAACTATCACCATCACGTCTGCCCAGTCGGGTAGGGAAATGTGCTCTGTCGAATGCTCGTTGATGGCTGCAAAAACGTCTGAATAGACAGGATGGCCAGAGAGGGTCTGTAGGGTGAGAGGAGTGACAAACTCCAAGGCGTTCTTGGTAGTTGCCACTTTGACCTCATTGCCTGCTTTGCGAAGCATGCGAATAAGTTCCGGCACTTTGTATGCCGCTATACCTCCTGATATCCCTACTACAACTCTCATTGCTCAATTATTTGAGGGCGTCATCTTTGCTACCTGTGCGGTAGATGAGTTGATTATCCACAAACTCCTGGGTTGCCATCAATGTGGCTTTGGGTAGCACTTCGTAACTACGAGAAATCTCAATCTGCTCGTGATTTTCAAAGTTGTCTTCAAACTGATCTTTTGGGGTAGCATAGTCTGCTAACTTGGTGTCCAATTCACGCTTCATGGCGTTGCTAATTTGATTAGCACGCTTGCTAATGATTGCAACTGTTTCATACACGTTGCCCACTTTCTCGGTCAGTTGGTTGATGTCACGAGTGATGGTGTTCTTGGGTGCTTTTGATTTTTTGAAATCCATAATACTTATTGTTTTAAAATCTTATTTATCTCTTTGAGTATTTTGTCTGCTTGAGCACGATGTTTGGAGTCGGGATTTTCGGTGATGAAATTATAATATTCATCTTGTGCATCTCGGGCACGTTCCAATTTTTTCTCTTCAAAGGCATTGGCGGCTTGTTGGTATTTAGCCATAAAAATGAGCCAACTCAATTCCTCTTGATGGCTATTGCTCGGGTAGTTCTTGAGCGCATTCTTTGCCACGATTTCGCAACTGAGATAGTTGTTGCCTAAATAACTGCCTAAGTTGTAGTATAATTTAGCACTTAGATACTCTTTGTAGGCAAGTTTATCGTAGAGTTCGCTCATTTCCTTATACGCCTGCTCGGAATACGGACTACTTGGATATAACTCCACAAACTGTGTAAATGCGTCGATGGCTTTCTTAGTAATATCTTGGTCAAGTCGAGCATCTGGAGAGTCCAAGTATAAGCAATGTCCTAATTGGAATCGCGCCTCAATGATATATTTACCTTTAGGATAGTTGCGAATATACGCTTGATAGTAGTCTGAAGCATTGGTATAGTCTTTTTGTCCCATGTGTGTGCGAGCTTGGTAGCACACAACATCTTCAAAACGTTCTGTTCCTTTGTAATATGGGGCAACATCGTCCAATAATGTTTGGGCTTTCATATAATCTTTGTTGTTGAAGTATTCCAATGCTTTTTGGAATTTATATTCCGCATCTTTGGACTTCAACACTTGTTGGTACTCCCCACATGATGTGAGAAGTACCAACACCAATGTTGTAACTATGAACGTTATTCGTTTCATTCTTATTCTGTATAAGTCCATCTAGACGATGTGATGACGCGTGTTCCGTCACCTTCAGCTACGATGAGTAAGCATGCTGCGTCTGGGATGTTCTCAATCATTTCCAACGCTTTTTCTTCTCCGATAACCATACCTGCAGTTGCCAAAGCATCTGCCAAAATTCCCGTAGAAGCTACTACTGAAACGGCTAACAAGTTGTGATTAACGGTGTAGCCAGTACGAGGATCAACGGTATGGCTGCGACGTTCATTGCCATCGTAGTAGAAACGGCGGTAGTTGCCTGATGATGCAATGCAGATATTGTCTGAAGTGATGACTTCTTCCACTTCGTTGATTTGACCAGTTGGGTCGTCAATAGGTTTGTTGATACCGATACGCCACTTGTCACCTTTGTCGTTGACACCTTTGGCAACCACTTCGCCACCTATATCAACCAAGTAGTTTTCGCAACCTTGTTCTGCCAATAATGCAGCGATGATATCGCAAGCATAGCCTTTAGCAATAGCGCTGGCATCTAATTGAATACGTGTATCCATCTTCATGATGCGGTGCATGGAGGTGTCTAAATCAACGTATTGCAGTCCAATGAATTGGAGCACACTATCAATCTCGTGTTGAGTAGGACGATAGGTGAGAGAGTCTGTGCCAAATCCCCACATGTTTACTAATGGACCGCAAGTGATGTCAAAACCGCCTTCACTCAGTTCGGTCACGTGTTTAGCGGTGTTGAACATAATCTCAAACAACGAGTCTGTCAGTACATCGTCATTGCGATTGATGCGAGAAATGATAGACGCAGGGTTAAAGCGACTCAATGAAGAGTCCATGCGTGCTAATTCTGCTTGAATAGCAGCTTCATAATCTTGAGGAGCCTCATAACGGATGTTGTAGTACGTTCCAAAAACGAGTCCCGTGTTGTAGTAGTACTTGTTCTTTTGGCATCCAGAGCCTAAAAATAACAAGCCAGCAGATAGGATAACTAATCCAAGTGCAACTAAAGTACGTGTTTTGTTCATAATGGTGTGTTTTTAATGGTTAATATTATCAGAACCAAATGCCTAATCCGATGAGGCCATTTAGTTTTTGGTTATACAATTTAAAGTCACCTGCATCTTTGATGTAGGTATTTTCTTTATTGATGCCATCGGGGTTGAGGCTTCCTTGTGCATATAAATCAATGGTGCAGACATCTGTTTCCCACTCTTTGTTGAGTGAAAGTCCGATATTAACGACAGCGAATCCGTCATTCATATAGTAGTCACTTTTCCATGGTGACATACCCACTACGCCGCCTAAGGTGAAACCTAATGGGAGGTCGTGGTTGTAGCCTAATTCAAAATAGGAGGAGTACGCACGTTTAACTGTGCCGTCTTCATTTTCGTTGAGGTCATTACCAGCAATAAACGTATTCCAATTGATGAAGAAATCAACGTCCACTAAGTCTTTCAATGTATAGCCTACATTGATTTCCGTTTGGCTGCCATTGCCACTTTCGGCAAGACTTTCAGCAGATTCCCATGAGAAGAAGTTTCCTCCGTCGCAGTAGTAATAGTGAGTAATTCCAATCGTTGCTCCGTAGAAAGAGTAGGATAGAATGACATCTAACTCCGGAATAAAGTACGTGTTTGGATTGCCGTCTTCCGTTTCTGGCAATCCCTTCTGGAATTTCCAATCAGAAGCACCAACAGACCCCCACACACCCGCAGAAAAACTGGTATTCTCTGTCTCGTAGCCTACGGCTAAATTCGGTTGGAGACTCAAACCACCATTGTACATACCACGCCAAACGTAAGCACTTACTACGTCAAATCCTGCATCGTACGTAAAGGATGCTTCTACTGCTTTAGCAGTCATTACACTCAGTCCAAGAGCTGCAATCAGTAATAATTTTTTCATTCTCGTTTAATTGTATTAGGTTGTTAAAATGTTACACCTAAAGCTATATTCATGTTTAATCTTTGTTCACTCGGGTTTGTACTATTCCACTGCATATTGTCTTTGGTCACGTGCCATGGATTGAACATCAGCATCGCGTTGGCATGTAGCGTGCAGTAGTCCGTTATGGCATATCGATATACGAGTTGTGCACTTATGTTCGTTACCGCAAAGTCGCCTTTATAACGTGTGTAGAAACTTTTCCAAGGTGTAAAACCTAATCGTGTTTCTAATGTCAGCGAATAGGGCAATTTGAAGTCATATCCTAACTCGCAGTATGTGGAATAGGCGCGTTGCAATTCCCCGTGTTCATCTCTGTATCCATCTCTTCCCCAAGTGCGTGTGCATAGCAGGATAGATAATGGCAACTTACTGGACACTTTGTACTTGATTCTCCATTCGGTGGTGATACCGCCTTTCTCGTGGTTGCCAAAATCGAAGAATTGACTTCTTGTCCCATCTTCGTTTTGGTCGAAGTAGTACATGTGTATAAACAGTACCGTCAACCCCCATCGGCTAAATCCAATCGTGTTATCCACTTCTGGCATGAGACTGGAAAATGCCCAATTGGTTGCTCCAATATTTCCCCACAACGTGTAGAACAATCCTCCGTATCCTACCGACGCTTCGGCTTGGAGGTTCAGTCCGCCTACATATAGTCCTCTCCAAATATAGTTGGCATTGATACTCATGTCTCCGCTGTAGGTTAACCCCACATGCTTCGGATACTCATCTAACCATTTACTACGTACGTGCGTGCTATCGTGCGCCTGCGCGTAATTGGAAAAAGCCAAAGCTGTGATGATAACCACAGCTATTGCTTTTAGAGGAATATGTCTGACAAACGTCAATATTGTTTTTATAGGCCGTTTTTATCTAACCATGCGATGAGCAAAGCTGCCTCGAGAATATGGGAATTCTCTATGGTTACAATGCCGCCATCACAACCGGGTTCGATATGGTAGCCACTCTCTGCGGTCCCTTGACCATTGAAGAAAGCGCGTACGTCGTCTGCTGCGATACCTAACTCTGCTGCGATAGCGTCCATGCTGCCATGTGGCAGGCTATCTTTCACCTCACGGAGGCGGTTAAAAGTTGTTCTAATCATATCTTTTTTATCTCTTTTTCAAATTTGGCGCAAAGGTACAATTTTTTTTTGATATATACAAATTTTTTTTGCATAATTTACCTTCTCTTATTTGTATTGTGCTGATATTTAGTATATTATGAATATGTTAAATTTTTAGTCACTATGGTCTATAACGTAGGATTTGAATAATATGCCAAAAATATGCTCGATAAGAATAAACTACTTCGCTTAGAATGCTCCTAAACCATTGAGCAAAATCAGCATGATAATGACGGGGATAAACCATCGAATCAGGAAACGAAAGACTACCACCCATCCTTTATTGGAATTAGTGCTGCTCAACTTATTCAACATCAGTTTGTCTGCCACAAACCAACCAAAGAAAATGACCGTGCAAAGTGCAATCAACGGCAAAGTGACAGTAGAAGTAATAAAATCGACCCAACTAAACATTTCCGAGGATAGCACACATACTACTGACACCACCAAGCATGCTGCACCTGCCAGTATCAACGCATGATGGCGAGTCAAGGGGTGACGTTTGTTTGCTGTGGCTTCTACCAATGCGGCTACCATCATCTCCATCAAGAAAGCTACCGAAGTAATAGCTGCTATCGCCAGCAAAGCAAAGAAGACCAGTGTGAACCAACGTCCGCCTGCCATCTGACCAAAGACCAGAGGTACCATTTCGAAGACTAATTTAGGACCTTGCTCGGGACTGAAACCAAAAGCAAACACGGCAGGGAAAATAGCACAACCCGCCAAGAGAGCTGCCAGCGTATCAAGTACCACTATTTGTATAGACCCTTTGGCAACACCCTGTTCTTTGGGCATATACGCGCCATAAGTGATAAGAGCGCCCATGCCGATGCTGAGCGAATAGAAGCATTGTCCCATAGCTTCTAACACCACACGAGGTGTTAGGCAAGTCCAGTTGGGTTGAAAAAGGAAAGCATACCCTTTGCTTGCGTCATCGAGGAACATAACACGCACGACCAAAATAACTAATAGCAATAGTAGCAGTGGCATAAGTATTTTGCTCAACCGCTCAACGCCTTTGTTCACTCCTGCCCACAACATTGCTATGGATAGCAGAATAGAGATTGTAGTAAACAACACTACCTGCACGGAGTTGCCAGAGAACGAGTGGAATATCTGCCCTGCTGAATTTATATCTACCACTTGAGTGACAGCACCTGTGATAGACAAATATAAATAGCCCAAGCACCAGCCAATAATTATAAGGTAGACACCCGTGATGAGTGTAGTAGAGGTCACCGTGAGCCAAGGAAGCCAGTTCCAATGGTTGGTGCCAGATAGATGTCTATATACACTATATACTGAGCCTTTGCCCTCTTTGCCGATTAGAAACTCAGCCATCATGAGAGGCAAACCAAACAGTATCACGCACAATATATAAACCAACAGGAAGGCTGCTCCGCCGTTTTCGCCAAGCATATAGGGGAATTTCCACACATTGCCCAGACCTACCGACCCTGCGGCGGCAGCCAAAATCATACCTAATTTGCTTGAAAAACGATCTTTATTCATAGGAGAAGGGGGGCTTAACCAAGCCGAGTGTAAAGGTATAACAAATATTTGTATTCCGTGTTATTTGTATATGAATTTCACCCATTTTGCTTTGCGAGTCATCTTATCTGTTTCGGTGTATTTAGCAATGTAAATTCGTCCTTTCACAAAGTGCTCATCTGGCAGATAAACAATGGTTTGTCCTTTCTCGACCGGCGTTGACCATATCAATCGTCCCACATCATTATAGACGTAGAGGCTGAAATTTTCTTCTGCGGTTGGCAGATAGATGATACGTGAAGCTGCGTCGTAGGTCAATGGGTCTTGGTTGAGTCCGATGGTCAGGTTTTTCCCTTCTGGATCTGCTCCATCGAGTGTGAGTACAGACTTCGCTTTGGAGGGAGCTGTCACAACCTCTTCGCAACCTTTGCCGCCGTCTGTACATTGTAATTGATACGAATAAGTGCTGTTGGGCAATAGTCCTGTGAAGGTGTATGTGTATTGTTCATCTCGGGTGTCTTGAATAGTTAGTTCCTTGCCTTTGTAAATGTAGGTCACTTTTTGTCCCATCGTGGCTGTAAATGCGTCCAATGCTATGCCTGCACCTCCTAAGTCCTCGTATTCCAAACTAAAACAAACATAACCTTTCTCTGCATCAAAATCGTAGGAATAGGTTTTTTCTTTCAGTTTGGTCGTGATAGTTTTGTTATCTATGGTTGTCCATTTTTCTCCATCCGTGCTTGCTTTGAGGGTCAAAACACCTGCGTTCTCGGTGGAAGCATAAAATGCATTCACCCAAAAACTAACATTAGTAATGGGAGAGTTATAGGTTTCCGAGACAACTTTGTCTCCTGTCTTTTTCATCATCAGGGCACTTTGACCATCTTTCTTTGCAGAAGATGTCAGCACATTGGTTGTTGATTGCCAACCTTGCAGAAGGACTGCGTCTGGGCTATTGAATTTCTCAAAGTCTTGTACTATTTCAGACTTTCCCTCTTCGGTTTGATAAAGTGTGAGATAGTACTCTTCTGCATCTTTGACAGCATCCCAATTGATGGTGAATGCGTATGGAGTGATATTGCTTTCTGCCTGTGGCTGTGGTGTAGTAACGTAAGTTTTTCGTGGAGCTCGACCTGTGATTTTGATGGAAGCGTGGTTTTTGTCCGATGAGATAGTAATTACGTCTGCCTCTGTGTTACAAACCATTTTAGGAGCCTTGTAACTTACATAGAAGGTGGCATCGAATGTGCTATCTTTGGTCACGTTGTCTTCCAGCACGATGCTGTGAGTCCAATAAGCACTGGTCTCTTTACTGATTGCCTCCTCTTTTTGGGTTATATAGAATTTGCTTTTTTTGTTTGTTGAGATGGTGAATTGCTCATCTGGGTCCAGTGACCAACCTGTGATATGAACTTTTGCAGGTTTCCAGTCGATAGACTTATTGTTCTCGTCTTTTTGAACCACAAAATCAATTGTCTCAGGGTCCAAAGCGAGGTGTTGAATACCTGTGCTGATATATGTAAAGGTGATATTTTCGTTTTCCAAAGCGATATTGAATACAGGCTGCTCTACCAATGCTGTGCCATCGTCCATTTTAGGAATGAAAGAAGTCACATTTCTTGTGCCAGGGTAGGGGTCTGTGGTAGATTCGCCTCCCAAGTCTCCGCCTGCTGCGAGCAAGTGCATGCCCATCGGCTCTCGCACATTCGGAGTGTTGTTTGCCCAAGTCGATGGATTATAGTGGATGTGCCATACTAACATACCAGTACCTACCAATGCTCCTTTGGGCTCGTCCCAGCCTACGGCTTGGCGGTTTTCTAATAGGAAGAATTCCTTTGGATTGGGGTTGTCTCCCTTCAAGTTATGCTTCTCATTGGCTATCAAATAGGCTTTGTTACTCACGGTCAACGGAAGAAGGAAATAGTTTCCTTCTTGTGTCAATTGCTGCGGTTTAAGCCAGCCTAACGAAAAACGCTCGTAGGAGTTGTAAGAAGGCGGAGTTCGGCTATTATTATTGTAGTTACCGTTGCCCATGATGGACCATGCTCCTACGGTGTATTTGTTTCCTCCAGAAGTGTCATACCAGTCTGGTAATCCAAGTACGTGGCTGAACTCGTGGCAGAAAGTGCCGATACCACATTGAGTGCTACCGCCACCACGACCTTTTAATTCGGACGTGCAGGCATACGATGAAATCATTTTTCCATCAGCAATCTCGATTCTATAATAAGATAGGTCACTGGCGTGCGGCCAAATTGTTGATGGGTCTGCGCCTTCTGCTTGGTTGTAGCCGGCGTAATAGACGAAGATATTGTCAATAAATCCATCATTGTCTGTGTCATAGTTTGCCATATTCACACCACTCTCTGCTGCCCGATGAGCCATCTCAATAATTAATTCGGCTGCGTTTGCGTCATGGTCGGTGCCTGTTTCGCCGCCATAATATTCCATTTCATGCTCTGCGTCGAAAGGCCCAAAAACATCGAATTGAGGCATAAAGGCGCTGTCTGAACATGCTATGAAATAGTCTCGGCAAGAGCCTGTGGCATTGTTGTAGTTATAGCCAGACTCCATCATCATATCTTCAAAGTTCTGTCGGGCACGAGTGAACTTCACATCCTTGAAGTTGGCTAATAAAACCAATGCTCGTGGCTTGCCAGATGTGGGGAAGTGCCCACCAATTTTTCTGCGTGTGGCTCTGCGTTGATTGATACGAGCCATATCAGTCTCTGTCGGAAGATTGCCTTCTATGATATTTCCCTCCAAGTCTGTCTTATACGAAAAATCTTCGTCACCATGCAAGACCACTTGGATTTGTCTGCCGTCTGGCAAAGTCTCTATATATGGGGTAGGGTCAGCAACTACAGCATGTGTTTGCTGCGCAATAACAAAAAGTCCTAATAGAATAATACTTTTCTTCATTTTGAGTATTGTTTAAATTTGGCTGCAAAATTACAAAATTTTTTTGGAATACACAAAATTTTTTGCAAAAAAGTTGTTAATTGGTGTTTATGGGTAGTGGCTGTGATGTTTCGAGGGTTCAAAAAAACCGATGTTCTGAGGTGTACCCAAAAAGTTGGACAAATTAATAATTATTGTTAACGATATATTTT
>JAKSNG010000012.1 GCA_024400125.1 Paludibacteraceae bacterium
TAAACATAATCAGTTAATTTATCAAAAAACTGTCTACCTTATTTAGGAAAAGTCAGTCACTTTCTCTTAACTACAGCATACGCGGTAGCAAAGAGAATAAGTGGTATAAGCGGAGCCCCAATAGGTGAGCCTTCTGCTGCTGAACCTGGGTCATCACCAGCGCCCATACCACCGATACGGCGGATATTGGCGCGGGAACTGCTGCTGGACTGGTCGTAGGTGGTAGTAGCTAAATCGCTGACCGCCTCTGCTCCGACTGCATTCACAGGAGAGGCATATTGGCTACCAGTATTCATCATTGCAGATGAATTAGCGCGAAAGTCTTGTGCTTTCACATTAACGACACTTAAAACGGAAAGTGTTACAACAGATGCGATGATTAAAATATACTGTTTCATAGTTGTACTGTTTCTTAATGATGGATGTATTTACAATATATGGTTGATTATTTTACTACTTTACCGGTTGCATCATAAATATGTTGACCGCGTTGGATGTAGAGTTGGTCTTCGTGCAAGAACTTAACCGTCTTGATTGGGTTACCATTTTCATCCAACATGTCAGGATTAGTCACATCAATTTGCGTAGGTGTCTTTCGGATGTCAATCTCGATGAAGAATCGTCCTGCGAACGTTCCCTTGTTCAAGTCAACCGTGTAATCCCACATACTGAGGTCGGTTCGTGAACCGTCTTGCGCATCAATAAGTGTAGCGGACACACCACTTGTACCATCTGGCATAGAGAAAGTGTAAGTGCCACTGGCATTGATGTTCACAGTCAGCGGAATCGTTTGTGACTCTACAGGCAAGGTATTTCCGGCATATTCAACACCATTAACTACTGAATAGACTTGGTTTGCACGATTATCGATAATCTTGGTTAAGTCCATTTGGTTATCGAAATCGGTCGTCGCGCGCGCGTCCATATATATATAGGTGTTATCTTCGGTTGCGTCACCTTTCTTCAGACTGAGAGTCATCTGTGCATTAGTTATTTCATTTTCTGACACAATACGACGAGCAGCCACATGTTCTGGAATGCTTTGCGTGTATTGATTCCAGTTGATGCTTCCTGAGAACTGAACCATATAGCAGTTGAAAGACTTGAAGTTGTAGTCAATAGATGTAACGGCCTCGTAACGCTTATATGTTTCCTTCTCGGCATGGTATTCATAGACAAAGTAAGGAGCTCTATCTAATACGCTATCTTTCTCTGTGCGATTGAATTGTGCATCTTTACTAATACGTATATTGCTATAACTATCAGTACCTAATAGACGCCAGTTGCTATCTTGTGCCTTACGGTCTTTCTTTTGACAAGTCCAGTTCTCGTACTCAACCCATTTGTCTGCAGCACTTCGGGTCATTTCCCATCCGCTCACTTTACTGGGGAAGTAAAGACGTAAGACTGTGGTAGTAATTGTTTTCTTACCATCCACGCAGCCATCACCTGTGCCTTCACAAGGTTCTTCTCGGGAGATTGCTTTCCATAAGCCTTTGTCATTGGCATCGGAACGGTCAAAGACGAGTATATAACCGTGGCCTTTTTTCAGCGTCTCGTTCTTTCTCATCCAACGCCAGAAGGTTTGGGTATCTTCTATATACCATCCCTTCTCTGCGCGGCTCTTACCGTCATACTCTTGGATGCCCCAAGTACCTGCGGTAGGATTGCCATTGCCGTCTAAGGTGACATAGCCTTCTACACCAAAGATACTGCTGATTTCGCAATCAAACGGAACAGAGAACCAATACATAGATTCTCCTGTCTTCTTCGATGAACCATCAATCTCTAATACAAAGTACGCATCATTTAGACTGGAGACTTTAGCGGCATTATTCATCAAATTAACTTGAGCGACATTTTCCTCTTCGTGACGAACAAAGAGAACATCCGCATTGATAGTTAAATCATCCTCAACATTCAAGTCGGATACAGGAGACCATGCAGATACGATACGGTTGGTCTTGAAGTCATAGATAACGCGGATATTGTATGTGCCAGTGGTAGTACCTATTGATAATATATCACGTTGAGCAGGAATAAGGGTTTCTGCGCCAGTTATTGGGTCGCGTGTATATCCTAATTGATAGATAATTTTTTCGTTAAATGCTTTGGACTTCAGTAATGCGTTTGCATATTGGTGAGAACCATCAATCTTAACGTAAACGTTCTTCTCATAAACCCAGTTAGATATATCGCCAAATTTACTCCAAACTGCGTGAGCAGAATAGTTGGCTTCGTTCAACTCGTTATCACAAGATTTGTCGTTAAAGACATTGTTTCCTACTAAATTGAGGAAGTCGTTGGAGCCTGCCGTTGAACCACGCAAGATAGAACGCTCGAAGTAGTTGGTTTCGGGGTTGTAGCCAAAACGCAGATTCACACCGGTGCCAGAATCAGGAGTGATATTACCTGTTCCGTCCGTGTAGTCGCTATTTTCAATCTTATTAGCGAGGTTCTCGTTGTAGTCATTACCGATGCAAGCGTGGATATTAAGGTTATCTCTCTTGATGTTCTGAACCCAGTAGTAATCGTAGAGCGCACCCTCGTATGGAGTGAAATAGGTAAACTTATGACTCTCTTTTGTGTAGTTATTCCAACCACCTTCTGCACCATCGGTACGGATGTAGAAGTCGCCGGTGTAAGGTGCTACATCGCTCAAACCTTCACCATTAGCAGTAATCTTTGCAGTATAGATTCCAGACTTAGTAAAGGTAGCAGCAGGTACAACAACTGTTTGGCTGCCGTTACAGATGATACGAACTGCACCAGCTTTTGCTTGAGATTCGGATGAACCTGGAGCAAAGAAGGAAACGGTGTTAGTCAAATCTTCCACAGTATTGGAACGATAAACCGTACCATTATTCATGTCGATTTCAACATAGTATGCAGTCCAGCAGTTCTCTCCTTCACGGTTGATATTTCGTTTGCAGCCTTCGCAGTCGTCTGGAGTAATGGCATAGCAACCAGAAGTGGTTACACCTGTAACATCCTTCGTAATATGCCATTGCTTATCATTATCCATATTCCATGCGTAGATTTGGAAGTTGATTTTGTTATCGTTTCCTAATGGAATACGAGCATAAACGCGGTCTTCATTATTCACATAGTCTTTCCACGTCATTTTCTGTGTGGCGTTAATATCGGTTCCCCAGTAGTGGATATAAATCTCGTTGTGGTCAGACCAGGCTAAGTTGCCATACTTAGCTTGAATCATGATGGCGCTGGTTACGTTGATAGTAACAGGCTTAGTCACAGACTCTGCTCCAGGAATGGAGTAGGTGACAGAGATGTGATACGTGCCGGTACCGGCAGTAGCGGTCACCATGAAGCTGCGTCCGCGTTGGTCGCATGTGATACCTTGGGTAGAACCGTAATTAAAACTAATCGTCAAGTCGTTTTCATTCAGCAAAGGATCAATATCCACTTGCGGACTAACTATGACGCCTTCACCTTGTACGGCAGAAACTTCGGGGATGTCACCAACGTAGAGTTTATTGGGACATTCAACTGTCACTTGTACGTCGTATTTGCCTTTGTTATCGCCTTCGGTGGTGATTTTTTCGCCAATCGTGTAGCAAGTACTATGGTCGGGCAACGTAATATCCACGGTTTGTTTTGCATCATCTTCGGTTGCGGCTTTGCCGTTATTGAGCACAAAGTGAGTATAACTTGGGTATTTGACATAGAAGATATGAGCGTCACCTAAGGTGCTGAAGAAGTTATTACCGGGCCAAGCGGTCTCTTCGTGTAACGGATTGGTGCCGTTCTCCCACATGTAGTAGTGGTCCATCAGATGGTCTTCATCGGTAATGACGATTTCCACAAGACGATAGATGCTGACAGCCTTGGTTGCTGTGAATGTACGTCCATTAGTGGTTGCCGTTGCTACGAAGGTTTGGCGTTGAACGTTTTGGTCAGGTAAGGTATACATTTTATTCTTTTGGGTTGTGCCATTAGGAACAGTGAAGAATGTCTCTGCGTCGGCACCGTCCTTGCTGCGAGTAACGGTAGCAGCACCATTATAGTTAGTTGTGCTGTAGTAAATAGTTACGTTCTCAGGCACTTCGTCACCACCCTCTTGTGCCTCGTCATTATGACTCGACCATGAAGTAGTTAAGTGAAGGGCTGGAGTAAGCTCACCTTGATAATTGATTGTTTCAGTTGTTGCATCACCATCCTTACCTCCGCTATTAGGACGGAAAAAGACTTTAGCCTCGATAGAAGAAGCAGTAGTAGTAATATTGCTAATCGTGTATGTGCGCTCCGTAGAAGCAGCGTTGTCGCCGAATTGATAGTAGGTTGTGCAACCCGTAGGTGCAGCCACTTCATCAATAGTCAGTTTAATTTGTTCATCCGTATAAACCTTGTAAGCAGGATCCGTTTCGATGAAGGTATTTATCTCATCCTCCTTATAGTAACGTTCAACAGTTACATTGATGTCTTCCGGAGCCGGCATTGCAGGATACTCAACGGAGAGTTTCTTGGAGTTGTTGTCGAAACTAAAGGTGTACGTGCCTGCAATGGTCGTAGCGATGGAACAGTTCTTTGTCTCATTGCCAGCAGTAAATTGAATATTGGTGCAATTGGCCGAAGTGATGGTAGTAGCGGATGTCACGCCATACCAACTATCTGCACAAGAGACTAACTTAAACTGATACGTGGTACTTGCAGCCAAAGTAACCGAAACAGTTTGGATATCAGAAGTAGCACTTTCCTTGACAAAGCGCAATTCATCTTTTTTACTCCAACTTCCTAATACTGCATCATTACCGACGAGGTAGTATTTAGAAGTTGTGCTGTAGGTATCCCAAGTACCGTCGGAGTAATATTTGGTTTCGTTGTGAGTACCTGTTTCATCCGTACTTGGGATAAACAATGGCTGACAAATCTTCCAGTCTTCTCTGTAGGCAGCCTTGGTTTTCCAGAAATTGTCATAGTCTTCTTGATTGCCTTCATTGAATGCAATGTGTGTAAATGATGATGCATCAATGGTAATATTTGCATAATAGTAGTCCGTTGAGCCGATTCTCGTCATTTGGATATATTTTCCATTTGCAACGATCTTGCCTTTAGAACCTGCACCTTTACCGTTCTCGTCCCAATAAGAATCCAGCGTTACATAGACACTTGACCAACCGAGAGTATTCTTGAAGAATACAGTTGGTGTTTCTACAGGATTGGCGGTAACAGTACCATCTGCGCCGGCGGCAGAAACAGTAAAGTCTGTACCACTACCGGAAACGCGTCCGCCATTAGACGTATTGAATGCATTCAGTTTGTAACCAGGATTAGGAGTAACGGTAATGTTTTTCGTAGTTTCGAGACCCACTTGAACAGTAGTTCCCCAAGCAGCATCAACGCCTTCAATTTTGAGTGTTGCACCTTCTTCGTTGCTGGAGTTGATAGTCACGTCGTAGAGAACCTCTGTCCATTGAGCGGTATAAGTTACATCGCTTGCAGGCATTGTTGCAGGAACAGTTGGATTCCAACCTGTAAAGCTGTAACCAGTTTTTGTTACTATAGGAGCGGTTAATGTTGCACCATATTTAACAGAACCGGCAGATGTGCCGCCTTGTGTTGTTGCACCTTCTAAACCAGCCCAAGTTAAAGTATAGGTATTGCGTGTGTAGTTATATGTTACTTCGGTCGTTCCATCACCGTTGATTGTAACCGTTTGTGTGCTGGGAGCGGTGAAGCCCTCGTAGCTCTTAACGGCAGGAGTAACAGAAGCATCTGTCGTACCGGTTAGATTGTCCGTATCTGCTAAATCATAATCAGTTCCAGTAAGATTTTGTTTGTAGTGCTTAACGGTATAAGCGGTATTGGTGTTTGGTGTAGCAGAAGCGGTCAAGGTGACAGAACCACCACTAACGGAGACAGTGGCTTTGGCACTTGTTTCGCTGCCGGTAGTGTAATTTACAGAACCCTCGCCTGATTTAGTCCATTTTTCAAAAGAATAACCTGTCTTTGGTGTTGCAGAAATGTTGCTTGTAAAAGGTAAGACAGTTTGGTTGAGTTTCTCTCCTGTAACAGTAGAAATACCTGCCCCAGCAACTACATTAAGATTATATCTGCTTGCATCAATGTAGGTTGCCGTAACGGTAGCAGCTTGAGAAGCATGGAAAGTAATGGTTTGGTCGGTTACCTCGCAGCCTACGAGTGTAATGCCTGTGCCCAAATCCCATTTATCAAATTTCTTGCCGGTTGCCGCAGCCGCTGCCGTTGCCGTACCAATAGTTACACAACCAGCGGTTGTTGAAGCAGCTGTACCAGATAAGATAGTGATGGTGTATAGCGTTTCAGCAAAAGTGGCTTTTAATGTACCTGTGTTGCCAGAGCCGTTTCCATACAAAGTGACGGGATTGTCTGTTGTTCTGCTCTTGATATCTGCGTTGCCGGTTACAGCCCAACTGTCAAAGTGGTAACCATCGGCAGGAGTAGCCGAAACAGATTGAGTAGTTGCCACACCAACATTAGCAGATGCTGGCGAAACAGTACCATTGCCATTAGAAGAGATGGTGACAGAAGTGAGGTCCTCAGCAAAGTTAGCAACAACTGTACCGGCTTGAGTCGGTTTGAAGGTTGTGTTTGCAGTAGTAGAACTGCCGAACGTACCAGTAGCCGTGCCAACCGTCCAGTTTACGAAGTGATAACCGGTGTTGTTGGCAGCTGTGATGTTACCACCGGAAATTTGACCCATAGCCGTTGCGGTAGTCGGCGTTACAGTACCACCGGCTGTTGGATCAGCAGTTGCGGTAATGGAATATGTATTTTCGGAGAAGAAAAGATAAATCGTTTTTGTATCATCTACGGTATATTCGTATGCAGAAGTAGCGTTGCTTGGTGTAGCAGTAGAAGATGTGCCCCAGCCTTTGAAGGTATAACCAGTATTCGGAGTAGGTACATAAATCTTTGCCGCAGAAGTGATGACGCTTGTGAAATTTGCAGAAGTAAGGTTAGCATCTGTTTCGTCTGCTTTACTTGCACCATTGTTGTTCAGTCTATAGCGTTTTGCCTTAATCGTTGCAGGCCAATTATCAAATGTGGTTTCAGTATAGGAACTTGCACCTGCTTTTTTTACCATCACTTTGATAGTTTGGGTTTTGTTGAGGTCGGTATATTTGTCATGATAGTCGCATGTCGGTTTTTGACCTGTTGTACCACCGTTGGTGACATAATACATCGCATCGTTACCATTATTATTTAATCCATAGTGCAAGAAACCTGTATATTCTTTCGCTTTGGCAGATACATCGGTTAACCAGTTTGTACCATCAGAAGCTGTTGTTCCTCCTACTACACCAAATCCCATTGCGTCACTCCAACTCATTTCAGGATTAACATAATAGAGTTTGGTGTTGGCAATTTTGGTCATCTGATAGTATTTCTGATAATTAGCATGACCAACAACCAATTTTATAGTTGTCTGACTCCAACCTGTGGCATTGAAATAAATTTTAGATTTACTCATAGTGAGTTTGGAATACCAAGAATCACCATCATAGTTAAAAATTTCATTAGAGTGAATATCTGTTTTCCAACTCGAAATGGGTGCTTTTTGTTCTTTCCATGTGCTTCCACTATATAATTGGAATTGCATAGCTCCCAAACCGCCATATTTTTCCTCATAGGATGTTACATATAGTTTTTTCCCCTCAAAAGTGATGCCAGCTTTAGACATCTCTTTGTTCTGCCAGTCATCACCATCTCCTTTACGATTAACATTGATTTTCATAGTGTAGTTGTCAGAGTTGTTAGCAGCAACACCGACAACGCGGGTATTATCTGCCTTTGCCTCTTGGTTGAAGCCAAAACTTAGGGTCAAAAAGAGAAGAAGTAGGGTCGACACTCGATCGAGGGTCATTCGACACTCATTCGACACTCTCGACATCACACTTGACATCACACTTGACATCGTGTTGGATGTTAAACATTTAAATAATTTCTGTTTCATAATTGTTTATGTTTTTTGTTGTTATTTTCTATTCTTGAACTTGTTTTTGTAGGGTTGAAGGCTTGGTTATAAAGCATCTATTTTGTCACAAGTAGTTATGACATGGTCTAAGCCATATAACAGAGCGGCACTATCTATTCCCATCCAAGAGAACATCTCCATAATTTCAGAATAGATATTCCTTGCATAATGGGTATCCTTAATCGTTATCCTATTAGAGCCTTGTGTTATGTATTTTAAACTTACTGACTCATGATGAGCCAAACGATTGCGGAGTTCATTTATCTTTGTTAATTTATTGAACACATGCGTATTCGTAAGCGAGATACCAACTGGCCCATTAACAAAGATATTAAGTCCCTTGTGCCCAAAGGCTGCATGTTGTGGTGTGGAAAACATAAAATGCCAAACTCCAAAATCTAATTCAGGTAATAACTTCGCTGGTGTTCGTAGGCGTGGAGGCAATTTATAATATGCATGATTTACAATTCCCCAAGTGGTTGCCGTTGACGAATTTATACGCAATCGTCCGCCCACCTGAATCGCATCCACCAACCATGCTGCGCCAAACCAACTCTGCATCTCATAATCAATGGCATTTCGTAATGAGATTTCAAACATGCTAATCACAGAAAATAGTTCATGAGACAATCTCATATTTAGCCGGTATAGTGTCCTTGCTGCTTGACGATTATTATTGCATGCTTCAAGGTAACGATGAACGCGTGGAATGCTCAAAATATGTTCAAATTCATGATATTTCATTTAAAAAATCATTATTTTATCATTTTTTTTCAAAATTATTTGCATATATCAAAAAATTGTTGTACTTTTGCGCCATCTTTTATCCCGGAGGGTTCCTGGCGCAAGTCATACCCCCCGGTTTCGTTTTTTAATTAAGTCCTTCTCTTACTCTGCAAATCATCACTTTGATTCACGTTGATGATTACATTGTTAATTGATATGTTTGCCTTCTGTGTCATTTTTTTCTTCTTTCTATCTTTGCTATTGTTTTGCGTTTCTTTACTTAGTACTAAGCGGGTAACGATTCGGGCTACTCCCGTTCTACTCCCGTTTTTGTCCCGTTCTACCCCCGTTTTTGATTGAGCATTACTTGGACGAGAGTCGGATTCTTTATCCCCTAATACGCGCACGTAAAATATGCCCGCGCGTGCGCACATTTGAAAAAAAACGCGCAAAGATACTACATTTTTTTGATATGTGCAAATATTTATGAAAAAAGTATAGCTTTTTTGTAAGATTTCTATAAAAATTTCTATAACTATCTTCGCAAAGGAGTAGCAAAGGAGTAGCATAGTAGCAGCAAAGGTGCTACGACCGTCGAATGACCTTCGGGCGACTGTCGGGTGACTGTCGGGTGACTGTCGGGTGACCGTCGGGCGACTGTCGGTGAAAGACCGAAAAAGTCCGCTCCGAAGAAGGGGGATGTAGGACACAAAGAAAAATAGTGTCGAGCGTAGCGAGTTGTTCAATTTGTGTACGGGCGATAAGCCGTCTCGCGTACTTTACGAGCGACAGAGTCGCGTGGTCGTACAAGATACGACATCGCACGGTAGTGTTAAAAAACAAAAGGAGAAAGTCGAAAGGGGAAAGTCGAAAGACGAAAGGGGAAATTAGGAGAGGCGGTGGAGGTGGCAGAGCATGAGGGAGCCGTCCTCGCGGCGGAGATGCATACCATTGCCTTCGCAATAACGGAACATAGCACAGTCCTTGCACGGCTCTAATTGCTGCATCCATGAGCGGTCACGATACTGTTGGAAACGATGTTCCCACACGTCCCAAAAAGCATCTTTATAGATATTGCCTTGATAATACTTGCCACGAATAGACGTACACGCAGAAATGCTGCCATCAATCAAGATTGAAGCGACCGAAATACCTGCGGCACATTGATAGAGATAGTCACGTACTTGTCCCTCATAATCGCCTAAAAAACCTTCGCACGAATACGAGACACGAAGTGTTTTGCGTTCGCGCTTGATAAAATCAAGCAAGGCACGAAACTCGTCGTTGGTGAGCAGCAGTTCGGGATTGGAGGCTGCACGTCCCATGGGGTCGATGCCGAAAATACGCCAACGTGTGACGCCAAGAGAAAGAAGCAAATCACGGATTTGGTCTAAGTGTCCGATGTTACGACGATTAGCACAAGTAACCACATCCCAAGTGAGATTGGGCTCAGCCGCCGCCAAACGAATAGCGCGACACGCTCCCTCAAAAGCCAAAGGATGTTGGCGAAGCCAAACATGATCTTCTTCGAGTCCGTCGAGACTAATAGCCAACGAACGTAATCCAGCTTGTCGCAGTTCGCGGAAACGTTCTTCGGTCAATGCCAAGCCGTTGGTGACCATACCCCACGGATAGCCACGTTTCTGCAACTCGGCACCGATATAAGCTAAGTCTTTGCGGACGAGGGGTTCGCCACCAGAGATGACAATCATGACTTCGTTGGGATTGACATGCGGAGTGATTTGCTCGTCGATGACTTTGAGAAAATCTTCGGCAGGCATGTCGGGTTGCGTCACAGAAGAGACGCAGTCACTACCACAATGCAGACAATGCACATTACAGCGTAACGTGCATTCCCAAAACAACTGTTGTAATGGATGTAACGTCTTTAGATGCCGTCGGCGAAGACGCTCTAACTCAAGCGCCAGTCGAAGGTTCAGTCTCATTGGCGATGGAGTCAATCGGCTGTTGTTGTTCAGCACGACGGATGGAGTCTTCGCGTGCTTGACGTTGGTCTAAGATTTCCTGTGGGATACCATATTTGCAAATTGGTCCACGGTTTTTGACGGTTTTTCCATGCGAAACGCAGCCAGCCAAGACTAACGCTAAGACGCCGAGCACGGCACTGAGGGAAGTTAAAATACGTTTTTTCATTTTCGTGTCGGATGTTTAGAGTGGAGATAGCGGGAGTCGAACCCGCGTCCAAACAAGGAACAAATATGCTTTCTACACGCTTATCTTGGCTTTCATTTTCGAGCAATAGCAAGACCCAAGCCACCAACTATTGCCTTATCTGTTTAAGTTTCATCATCAAGTCACAGCGCCTTGATGACTATCTTCGCAATTTCCGCACCGCTATATCCTATCAGCCGCGAAGCCGGGCTTGGAGCGATGTCTCGTCCCGACGCCTTGCATCGGGAAAAAGCGATCCTACTATACTTCAGATCAAGCAGCGAGAGCTACATTGTAGTTGCCAGTTAAACTGTTTAGACCCTGTTAACGAGCGGAGTCCATTCTCGACGTGCTTACACACCTATTCTACCTGCTGTCAAAACCAATTATCCCCAAAATCGGCTGCAAAATTACATAAAAATTTGCATATATCCAAATATTTTTGTACTTTTGCGGCGTTTTTTGATAAATTTCATAAAAATGGCTGTAGAAATTCGCGAAATTAACGACCGCAAAGGGCTAAAACGTTTTATTGACTTTGCTAACGATTTGTACAAAGATTGTCCGTACTATTGTCCTCCACTCTACTTTGACGAGTTGAATGTATTTGACCGCAAGAAGAATCCAGTGATGGAGTTTAGTGATTATCAGTTGTTTATGGCATACCGCGACGGTAAAGCCGTAGGACGTATTGCGGCACTTATCAACGAGAAAGCCAATGAAGCATGGAATGTAAAACACGTGCGTTTTGGTTGGATGGATTTTATAGACGATTACGAAGTAAGTGCAGCCCTTTTGGATGCCGTTCGTGACTGGGGCAAAGCCCGCGGCATGGACGCAATGAACGGTCCAGTAGGTTTCACAGACTGGGATCATGAGGGGCTGTTGATTGAAGGATATGAGTATGTAGCGCCGTTGGCTTCGCTGTACAATTATCCATACTACGTAGAGCACATGGAGCGCTACGGACTGAAGAAAGAGATTGACTGGATTGAGTATCAAATTACTCCGCCGACCGAAGTGCCAGAACGTTTAGCACGCATGGCAGAGATTGTGAAAGAACGCAGCCACGTGCGCGTAGATAAGGTGAAAAACTCAAGAGAGTTGGTGCGCAAATACGGTATCAGTTTTATGGACGTGTTGGATGAAGCCTATCAAAAACTGTACAATTTCCAACCGATGACGCCGCGTCAAAAAGCATACTATCGCGACATCTACTTCCCTATTATCAACTTCGATTTTGTGACCATCATTGTGAACGAGAAAGATGAGATTGTGGGTGTAGGTTTAGGCATGCCAGACATCAGCGACGCCTGCCGCAAATGCGGAGGCAAACTCTTCCCGTTCGGTTGGTATCACATCCTTAAAGCGCTGAAAGCCAAGAAGATGGAACATTTTGATTTGTTGTTGGTAGCGGTTCGTCCGGACTACCAAGACAAAGGTATCAACAGTTTGTTCTTTGCCGACCAAATACCGTATTTCATTCAATACGGCATCAAACGTGTGGAGACAACTTCCATCTTGGAAACGAACACAAAGAATCAACAACAATGGTCTTATTTCGAGCACAAGCAGCATAAACGTCGCCGCGCATATATCAAGCCGATTGAATGAAACCGAAACAGATATATGAGAAAGCAAAGGCATTGTTTGAAACCTATTTGACCGAACAGAACTTTCGCCACACGCCAGAACGATACCACGTTTTGAGCTACTGCTGCGAAGTGGGAGGTCTGTTCAGTATGGATCAGATAGTGGCTTTAGCTGCGAAGGATTTTATATCGAGGAACACGGTCTATAACACCGTCAATCTGCTGCAAAAAGCGAAGATTGTTCACAGCCTGAATAAACAGTACGAAAGCAGCAAAAAACCGATGTTTGAGATTGCGATTGGCGGCAACACGCACACGCAGTTTGTGTGCACCAAGTGCGGACGCATATCGGAATTCAAACCACAAGCAATAGAAACCGTCATTATGAGTCGTAAGTACACTAATTTTGTGCCTGAACATTTCACATTATACGTGTATGGCGAGTGCAAACTGTGCAGACGACTGATAGGCAAAAATAACAAGTGATATGTCAATTTATTGGATTATATTTATTGGAGTAGCTCTTGCCAGTTGGGTAGTGAGCAAATCGTTAGAAAGCAAGTTTAAGAAATACTCGCAAGTAGGTGTTCGTTTGACGGGCAAAGAGATTGCGGAAAAGATGCTACGTGACAACGGCATTACCGATGTGGTAGTGACGTGTACACGTGGTCATTTGACAGACCACTACAACCCAACAACAAAGACCATCAATCTGTCGGAATCAGTTTATAGTCAAGCTAATATAGCCGCAGCGGCTGTAGCAGCACACGAGTGCGGACATGCTGTGCAACATGCGACAGAATACGCGCCACTACAGATGCGTTCTTCTCTGGTGCCAGTAGTGTCATTTGCAAGCCGCTGGGTAATGTGGGCGATTTTGATTGGGATGTTAGTGTTTGTGAACTTCCCTTATTTGGCATATTTTGGGGTAGTGTTATATGGACTTATCACACTATTCTCCGTCATCACATTGCCCGTTGAAATCAACGCGAGTCAACGCGCTGTGGCATGGTTAGAGGAGTTTGGTGGAGTGGATAGAGACCAAGTTAAAATGGCATCAGACGCGCTCCATAGCGCAGCCTACACTTACGTGGTAGCTGCACTTGGTTCGCTTGCGAATTTAATATATTACTTATATATCTTCTTTGGAAGAAGAGATTAAGTGATTCGGCTCCGTAGCTCAGTTGTATAGAGCATCAGATTCCGGTTCTGAGTGTCGAGGGTTAGAGTCCCTCCGGAGTCACAAAAAAGTCAAGATGGGCTCTTAGAAGAGATAGCCCATCTTAACGTAGAAATTAGCCCACTTGGGGTTATCTTGTTTGTCGAACGGCATAGCCCAATCAACAGAGAGAACGAAGTTCTCGTTCATTCCCACTTTCAATCCTAAACCAGCCGACATGTGTGGACGATAAATGTCTTTGTTGTCTGTAGAGAAAAAGTCCTCGTAGTGTCTGTCAGATGCTGCGACATTCGCTTTCAATATTTGACCTGTGCGCTCAAGAGAGAGTTGCTCTAAGTCGTATGGCTGCGTAATCATACCCAAATCGAAGAACGGATTGAGTGCAACAAAGAAGTGCTGACGTCCTATGTCGAAATTGACGAGACGCACACGGAACTCGACATTGGCATAGAGGAAACCGTTGGCTAACAAGCGATTACACATCGTTCCACGCAATGAGTTGGCGCCGCCTAATCCTTCATACAACACGCGTTGGATAAAAAGCGTATTGAGGTAGTTGTTCATGTAGAAAGGCGACTTACCGGCAATGTTGTTTTGCGTACCAACACGATATGCCAACGTGATATTACTCCACCAGCGTTTATTGCGATTGAGCAGAGGTACATAGTGACGGAAAGTGAAGTTGAACTGAAGATGGTTGTAGCCAGCAGCAGCTTGTTGTCCGTAAGCCGCATTGAAGGCAGCAGAGTACGTAAAGAAAGCATCCGTATAAATACCTTTGGTAGCTCCGACACGTTGATTACGGTTATCAAATGTCAAACCACCACGCAGGTAAGGATGCCAACCACCATTCATCTCGTCTTGACCAATCAGACCCCACTCCTTATATAAATCGTAGAGTCCTTTGCATTTAGGGTTAAGGGCTTTTTGCTCATACGGTTTTTTGCTGATATCGAACTCGTTTTTGCCATTAAGCATATCGATGTCACAATCGTTAACAATGTAGCCTAAAATGCCCAGACCGGCATTCCATTTGAGGTCTTTATAAATCGTACCTTCAATGTCAGCAGCCACACGGATGAGGTCACGTTTGTACTTGTAGAAAACGCGCGACTGATAGGCGTTTGGGTCTGGCATCTTATCGGGATTCTTATCCCAAGAAACCCAACTATTGTTATAGAGAGATTGGTAGCCGTTGAAGCCATAGAAATCACACATGGCGTCCGGCAAATAAGTAGCATCTAAAGTCAGACGATGATTAGGGATAAGGTATTTAGAGTCATAATTGAAACGGAAAATACCATGGTGCTTCGTGGTATAAGCAGCTTCGACATAGAGCGAATGGATGTATTCCGGATATTGCGATCCATCGCCATAAAAATAAATGTTAGAAAGGACACCGCCTTGGAAGCCGTAATCGGCATCGTAGGCGACAGAAGGTAAAATACCGAAGTTCCAACCTGTTTTGATTTTGCGTCCCAAAGAATCCACTTCCTGTGGTTTAGGTTGTTTTTTAGCCGACACAGGAGACACAGCAACTATAGAAACTATAGCGGCTATGAAAAAAATAGCAACTTTTCTCATTTTTTTGTTGTTTGTTTTTTTATGAGGGTATCCCCTCTCCGATTACACAATTCAACCCAAGAGGAAGGCGATGGCTACTCCCAAATACGTACCCAATGCATAGCCGACCAATCCAATCACAATTCCACTAATGAGCACTTTCTTATTCTTCATTGCACCGACCAATGGGGGAACAAAGGGAGGAGAACAAAGTAAAGCAATCTGACTCACACAAAAGAGGTCTCCACTTACCTTGGCAACTCGACAGAAGAGCAAGTGAATTCCCGCAGATAACAAAATTACCCACAACACGAATGCGCCAATCATAGCCGAACCTCCATTGACACTATGAATATCAAAGAGCGATGCGACAATAACACTAAAAATCAGGATGAAGAACATTCCCAATTCAAATGTCTTAGGCAACTCACGCACCTTCTTGAAGAAGGAGGCAATGATAGCGAGTGTGGTTATGGTTAAGATGATTATCAATTCATTTAAAGTATCAGTAATAAGTAGGGCTAATCCTGCGCCAATGGCTAAAAAGAGGACGCTTAGTCCTAATCCCATCAACATGCCACCGATGTTTTCACGCTTGAACATACCGTGATAATTCTCGACATCTCGAGACTCGACTGCGTTGTCACGACGGCCGCGTTTAGTGACATCATTAAAAGGCAATATTCTGCGGAAGACTTTATAGCCGCCACCAATCATAAAGAAGATGTACGGAGTAGTAATAACCATTTGGAAGGCTAAGACGATAGCCATAACTGTTTTGTCCACGCCAAGCGATGCACCCAAAGCATTAAAGTTCATTGTGCCGCCAGTATAAATACCAGTCAACATAGCTGCCACTTTAGAGAATTGTGGGATGTCTTGATTGCGAAAAATATAATAACCAGACACCACAGCCACCAAAACTGCGAAGATGCCACCGACTAAAGACCAAATAGTTTTTGGTAACGCCTTAGTCCACAGTTTGAAGTCGCAATTAAAGAGCATCAATGGAATTGCTAAAGGAACTGCGATAGACATAATCATAGACTGCAGGCTATTGAACGTTGCCGCAGCAGCGTTATTGACAAATACACCGTTCACAACGATTTCGGAATCAAAATGTACCAATCCCGTCAGCGCAAAAATAATACCCACAGCATACGCTGCCACGACAGTACCTAATTTTTGCATCCAAGTCCAGCGCTTGAAACCTACAATGATGAATACGGGAATGAGAATGTATAAAGCGATAATAAGATATGCTCTCAGCATAATAGTAAGTTTTTAAAAGTTAGTTGTTTGAGTTTTTAAGTTTTCGAGCCTGATAGACATACTCCTGTAAGAACATCCAAAAAGGCAAGGTAATAAAGAGTGTCAAAGGAATCCACACAAACTGCCACAAGAACTGCACAGAATTGTGGAAAGCGGGATCTTTGACAACAGAGCGAATAATGAACCAAACAAGCCATAACGGGAACGTAATGACTGCGCTCACTAAGAACAATGGTGACAAAAGCACCAGACAAACAATCAGCAGCCACTTAGGGATGCGGTGTTTCTTGAACTTATCAAACGGTTTAGGAGGATTCTCGCTAAGGCGTTTGAAGTTTTCATCATAGTGTTCATCATCCGGCACCCACAGTATTTGCTCGCGCATGCGCTGCGTAAGTATGTCACGCAACTCATTAATGAGAATAGCGCGGGTGTGTGACTGTTGAATACTGTCGCCTGGCTCCAGTTTGGACTCAAAGTCGCGTATTTGCTGAGAGATATTGATTGGTTTTCCAATATTGATGTACAGTGTATTCCACAAATGGAAATAATCACCATACTCTAACCCAACCGGTACGATGTAGATTGGTTTCTCCTGACCAAACTCTTCATACGCCCTCAACGCAATGCGGAAGACGCCTTTACCTAACGGAAGTAACGAGTGCATCGGTCGATGCGTTCCTTCCGGTAAGATACAAAACGGTACTCCGTCATGCAAGGTAGCGATAGCTTTATCCTCCGTCTCATCATTTTTCAGCACCTCATTGGCTCCATCGCGCATACGACGTATCGGCATAATCTTCAACCCATTAAGCAACCACGCAGCTTTTTTGTTCTTAAACATATCGGCACGAGCGACAAACACTTTTCGCTTGTTGTCAATCGTCAAAATCGCCATTGCATCACACAACGCATTCACATGATTAGGCGCAAAAATGACAGCGCCATCCGTGGGAATGTTCTCCTTACCTATATAGGTGATATGACGGAAAGAACAGCGAAACATCCGATTAACTAACGGATGAAAGAAATCGTAAATTCGATCTTTTTCCTGTATATCTGCCATAGTTTTCACAAAAAACGCGCAAAGATAGTATTTTTTTTGCATTTATGCAAAGGGAGAGTAAATTTTTATTAAAAAACACACAAAACTTTTCACAAAAACGCAATTAAATTTGCATAATTCAAAAAAAAGCAGTACTTTTGCAGGCTAATTTGTGCGCGAGAGTGCGCGCACGCAGGTACAATATATGCAAAAGATAAGAAACATAGCGATTATCGCTCACGTGGACCACGGCAAAACGACGCTTGTGGACAAGATGCTCTACACCGCTCAAGTGGTGAAAGAGTCCCGAATGGAGGGAGTTGAGAACAAAGAGTTAATTCTCGATAATAACGATTTGGAGCGTGAGCGAGGTATTACAATTTTAGCCAAGAATGTATCTATTGATTACAAAGGCTACAAAATCAACATCATTGACACTCCGGGTCACGCGGACTTTGGAGGCGAAGTTGAGCGTGTGCTGAACATGGCTGATGGTGTATTGCTGTTAGTTGATGCGTTTGAAGGACCTATGCCTCAGACGCGATTCGTGCTACAGAAGGCATTAGAACTCAATCTCAAACCAATTGTAGTCATCAACAAAGTGGATAAGTTGAACTGCCGTCCCGATGAAGTGCAAGAGGCGGTATTTGACTTAATGTGCAATCTGAATGCAACCGATGATCAATTAGATTTTCAGACGATTTATGGTAGTGCAAAGAATGGCTGGATGTCCACAGATTGGCATCAGCCAACCACCGACTTGACAGCATTGATGGATGCGATTGTGGAATATATTCCTGAGCCCGAAGTGCTGGAAGGCACACCGCAACTGCTGATTACATCGTTGGACTACAATCCGTATGTGGGTCGAATAGCAGTTGGTCGTGTACATCGTGGTACACTGAAAGATGGTCAAGCCGTAATGCTCGTCAAGAAAGATGGAACCAAAGTGCGCACCAAAATCAAAGAATTGCACACGTTCACTGGCATGGGGCACGTAAAAACAGACGAAGTAAAGAGTGGGGATATTTGCGCATTGATTGGCATAGACGGCTTTGAGATTGGAGACTCAATCTGCGACATTGAGAATCCTGAACCTCTCAAACCGATTGCGATTGATGAGCCAACGATGTCAATGACATTCACTATCAATGACTCACCTTTCTTTGGACAAGATGGTAAGTTAGTGACCAGCCGCCATATCTACGAGCGTCTCAAAAAAGAGTTAGAGAAAAACCTCGCTCTGCGCGTAGAGCCAAGTGACAAAGAGTCGGCATGGCATGTATATGGTCGTGGAGTACTACACTTGTCTGTATTGATTGAGACGATGCGTCGTGAGGGTTATGAGTTACAAGTAGGACAACCCAAAGTGATTATCAAAGAGATTGATGGTGTAAAGTGCGAACCTGTAGAGCAATTGACCGTCAACACACCAGAAGAGTGCTCAGGCAAAATCATTGAGTTTGTGACAGTACACAAAGGCGAAATGACCAAGATGGAATTAGTGAATGACCGTGTACAACTGGAGTTTATTATTCCAAGCCGAGGCATCATGGGTATGCGTACTTACGTGATGAATATCTCTGCTGGTGAAGCTATTATGGCACATCGCTTCTTGGAATATCAACCGTACAAAGGCGAAATGCCTATTCGCGTCAACGGCTCACTGATTGCGATGGAGACAGGTACGGCTTCGGCATACGCGCTGGATAAACTGCAAGACCGTGGACATTTCTTTGTGGAGCCACAAGAAGAAGTCTATGCCGGTCAAGTGGTAGGTGAAAATGCAAAAGAGGGTGACATCGTCATCAATGTAATTAAAGCCAAGAACCTAACCAACATGCGTAGTAAATCGGCAGATGATAAAGCCGTGTTACCACCAGCCATTAAGTTCTCTTTGGAAGAGGCACTCGAGTATATCAAAGAAGATGAATATGTGGAAGTAACACCGCATAGTATGCGCATTCGTAAAATCATCTTGGATGAATTAGAACGCAAAAGAGCAAATAGATAAAGTAACTAAAGTAAATCGAAAAATTATACAGTATTATGAAAATTGAAAAGTCTGAATTCAAAGACATGGTAGGCGTTATCACAATGACGATTGAGCCTGCCGACTATCAGGAAGCTCAACTGAAGGAGCTTCGTCAAATTCGTCAAAAAGCAAACATTCCTGGTTTCCGCCCTGGTATGGTGCCTATGGGAATGGTTAAAAAAATGTATGGCAAGGGTGTATTGGCTGAAGTTATTAACCAAACGATTGGTGAGAAATTGAGCAAATACATTGAGGACGAAAAAATGAACATCCTTGGAGATCCACTGCCTAATGAGGAGTTAACTCCAGCCATAGATTTTGACACACAAGACACCTTCACTTTTGCATTTGACGTAGCAGTTGCCCCAGAGTTTGACGCTAAGCTGAATGGCAAAAACAAGTTGACACAATACAACATCACCGTCACCGACGAAATGGTGAATAAGCAAGTCAACAGTTACGCAGAGCGTTTTGGTGACTATGTAGATGCAGACACCGTAGCAGAAAACGACGTATTGAAAGGTCTGCTGAAAGAAGTTGGTAATGACGCTAATCCAATGCAAAAGGAGAATGCGATGCTCAATCCTAACTACATGAAGAGCAAGACTATCCAAAAGAAATTCATGGGTGCAAAATTAGGCGACGTGATTACGTTTAATCCTATGAAGGCATACGAAAGTGAAGTAGAAGTAGCCAGCCTGCTCGGTATTAAGAAAGAAGAGGCTGCAGAATTGAAGGCAGATTTCACCTTTGAGTTGCAAGGAATCACGCGTCACCAAGCCGCTAAGATTGACGGCGAATTGTTCGCAAAAGTATATGGCGAAAACAATGTCAAGGATGAGGCAGACTTCCGTGCAAAAGTACGTGCAGAAATCGAAGAGAACATGGCAGAGGATGCTAAATACAAATTCGGTTTGGACGTCAAAGAAGCCATCATGAAGAAGATGGAGAAAGTAGAATTCCCAAATGCCTTCCTGCGTCGTTGGGTATTAGCTACCAACAAAGAGATGACAGAGGAGCAAGTGGATAAAGACTTCGACAAGATGTTAGACGAGCTCAAATGGCACTTAGCAAAAGACCAACTGATGAAAGAGTTTGACGTCAAAGTTGAACGTGAAGACGTGGAAGCATACGCTAAAGAAGTGGCTAAGATGCAGTTCATGCAATATGGTTTGATGCACGTAGAGGAGCAATACCTCACCAACTTTGCCAATGAGATGCTCAAAAAAGAGGATCAACTTCGCGGCATCGTAGAGCGCGTGGCTGAGAACAAGATTTACGCAGGTATCAAGACTGTGGCTAAAATTGAAGAAAAAGCTATCAGTCACGAAGATTTTGGTAAATTATTTGCCTAAATAGATAAACAATGCGAATACACTTTATTGCCATAGGTGGGGCGGCAATGCACAACTTAGCATTAGCTGTAGCCAGCAAAGCAGGTTACGTAGTGACTGGGTCGGATGATGAGATTTTCGACCCAGCACTAACGCACTTGCGTGAAGCAGGTTTATTGCCTGGGGAAATGGGTTGGCATCCAGAGAAAATCACCTCCGACATTGATGCTATCATCTTGGGTATGCATGCACGCGAGGATAATCCAGAGTTGGTACGTGCACGCGAGTTAGGATTGCGTATTTACTCATTCCCAGAATACCTCTATGAGCAGACAAAAGATAAGATTCGCATTGTGGTAGGAGGATCACACGGAAAAACCACTACCACGTCAATGATTCTCTATGTACTCAACCGTCTTGGTATTGAGACCGATTATATGGTGGGAGCACAAATTGAGGGTTTTGAGCGAATGGTACGCTTGAGTGATACAGCGAAGTACGCCGTTTTTGAAGGTGACGAGTACTTGACCTCACCACTTGATCTACGGTCTAAGTTCCTTTGGTATAAACCTCACGTAGCTATTCTAACTGGTATTGCGTGGGATCATATCAATGTCTTCCCAACGTTCCCAGAGTATGTGGAGACATTTCGAAAATTTGCACATAGCATCAGCCAATCTTTCATCTACTACGAGGGCGATGAGAACTTGCGGATGTTAGCAGATGAGCTGAAACAGCAATCTGCACCTTGTCAACTTCTTCCTTACAAGGAATATGTAGGGGAAGTTGAGATGGGTGTGTTTGGGCGACACAATATGCAGAATCTGCAAGCAGCATGTTTGGCATGCGAGCAGATTGGTGTAAAGCGCGAAGATTTCTATCGCGAAATTGCTTCCTTTACTGGTGCAAGTAATCGATTGGAAAAGATTGCAGAGACTTCAACTGCTGTAGCCTATAAAGATTTTGCGCATAGTCCGTCCAAACTCAAGGCGACAGTCAATGCCGTACGCGAACGCTACCCAAAAATGCGGTTAGTGGCAGCTATGGAATTACATACTTTCTCATCGCTAATGGCAGATTTTCTGCCGCAATACAAGGACTGCATGGCTGAGGCGGATGTGGCATTGGTTTATTTTAATCCCAAAGTGATTGAGCACAAACGACTTACACCAATTACCTCGAACGAAGTGGCAGCAGCATTTGGAACGTCTAATATCGAAGTGTTCACAGAGAGCGAAGCATTGCAAATACGTTTGCGCCAAATCGACTATACGAATACAGCGCTGTTGATGATGTCAAGTGGCACATTTGACGGCATTCATATCAATGATTTTGCAAAAGAACTGATACATGGATAAACAGACAAAAAGAGATCATCTATATATGAAGATGGCCCGCACGTGGTCAGAAAACTCCTACTGCGAACGCCGACAAGTTGGAGCATTGATGGTCAAGAATCAGATGATTATTTCGGATGGATTTAATGGTACACCATCGGGATTTGAAAACCATTGTGAGGATGATAATAACACCTCTTTACCATACGTGCTGCATGCGGAAGCGAATGCAATTACCAAAGTGGCACGGTCGAACAACTCATCTGAAGGGGCGACCTTGTATGTGACCACATCTCCCTGCATGGAGTGCGCTAAATTGATTATTCAATCCGGTATTCAGCGTGTGGTCTATGGCGAGAAATATCGCATCACAGATGGCATTGATCTGCTCAAACGCGCTGGCATAGAATTGGTTGAATTAAATGACTGATATGAAAAAATATATTCTTCCCACTTTAACGGTTTTATTTCTACTATTCGGTTTATTATTAGGTAATGCCATTAGCAATAAAGCCAATGCCCAACGGTTTATTATCCAGAATGGGCAGATTATCTCACAACCCAGTTCGAAGATTGATCAACTGATGCAGTTGATGGAGAGTGCGTATGTGGATGAATTAGATGTCGATTCCATCACAGATGAAGTGATGACCGAGATTGTAAAAAAATTAGATCCTCATTCATCATATATTCCTAAGAAGGACTTAGAGTTAGTCAATTCAGAATTAGCAGGTTCATTCTCAGGCATTGGCGTACAATTCTCTATTCAGAATGATACTATTTCGATTGTGGCAGTGATACCTGGTGGTCCATCTGAAGGTGTCGGTGTATTGGCAGGAGATAAAATTATTGAGGTCAATGACACAACATTCACAGGGAAGAACATCAATAATGAAAAAGTAATGCATACGCTCCGCGGCGAAAAAGGAACGCAAGTAACAATTGGCGTTCGTCGTGCGGGAACTAACGAGACTTTGCATTATACCATCACACGCGGCGATATACCAGTGCATGCAGTGGACGCTAAGTTTATCATTAACGGCAAACACGGCAAGATTGGCTTTGTACGCGTCAATAAGTTTGGCGAAAACACGTATGCAGAGTTTATCAATGCTCTCGCAGAATTGAAAGCACAAGGTGCTAGTTCGTATATCGTTGACTTGCGCGAGAACTCTGGGGGCTACATGGAACAAGCCATCCGTATGTGCAATGAGTTTCTCAAATCTGGAGACTTGATTGTTTATGCAGAAGGTCGAGCTTATCCTCGTTACGAGGCAAAGGCTAACGGTGGAGGTCGCTTTAAAGATATTCCGCTTGTAGTGCTGATTGACAACTTCTCTGCTTCTGCAAGTGAGATTTTTGCAGGTGCAATGCAAGACAACGACCGCGCAACGATTATTGGAAGACGCTCATTTGGTAAGGGTTTAGTACAACAACAAATACCATTTATGGATGGTAGTGCTATTCGTTTGACAGTGGCACGGTATTACACACCTTCTGGACGTTGCATTCAAAAGCCCTATACGTTAGGAGACCAAGAGGATTACAACAAAGATTTTATGGATCGCTACGAGCATGGTGAGTTCTATTCGGCTGATAGCATACGATTCGCTGATACCACGATGTACTACACTAAGTCTGGACGCGAAGTACATGGAGGAGGAGGTATTATGCCAGACATCTTTGTGGGGCGTGATACAACACTCAATACGGCATGGCTTAACCGCTGCGTCAATTATGCATACACCTATCAATTTGCATATCAATATACCGACCGCCATCGCAAAGAACTGAGCCAATATAAAGATTGGCAACAGCTGGAAAAACATCTCTTGAAAGCCAATTGGATGAATGAGTTTGTTGCCTTTGCGGAAGAGAAAGGTATTGAACCTAATGCAGAGCAGATTGCCAAATCGCGCCCATTAATGGAGCGAATCATCAATGCCTACATCGTCCGTAATATGTTGGGCGATGAAGGATTTTTCCCTCTCTTTGAGCGCGATGACGAAATAACTAAGAAAGCCGTAGAATGGCTCAATAATAACTGATTACTCAAATAATGAATACAATGAAGATTATTGCCCCTTCCGTATTGTCTGCTGATTTTGGAGACTTGCGTCGTGACATTGAGATGCTCAATCGTAGCGAAGCAGAATGGATACATGTAGATGTCATGGATGGTGTGTTTGTGCCCAATATCTCCTTTGGCTTTCCCGTGATGGAGCCATTGACGAAATATGCCACCAAACCATTAGACGTACATCTGATGATTGTGCATCCTGAAAAATATGTTGAACGTTTTTGTGATGCTGGGGCATGGAGTGTAGGCTTTCATTTAGAAGCTGTCGAAGACCCAATGCCTATTTTAGATCTTATCAAAGCCAAAGGTGTTCGTACTTGTCTTACCATCAATCCGGACATTGATGTGCATCGTCTTGACCCTTATTTGGACAAAGTCGATATGGTGCTACTGATGTCTGTTTTTGCTGGTTTCGGAGGGCAAAAGTTTATTCCTGAAACAATGGACAAACTGCGTCATGTACGCGAAGAGATTGAGCGTCGTAAGTTGTCTACATTAGTTGAGATTGACGGAGGTGTTAACGTGACCAATGCTCCCACCCTCTTTGCTGCAGGTGCTGACGTGTTAGTGGCTGGAAGTGCCGTTTTCAAATCTGACAATCCTGAGCAGACCATTCACCAAATGTTACATTAAGTATGCGCGAATGGTTTCGCTCACATCCATTTGTACTGCTATTAATTCCGTTAATAGCAGTTATTATTTTCTATTATTCGTATTGGCAACCACGGCAGACGCAGTCTGTAGCATCGACAGACAAACAGGCGATGTTGGGTATTGTAGAGGACTATCCTTCCGAGCGAGCAAAGACATGGCGATATACTATTCGTCTCGCGCATGAGCGCGCGTACGTATATATAAGGAAAGATAGCACAGTCATTTTGCCTTCAATGGGAGACACGCTACTTCTGTTCACCACTATTGAGCGACCTGACAGTTTAGGCGATTTTGATTATGCTGGCTACCTAAGACGGCAAGGTATTGCAGGAATAGCCTTCGTAAATGAAGATGAATGGCAAATAATGGGACAAGCACCTCACCCACAATCAATTCGGCAATGGGCAAGATGGACGCAACATCGTCTGGTGCAGCAGTATAAAGATTTTGGTATATCGCAAGAAGCGATAGGAAGCATAGCCGCATTAAGTTTGGGTTACAAGGAAGATTTAGATGATGACATTCAGCGTGCTTTTCAGCATGCAGGCGCCACACATATCTTAGCTGTCAGTGGATTGCACACGGGCATTATTGTCGCTATTTTGTGGGCTTTACTTACGTGTTTTGATTCTCGGCGTCCGTTATATGAACAACGAGGAAGACGCAAAGTGATTGCTATCACTATCATCGTGTTGATGTGGATGTATGCTTTTATTACAGGCTTAAGTCCTTCTGTGGTACGTGCTGTCATTATGGTATCCATTGCTCAATGCGCGTACATGTGTTATCGTAATCCTATTTCGCTCAACTCAGTAGCCGCAGCCGCATTCTTGATTTTATGCTTTAGACCGATGGACCTTTTTTCCGTCAGTTTTCAACTAAGTTTTGCTGCCGTAACTGCCATTTTGATTTTAGAACCATATATACGCCTTTTATTTCCAGAGTTGACTTCCTTACGCGGATTCAAAAAACGTGCGTATGTTTTTACAAGGGGGCTGATTAGTGTTTCGCTGGCTGCGCAAATTGGTACATTGCCATTAACATTATTTTATTTTGGACAAACATCACTCTATTTCCTGCTGACGAATATGATTGTTATTCCAGTAGCAACCATTTTGCTATGGCTGGTAGTAACATTCTTTGCTTGGGGGTGGATAAAAATAATAGGAGCGCTACTCGCGTCCCTATTAGATATTTTCGCCACATTCATGAATACGAGTGTGCATTGGATTGAGCAATTGCCTGGGTGCGTAAGTCACTTATCCATCAATGCAACAATGGTCTTCATCTATTATGCAGCGGTTGTCTTTGCTTACTTGGCCTTCAAACGTTCCTATTGGTGGTTTTTGGCAGTCACCTTGTCAACTGGACTATTCTGCTTGGTATATTTCACGCTATCATAAACACTTCCGTCACGGAACAGACATGTCTCTACTTGTAATGATTCATTAGTGACCGTAATCACTTCGTAAACAGGTTCATGCAGAGTTTTCTGACCATGTTTAGCGTTATAATGTTTCAATGAAGCATTTGTATTTATGACATTCTTATGACGTGCATAGAGATGGTCATGTCCAGTAAAGATAACATCCGCTCCACGAATAGCCTTGAAAAAAGTAGGAAATAAAATGGGGTTGTAACGTCCTTTTGCTTGCGAGCGGATAGGATGATGCATCATAACGATAACAAAACGATCCCCTGCTTCTTTAATAGCTTGCTTAAGCCAAGTGTTGACACGTGTTAAATCCGAAAGTTGGTTAAATCCATTGGTATCAATGGCAATAAACCGCAAGTTTTGGAAATCAACATAATACGTTTTTCCTTCAGCTCCTTTATAGCCATTAGAAGGATGTCGGAACGTGCTCGTCCATGCAGAAGAGAGTCGCTTTGACCAGCCTTTGGTGTACTCATGATTACCAGGAGTAGAGAGGATGGGTAAAGACTCAAAACGTGTACCGCTAAATTCACGATAGGTTAGCTGCATATAATACGGATAACAACGTTCAAAGAAGTCTCCTAACTGTGCGTAGCAATCTATCTTGGGATGACGTAATGCGATGGATTCCAATTGCGAATGAGTAATACCATTATGAATGTCGCCAAACAGAATGATGTGCAATGTATCAGGTTCAAGCGTATCATGCCAACACGGCTGCTCTGCGTCTGTTTTTACAAATCCAGGAACTGAATCCTCCCCGAAACAATAGAAGTGATAATCAATGGTTTCGCCATTCCATTGTGGTTCAGCAGGCATAGCAAACCATGCGTTCCAGCGGACGGCAAAAAGTATTGCGATGCCCACCAGAACGATTATGGTTACTATGATTGAAATTACTTTTTTCATTTAAAATGGTAAATCAGTGCCCTCATCTTGCGAAGCAACTGCATCAAAAGTCTGCACATTAGCGGCAGGGGCTGGTTGTGCAGCAGGTGCAGGAGCAGCGGCAGCAGGAGTAGCAGAAGCGGTAGCTTCAACTACACCTTGTTGTACTTTCCATGCACGGATAGAGGTGTACCAACGACCATTGAACTCGCGACTCTCGATATCAAAACTTACCGTTACTACATCATCAATGTTGCAAGGGTTGTTCTTGATACGGTCCTCACCAAAGATTTCGAATTGCACCTTGCGAGGGTATTGTTCTTGTGTCTCTAATACATAACCCTGCACTTTCCATGGGTTACCATTTCTTCCGACACCTTCTTGTATGGGAAGAACTTGAATAATTTTACCTACTATTTCCATATTACTCACCTTTAATTGCTGCAACACCTGGGAGAACTTTACCTTCGATGGCTTCGAGTAATGCACCACCGCCTGTGGAGATGTAACTTACGCGGTCAGTCATGCCGAACTTGTTCACACAAGCAACGCTATCACCACCTCCGATTAAACTATATGCACCATTGTCGGTGGCATTAGCCACTGCTTCTGCAATCGCTTTACTACCGCCTACGAAGTTATCAAACTCGAACACACCTGCGGGACCATTCCATAGAATAGTCTTTGCACCTTCGATAGCTTTTGTGAACAATTCGCGACTTTTTGGTCCAGCATCTAAGCCTTCCCAACCTTCAGGAATTTCGCCACTTGGGCAAACCAGTTGATTTGCATCATTAGCAAACTTGTCACCACAAACAGAGTCAACGCCTAAAACAAGGTTTACGCCTTTTGCCTTAGCTTGTGCGATGATGTCAAGCGCGAGGTCTAATTTATCATCCTCACAAATGGAGTTACCCACATGACCACCTTGTGCTTTAGCAAATGTATAAGTCATGCCACCGCAAAGAATGAGGTTGTCCACTTTGTCCATGAGATTCTCAATGATACCAATTTTGGTAGAAACTTTTGAACCACCCATGATAGCAGTGAACGGGCGTTTGATGTTATTGAGGATATTCTCTACAGCCTGCACTTCTTTCTCCATGAGGTAGCCAAGCATTTTATTTTCTGCGTCGAAGTAGTCTGCGATGACAGCGGTAGATGCATGTTTGCGGTGTGCAGTGCCAAAAGCGTCATTTACATAGCAGTCAGCATAAGAAGCCAACGTTTTAGCGAACTCTTTTTGGCTTGCTTTCATGGCTTTCTTTGCCTCTTCATAAGCAGGGTCCTCTTTCTCGATACCTACAGGTTTGCCTTCTTCTTCGCCATAGAAACGGAGATTCTCAAGCAGAAGCACTTCGCCAGCTTTCAGCGCGTCAGCTTGAGCTTTAGCTTTAGCGCAGTCATTAGCAAATTGTACTTTCACACCGAGGGCAGCGCTAACAGCGTCCACGATTTGGCTCAAACTGTATTTAGCAGCCACTTTGCCTTTGGGTTTACCCATGTGAGACATAATAATAAGTGAGCCACCTTGCTCCAGAATGTGTTTGAGAGTAGGCAGTGCACCGCGGATACGGGTGTCATCTGTGATTTTTCCATTTTCATCGAGTGGCACATTGAAGTCCACGCGAACAATCGCTTTCTTTCCAGCGAAATTGTACTTGTCAATCGTCATCATAATTGTAATTATTAATATTGTTAATTAGTTATTTTATCCCAATCAATAGAGTTGAGTCTGCCACGATACACATCGCTATAAGTAGTGGACATGTCTTGACCACCGACGATATAGATGTTGTCATCATGCACTATCATAGTTTGTTTTTGACGAGCAGTATAGGATGCGGGCAGTTGGCATTTAGTAGTATCAGCTTGTTGCCAAGTAAATCCTTCGTCTATGGAAACGAGTATCTCATTTCCGCGGAACTGCATATCTGCATCTACGCCACCTACCATGAGCAATTGATTATTATACCATACGACAGAAACTCCCGTCAAAGTAGTGAACGAAGGTTGTTCAATGGAATAATTGATAAATCGATAAGGCTTAGTTGACGTTTCTGCATATTCGATATTCCAACGACTGTTGAGGCACTGACCATTTTTTGCATAACCTCCAATAATCATCGCACGTAGACGTTCGCTGGTACCCGCAAACTCAACCGCGCAGAAATCGCTAATGGGGAAGTTTGCATCCAGTTGATATTCTGTTTGCTCCAATATGTCAACATTAACCTTTCCTAAATATAATTGTTGATCTTCTTTATTTTCCACAACAGCCCAAATAGTGTCATTATAGTGCATCAGCATCGTTTGAATGGTAAAAGTAGCAGTAGAATAATCGTCTGCTGCCCATGTCTCAGCATCCAAAGAAGTATATAACGTAGCGTCTTGTGCATAGTACAACGCTTCTCCATCACTCACGATTCCGCGTACGTGGCAAGTGGAAGGCAATCCTTCTAATGTGCGTTTTTCCCAGGAACGTCCGTCAAGAGAATGATATAGCGACGTGGTGTAACCATTATTAGCGAACAAATAAAATTCGTCTCCTAACATGACTAATTGCTGCTCGGAATCATCCTTCGGATAAATCGATGTAGTGAGCGTTTCCCATTGATATAAGTCTGGATCCACCTGATGCACAAGTGGTTGTATGGAATAGACTTTCGTCGTTGATAAGTCAGAAGAGATGATGGTCAAATAGATGGGGCGCTTGGTGAAGTCCAGTGTATCTGCTCCAGATAGCATAATGACAGTATCACCTAATTGCAATTTGGCAGATCCCGGAGTTGCTTCGAATGTGTATTTGGGTACAGCACGATTGAGTGGGGTCCCAAATCGGATGGAATCTATAGAATAGACGAAACCTGTATCTGTACCTTGAACGACCTTGAATTTAGCTTCTGCAAATCCAGGGTAATTATCTTGTGCAGCGAATGAGAATGTGTTCAATTGAGCGACATTAGAGGTTATTGGATCGTTCTTCTTTGTGCTGCATGCTGTCATCGTAGAAACGATGGCAATGAGCATGAATATGTATTTTTTTTGCTTCATATTTGCTTATATGCAATATTTTTTGTACTTTTGCGGCGTTATTTCAAAATCAACCGACTAATTATTACCTTTGATATGCTATTTGAAAGCCAATTACACGATTTAAAAGCGCACCTTCCTTGGATTCGTCTCCGTCAGGAGAAGCAAGCCATCCGTGCTTTAGTAGAGCAACGTCGTCGTATCTATCCCGAGGAGCAGGCGAAAGCAGATTCCGAAGCCATCATAGCTCAATTAGAGAAGATGCAATGTTTCCGTGATGCCCAAACCGTCATGCTTTACTACCCTATTCACAACGAGGTTGACTTACGCGGTCTGATGAAGCGTTATGAGGGTCAAAAAACGTTTTTACTGCCAGTCACACATCGTAAGGGTATAGAAGCCCGTAAATACGAAGGCGAACTGATGATGAAACGTGGTCACTTAAATGTTCCCGAACCACAAACATCTGAGTGGAAGGGTAAGATTGACCTCATTTTAGTTCCTGGTGTGGTGTTTGATCCGCTCTGTAATCGTATTGGTCGCGGAGGTGGGTATTATGACAAGTTCTTGCATTCCCAGCATCATGCTATCAAGATTGGTGTTGCGTACGACTTCCAAGTCAAGAAGCATGAGATACCTCATAGCCACCACGATAAGCCATTGGATCGGATTATCACTCCTACTCAGACCATTGGATTGTAGGCTGACTATCAATTTGTCTTTGTATCTCTCGGTCGGTTTCGGCTGAGAGATGTTTTTCGCCCGTACGGTAGTAATAAATGACTCCATACGCTTGGCAGTTACGCAGACGTTGATAGGGCAAACAATCTTTGTAATGTCCTTCTACTTGATTCCAAATATCTAAGATCAATTCATCGGCTTTAGCACGCAAGTCGCTTAAGTCCTCTGACACGCGGCTGCTTGTTTTCCGATGTACTTTTTGATTTTCATAATGTTCCTTGAAGATTTCATAGTGCACCTTCACCTTGGCGATAGCAGGGTTATAGATGGGTGCGCCACCCATGCTGACACGTTCTTGTTCGCCATCGATGATATTTTGTCCCCACACCAACAAATCTTCCTCACTACTGAGGTCTGGCAAAATATGTGAATCCACTTCTAATTTATACAACTCTTTCATCTCTTTGCGAATCTCTCCACGCATCACAGTCATATTAAACACTTGAATGAAGTGTGAAATATACATACGTGCTGTTTGCACAACATGACGATATTGCTTGTTAGCAGACACGCGGCTGGCGAAGTTCGTGTGATATTGTGACACTTGGTTTTCAAACTGCATTAAGAAACGTTGTGCCTCGTTTAATGTTTTGTAACTAAGTACCTGATCATTAAAATCAGACTCACTTGCACGTTGAACAGCATTTTGCAAAGCAGAAAGGCGTGTTTGATCGGTGTTTGGTAATCTTCTGTACGGCATAGTATGTCAATTTACGATTTACGGTTGATTAAATGTGCAGCCAATTGGCGCAACTGTTCGGTAGCCTCATTTTGAGGTAATGTATCTAAATAAGCCAAGGCTTTGGTTGTCAATTGTTCAATTTGTTTCTCGGCAATTTCGCGTACACCATATTGGTTGTAAGCAGTAAGGACTTCTGTCAAGTCGTGACTATGAATAGCTTGTGATTGTGCTTTCGATTGATACGTGAGCCACATGAATGTTTTCTTACCCTCAGCAATGTCTCCTCCAATAGCCTTACCAAATGTCTTTGGATCGCCATAGCAGTCAAGCAAGTCGTCTTGGATTTGGAAAGCCAAACCGATATGAATGCCATATTCATAGAGAGCATGCTGCTGTTGCTCGGTAGCATTGGCAATATATGCTCCCATTTGTAGAGCCGTAGCCAATAAGACAGATGTTTTGAGACGAATCATCATCATATAGTCCTCAATCGTCACATCGTCTCGATGCTCAAAATCGACGTCATATTGTTGTCCTTCGCATATCTCAGTTGCCATTTTGTTAAAGAGTTGCAAGCATTGGGCAAGTTTGTTTGCTGGCACTTGACTCAGCAACTTGTAAGCCTCGATAAGCATTTGGTCTCCGCTCAAGATGGCTGTGTTAGCATCCCATTTGACATGGACAGTTGGACGTCCACGACGTACGGATGCATTATCCATAACATCGTCGTGGAGTAGTGTGAAATTATGGAAAACTTCGAGGGCCAAAGCGGCAGGCAACACCTCTTGTTCGTTGCCGCCAAACAATTGACACGCCAACAATGCCAAAGTAGGACGGACACGTTTGCCGCCTGCTTCGAGGGTGTAACCGATGGGAGCATATAAACCTTTTGGTTCACGCGACCAATCGAGTTTGGCTATTTCGGAGTTGATATCCATAAGTACGTTATTTATTTTGTCAGTTGATCTTCTATGATTTCTGTCAGCACATCTGTGATGTTTAATCCAGCTGCGCGCACCTGTTGCGGAATAAAAGAGGTGGGGGTCATTCCTGGAGTCGTATTAACTTCGAGAAGGTTAATATCCCAATCTCGGTCCGTATGTGGGGTAACAATATAATCGGTACGAATAATACCTTTGCAGCCTAAGATGTCGTAAATCTTGAGTGTGAGTGCTTGTACACGGTCACGTACTTCGTCCGGAATACGAGCTGGTGTTATCTCATCTACTGAACCGTTGTATTTAGCATCATAATCAAAGAACTCGTTTTTGGAAACAACTTCAGTGATTGGGAAAGCCACCGCCTTGCTTTTGGTCTTATAGACACCACAGGTGATTTCTATTCCTTCTAAGAGTGACTCACAGATAACTTCGTTTCCCTCTTGAAACGCACGCTGAATAGCAGGTAATATCTGCTCTTTTGTCTTAACCTTTGAGCAACCGAAACTTGAGCCCCCGACATTACTTTTGATAAACGAAGGTACAGGTATCCTCTCGGTGTACTCTCGTTCTACTACCGATGTAGACGTAGTATTTTCTCCTACAATATAGAACTTAGACGCATCATCTAAAGCATAGGCGTCAGGACCATTTGAATGTGCGAATTGGGAAGTGGTTGTGATTTTGCGGAGCAAGACGCTATTAGCAATGCGCATACCAAAATCCTGCAAGTAATGATTGCACGCATACTTATTAAAGGTAAGCGCAGCTGGTAACACACCGCAGCAAGAGAATGGGATGTGCATCATCTCTAAGAATCCTTGGAGCAGACCATTCTCGCCAGGAGTGCCATGAATGGTGATATAGGCAAAGTCAAATGTGACTAATTTATTGAGTGTTTCAATATCCGCGCCTTTGAGTTCAACTATCTCGGCATCAAACTTGTTGGTATCAATCCATGACAATATACCCGCTGCACTTTTGAGTGAGACATCATGCTCAGAGCTATCTCCGCCTGCGACTATGGCAATTTTATACTTTTTCATAAGTGGCTGCAAAATTACATTTTTTTTTGCATATATGCAAACTTATCTAAATATTTTATTATTTTTTTCTTTTATCGGTGACATTTCCCGTCTCGGCATATTCGACCAAATTAGCAAATACCTGTCTAAAACGCCAGTCGGCTACAGTCTTCCATTTTTTCTCGGTAATAAACCATGATAGGAACTTGCCTAAAACGAAGTTAAATTCACAATGAACACGCGTTTGCGTGGGCGCAATAGAGTCCATCACAAACGTGAAGTCTGCGCCTTGTAACATGGAGCCTGAGTAGGTAGCCGTCATGTATGTGCCATGATTGACCGTTCCTAAATGTCGGTCAGGAAACATCTTGCTACCTAAAACATAAATATCTAACGCTTGGTCTGCGGTCTTGGTAATACTGTCATAGGTATTCAAGCCATACTTGATAGCGACTGCATCTTTTCCGCTATTGCTGGTATCCCCATCTCCACTGGTATTGAGATAAGCCCAATCAAAGAGGGCTTTGGAGTCTGCTTGAAACTCGTAAAAAAATCGGTCTATAACGGTTTGGAAACGCGCCACAGAGCAATTACATACTGTATCAATAATGACATGCCGGTCTTGTGAGGCGTGAACAAACTGTCCTGCAAAAATGGATAAGATAATCAATAGATTCTTCATTCTTCTTCGATAACTTTTTTGGTTTTACGTTTTGTTTCTGCTTTGAATCGATACCCTACGCCCAACGAGAGTCGTTGTGGATAAAGCGATGCATTGACTGCTCGTATGCCGCCTTGCTCGTGGTAGTAAGTAATGATATCAGATAGACTGACTTGATAATTAAATATGATTTGCACGCCGATTGGAAATTCATAACTTACCGTAGCGGCAACACCAGAGTGGTTATTGTGCAGTTTGTAGAGATCTGAATAATCTTTAGTTGGGGTTTCAGCCTGACGAATGGGTGTTTTCTCCTCAACAGCACTATTGTTGGTATAAGCATTGACATTGGAGGCAAACGTAAAATGTGTAAATGGTCCAGCACCAAAAGAGAGGTAGCCTTGTTTCATGTTTCCATAACGTCCCATGAAATACACAGGCACATCCATACCAAGAGACCAAAGTTGACTTTTGCGATCCAATCCTTTGACATAGTTTTCTTCCGCGGTAAAGACGAGTCGTCCTTGAATAGCAAAGTGCTCTGTTACGAGAAAATCCAATATGCCTGCTACGTCACAACCAAAACTCATTTTAGATGAAACCTTCTGATTGGCTTGCGTGACAATAAAATTGGACATATTGGCTGCCAAATAAAGTCCCATCGTCACTTTCTTGGGCAAGTTCTCTTGGTCAATCGTGTCCAGATTGACTTCGTTTTTCCAATCGTTTACCTTTTGTTCCACGCTTTGCGCGAAGACAGAAGTGGTGCTTGCGGTCAATAGGACGAGTCCTACTAAAATCTTCTTCATCATAAGGCAAATCTAACAGTTAATTTAACGCCGTTTCTACCCCAACCACCTAATTTGCGGTAGTGAATACCATCGGGCAAAAGGTATTCGTTGTACGTAATACGACGCACATAGTCAATACGGATAAACTTAAGGATATTCTCTATACCAGCCGTCACTTCCATATATGGCAGTTTGCCCAATGGAGACACTGTGGTGCCCGATACATAGTTGCCATTCTCATCATAGACAGGAGACTCTGGGAAACGATATAATCCAGCATTATTGACACTAAATGGATTATTCTTTTCGGTCAGTCCACCATAGATTCCTGCAAATCCAATGACGCCACGAATCTTCAGTTTATTCAGTCCTGGAATACGGTTAATAATCCAGCCTTTGAGATAGTACGTTGCCACAATAGACACATACTCATCGAACAAGAACTCCATTGGCTGCATCAAGTTAAACGCGCGTTGCGCTAAGAATATAGATGTAGATGTCTTCGGCGCATATAACTCCGTGAATGGCACTTTATTCCACACGATACCGGTTTGCAAGCGCACATCTATATGACCAAAAGCAGACAACCAAAAACGTTTATCAACCATCAAATCTGTTTTGTTGATGAAGAATCCTTTTCCTCCAGAATTGCGGTCGTCTAAGAAACCCAATGTGTGTTGCAAAGTAATCACAGGAGCGTCTTTCTCGATAGCGAAGGCACTGGGTACGCCGATACGGTCTATGCAGACTGGAGGTCCAGGAGAATAGCGCAGTTCTAATGTGGTGCGATAACTATTAAAATCGTGTACATACTGCGTGAGGGCAGGATTGCCATCGGGCAGATAGGACAATATACGCTCATATCGCATGGCGCCTGCAGCCTCGTAATTGGAGTAGTCAAAGAGCGCATGTATGCCTAAGCCGTTTGCCCAGTCTTTCATGTACTCCAATTTAGCATGGAACACATATTGGTCATTCTTGAGCGTTGGCGTAGATGTTGGAATAGACTGCAAGATATGATCACGTCCAATCACATCCGCTACTTGACCAGGTTCTTCGACATCGTATTGAGCAGACAGTTGAATATAGTCGCGTTGTGGCTCATACGCGTAACGTTTCTTTTTGTTGAACGAGTACATAAATGTTGCATTGTACTTAGGTCGCAAATCCGTTGTACCAAAAGCAACATAGCCTCGGAAGAAAAGTTGTGGGTGTAGTAGAGCCGTAGTTGTTCCACCCAAGCGAAGACGAACACCCTCCAGCAAGTTCCAAGAAACAATATTGTAAATCGGACCTATATCAAACTTACTATCATCCATTTCGCGGGCAGGCTTAGTGGCGATATACTCCGTAGTAATCGCGTTAGCAGCCATTGCCATGCTGGCGAACTTAGGATTATTCGTAAACTCTTGCACCAAGTCATAAACCGACGACTCGTACCACGTCAATGGTTCTGGTCGTAGTTTTTCCCATTCAGACGAAACTAAACGTTGTGCAGTAGAATCGTTTAACGCCTCTGAGCTGGTGAATGACGAGAAGATAGACTTATCAATAGGTGCCTCAAAATCCCAATCGGTATAGAGTTTCGTTTGCCGTGTAAGCAAGCCTTTGTTCTTGTTCGCAATGTAGAACTTAGCATAGGTCACGGTACGTTCGGGTGCCCATAAACCATTATCTAACAGTTGATACGTGTGCTCAACCGAGTAGTCACTCACGAAGTTCAGGTTGATTTCGGGCGATATATTGATGGAGTAGCGCTTCAGTTTATACGTAGAGTCATTCACGATATACAAGTGCCCCGTAAAACCAAAACTCTGTGAATTGACGGGCACAAATGCCAAGTCAATACAACTCATGCCGTCCACCATAATGGTATCAATAATATAGTACTGATAGAACGATACTGCCAAATTCGAATGCAGCGGGCTGACGAATCGGTTGAAGAGCAAGTTCATGTCATCGTCATTGATTTCGGGGTCTTTGAAGATGGCATTGATATTTGCTTGAAACTGTTGTGAGCCAATCACATCTTCCAAACCGAAGACACGTTTCTTGTTAATGATCCGTTTTTCGCGGTGCGGCTTGCGCTGGTAATATTCGTCTGCCAAATGCTCACGAAGACTGACAGTCATAGACGGTTTGACGCCTGTAGTATCAATGTACTTCTCTGCAAAAGCAAACGTTTTCCAGAAAGGTTTGTTAAAGTCAGGATGAAAATCATCCAAAGCAAATGACATACGGCTGTAAGTGTGTGCCGTGTATCGGTCTGCGGTCTTGACGGTATTTGAATCACGATGAGCAATCACGTTCCTAATCAGTTCAACAGCAGGATTTCCTTTTCGCTTATAATCACGTTTGCCATGATTCGGTCGCACAATAATATCTTCCAATCCATACACATCTGGCTCCAGTTTAATCTTCATGTTCTGCTTCATTTGACCAGGTTTGAGATGAAGTACATACGTTTTGTAACCCATCATATAAAAACTGACATACGTGTATCCATAAGTGTTGGATATCGTAAAATAACCATCCATGTCAGATGTCGTTCCGACCGATGAAGGAGAAGCGGGTTTGCCGTTTTCTGAAGGTTTGAGGAACACGATTTGTGCGAACGGCAATGTCTCACCTGTCTGTGCATCCACCACTATACCTGACGCACCAATGCGCTCGGCTGCCATTATAGACATCGGAGTCAACCACACCCACGCTAATAACAACCAAATATATCGTTTTAATTGTATCATCTTTCTATTTCCATCATTTTTAGATTGGCATCCAAACCATACAGCACATCGTGATTGGTCAGTGCCGGATTAGCAAAACTCTCTGTAGTGTCTATGCCACTATATGGCACTTGTCCCAGTTCCAAAAGAGAATGGAAGAGGGTCATTGTCGAAAAGGTCTTATGCGTATTACTTTTTACAGCCGCAGCCTGCTCTGGGTAGCGCAATTGATACTTATCCGACATCCATACAAACAAGGGCACATGCGATTCGTATTTGCTATTCTGGTATGTGCCGTGCAAGAACATATTGCGCTCATCGTCCAGCAAGTTCTCGCCGTGGTCACCCACGTACACCAAGACTGCGCTGCGATTGGTTTGCTCAATCATACTAATAACCGTGTCAACAATAAAGTCCGTATAGAGAATGCCGTTATCATAGGAATTGACCAACACTTTGCGGAGTTCGTTCAGTTTGGATTGGTCTCCAATGAAATTACCCTTCTTATTATCACGCACTTTCAGGAGGTCTAACATCTTCATCATCGACAAGTCCGGCGTATAAACCCTATACTCGTCCGTATAGCGCGAAGAATACTTAAAGTGGCATCCTAATGAGTGCAGCACAATCAACTGTTTTCCCGACTGATTGAGTACTTCGCTAAAGGGCGCCAATAACACCGTATCTTTCATTTCGGGGTGGTTATCCATCGGATAATAGCAGTATTCACAAGTACGTGCGATTCGTTGTAGGAACGAGTTACCGAAACTCTGGTCTGCTATCCACGCCGTATGGAAACCAGCTTCATCAAAGGCTTCTACCACCGACTTCTCGTTGTAGAAACGTTGTGGTTCATTAGGAGTAGCAGGAGACAGCATGAATGGCACACAGATAGTGGTCAAGTTAGCAATCGTATAACAACTATCAAACGTAATGATTTGTTCACCACGAGCAGCCAAACGCGGCGAAGTCTGCCGTTCATACCCATTGATTTGCCAATGATCATAGCGTGACGTCTCACCAATGAGCAAGACAACTACATCGTCGCCGTTATAATCGGGGGTCAAACCAAAAGAATAGTTCTCCAAAGCGTCCTGCTGTTTATGCAAATCGTGCAAAATAGTGCATAAGCTGTGCGCAGCTAAGACCATGTTCACTGGCGAGAACTTCTCCGCACCCACAAAAGCAGTAGTACGCACATCTTCTTTGTTCTGCTGCAACCATTTAGGGCGATAGTCGTTGTAGAACAATGCCACAATAGCGAACACGAAATATACGGCAATCACAGCGCCTATGTCATATCGCCATCGGCGAGAAGGTATAATAAACTCCTGCGGAATATAGCGCTTAACTAATCGGAAATACAGTACCCATAGGGCGATGAACGCAACCACAACTATCCAATACGCGCTGAGCAGTTCAAAGAATTCTCCCCGCTCCGAAGCCACAATAGTCCATACGAAGAGAATCGATATAGTCGCATGATTGATGATGAGGTGCACAATCTCAATTGCACTAAAGAACAGGAACGCGGATGCAAAGTAGAAGAACGTGCGTTGCTTATGCAGCACCAAGAAGAACGCATAGAAACAAACCCCAGAAATCAGATACACAAAGCGCATAAGGGGTGTGGTCAAATCAGAAGCCATAAACGTCCCCATCAGCGTAGGCAATAGGATAAAAAGCAGCAGTCCTATCCGTACAATATGTTCCTTTACGCGATTCTTTTCCATTATATCTATAAAAAAGCGCGCAAAGGTACAAAAAAAATATGACTTCTGCAAATTCTACTACAGAAAAAAGTAGTATTTTTTAGTTTTTGCTCTGAGCATGTATCATCTTAAAGCGGCGAACTTCTATTATTATCATAATAGCAGCCGTAAGTGCAGCCAATGTATCGCTCACTGGAAGCGACCACCACACGCCATTGATGGGTTCCTGTTGGAACAGCAGTGGTAGTAATATCGTGAGTGGTATGAGATAGATGACTTGACGGGTGAGGGAAAGGAAAATCGACTTAGCTGCCAGTCCGATGGAAGTGAAAAAGTTTCCTGCCACCATTTGGAATCCAACCAACCACATTGAGCAGCACAAGATACGCATCGGCACAATTGTAGCCTTAATTAGGTCTTGGTCGTGGGTAAAGACGCGCGTCATCAGTTCGGGCAAGAACGTACCTAATAGGAACACTGCCCCCATGACAACCGTTGCACACATCGCAGTCAATTGGAAGGAGCGCAACATACGTTTATACTGTTTGGCGCCGTAGTTGTAGCCGGCTATCGGTTGCATTCCTTGATTCAGTCCCATCACTATCATCGCAAAGACATAAATGAGTCGGTTAACGATACCGTACGTAGCTAATGCCACGTCGCCACCGTAGCGTCGTAGTTGATTATTGATAATAATCACCACAAAACAGTGGGCTAAGTTCATGAGGAATGGTGACAGACCTATCGCCATGGCGCGTAGCGTAATCTGCTTGTCCAGTCGCCATATCCCTTTGTGAAAATGGACGACTTGACGGCGGTCAAGGAAAATGCGCATTTGCCAACAGCAGGCTATCGCTTGCGAAATCATAGTTGCCATCGCTGCTCCGCGTACCCCCATATCCAGTTTGAAAATAAATATCGGGTCTAAGATAACATTCACACTCACCGCCACTATCGTAGCTGCCATAGACTCACGCGGGTGCCCCATCGCGCGGAGCATACTATTGAGTCCAAAATAGATATGTGTGAGCACGTTACCTATAATAAGCACCTGCATGTAGTCGCGTGCATACGCAATCGTCTCTTCGCTGGCGCCAAACGCATATAAGACAGGGTCTAACCAAATCAGTCCAGCTATCGTCAATAGCGAACCTAAGATAAAGTTGAGCACAATGACATTGCCCAATATCTTAGCTGCAGACTCGTAGTCTTTTTCGCCCAACTTAATCGACAGCAACGTACTGGCTCCTACCCCCACGAACGTACCAAAGGCGGCTCCCATGTCCATAAATGGCTTAGCGATAGTTAACCCACCTAATGCTAACATACCACAACCGTGTCCAATAAAAATCGAGTCCACGATGTTGTATAGCGAACTGGCTGTCATCGCGATGATGCCAGGCAGCGCATACTTAACGAGCAGTTTGCGAATCGGTTCCGTTCCTAATTCTGTCGCTTGGTTCACAGTTGTTGTGCTATTTGTTTGAATATCTCTGCAGCGGGGTGTCCGTTTTGCATAGCAATAGGTGTACCCTCATCGCCTGCTTCGCGAATCGATTGCACCAAAGGCACTTGTCCCAACAAGGGCACTTGCAACTCTTCTGCCAATCGTTTGCCACCGTCTTGACCAAAGATATAGTACTTATTCTCTGGCAATTCGGCTGGCGTGAACCATGCCATGTTCTCAATGATACCTAAAACGGGAACGTTGATTTTTTCGTTACGGAACATATCGACTCCCTTGCGTGCATCGACCAAAGCGACTGGCTGAGGCGTTGTCACCACAATAGCGCCTGTCAACTGAAGGGTAGCTACGAGAGTCAAGTGAATATCGGATGTGCCAGGAGGTAGGTCGATGAGGAAATAATCCAGTTCACCCCAATGGGCGTCATTGATAAGTTGTTTGATAGCGTTAGAAGCCATGCCGCCACGCCATACTACCGCCGACGTTGGATCTACAAAGAAGCCGATACTCAGCATCTTGATGCCATATTGCTCAATCGGCTCAATCAGTGTACGCCCATTCTCCTCCACGCTCACGGGGCGGCAGTCTTCGGTGTGGAACATCTTAGGCATGGACGGTCCATGAATATCGGCATCCAATAACCCTACTCGATAGCCGGCTTGCGCCAAAGCGATGGCTAAGTTAGCCGCCACCGTGGACTTGCCGACACCGCCTTTGCCTGAATGCACAGCGATGATGTGTTTGGCTTGTAGCGAGATCGTGGCTTCGTCACTACTCGGAGACAGATTTTGTTTACGGAACTTCGTGTGAATATGCACGGCGACGTTCGCATCTACATAGGTCTGTACTGCCACTTCTGACGCTTTGACAACGGACTTCATAAATGGGTCGTTGTCTTTCTCAAAGATAAGCGAGAAAGAGACTTCTAATCCGCTAATTCGAATGTCATCTTCTAACATACCTGACTCAATCAGGTCTTTGCCTGTGCCCGGGTAACGGACATGGCGTAGGGCGTCAATTATTTGTTGTGGATACATAGTTTCTGCCGTATGAACGATACGTGTCTTTTTCGATTTCGATAGTGGGCTCTTGTTTGGAGGTTTTCTTGTCCAAGTGCCAACGTAGATATTTGATGGTCAGTCCTCTGTCAAGCCATTGATGTTCGTAGTGTGTTTGCAAAGCCTTTGCGTCAGCATAGTGCGGTTGTGCATACAAATCGTCGGTATCGGCTTCTACGCGGTAGTCGTTCAGTCGCAACATCTCGCGTGTATAAGTATAGAGGAACGGACTATCAGTTTTGAGATGAATGAGTCCGCCTTCGCGCATCACTTGCTCATAGCGCGCCATAAAATACGTAGAAGTGAGGCGTTTAGTGGCTTTTTTCATTTGCGGGTCACAGAATGTAATCCATATCTCATCTACTTCGTCTTGTGCGAAGAACGAAGTGAGCATCTCGATGTTGATACGCAAGAACGCTACATTGGTCATGCCAGCCAGTTCGGCTTCTTTGGCACCTGCCCACATACGAGCGCCTTTGATGTCGATACCGATAAAGTTCTTGTCCGGATACTGCCGTGCTAATCCAACGGTATATTCACCACGTCCGCAGCCCAATTCTAATACGATTGGGTTGTCGTTATGGAAGTAGCGTTCCCGCCAATGTCCTGCCATCTGTGCCACTTCATTGGTGTCGTCTATCTCGCGTGCCCCACACTGAAACACATTCGAGAAACGCTCCATATCTGCGAACTTCGCTAATTTATTCTTCGCCATTTCGTTGAATGATTATTCCGACATCGCTCACGCCTTTAAGTGCCATCTCACGCATCCCGTGTTGGACGCGCATCGCGCAACAGCCGGTGTCGGTAAATTGAAAACTCGTCTCATACAGCACCGGCATCTCTATCAGTTTGCCGTTTCTGTTGCCCAACCATCGTCCGTGGTCGTCTGCCAAGTAGAACTCTATCGTATCGACTTGACCATTCCACTCAGTAAATAACCACATGTTCTGGTACGGATAAGCCTCCGTATGTCGTACACATAGCAGCACGTCATAGCGATGAGTGGTATCTGGTACCGGCACCTCAAACTGCAAGACCGAGTCAGCGTCCCAATGCATCATCGGTACGGACTCAAAGTGCGAATAGACTGCCTTAGGCGTGCAGGCACATAGCGCGCTACTGATTAGAAGGAATAGTATTTTGAGGTCTTTCATTATTACGATTGCGTCTATCTGGGCGACGATCGTGTCGTCCGTTGTTATTCTTTTTATGACGGTCAAAACGGTTCAAATCGCCCTCTCCAACCGCATTGTGGAAGCCCAAATCGGGATTCTCTTCTTCTGACGTTACGGGTGTACCTATCACTTCACCTCGACGCAGCGCGTCTTCATAGACGGGCACTTCGTAGTTCAGACAGCACTTGAGTTTAGCGCATTGCCCTGCTAATTTTTGGGGATTCGGCGATATATGTTGCAGTCGTGCAGCGCCCGTTCCCACTGTATAGAAATTAGTCATCCACGTGGAGCAACATAACTCACGTCCGCATGGTCCTGTTCCACCAATACGTCCTGCTTCCTGACGGGCACCAATCTGCTTCATCTCAATACGTACACGGAATGCTTCTGCGTATAGTTTGATGAGTTGACGGAAATCAACACGTCCATCAGCGATGTAGTAGAAGATAGCTTTAGAGCCATCGCCTTGATATTCAACATCGCCAATTTTCATTTCCAGTCCGAGCGACTTGGCTAATTGGCGTGCCCGAATCATCGTATCTTGTTCTTTGGCGCGAGCGATAGCAGCTCTCTCGTGGTCGGCTTCAACGGCTATGCGCTGAATATTACGCACCTCATACCGTTCCATGTCGATATGGTTTTTCTTTATCTGTGCCTTCACCAAACGTCCAGTCAGCACCACTTCGCCCAAGTCGTAACCTGGGTTGGCATCCACAATGACCGACACGCCTTTCTCTAATGGCAGGTGGTTCACGTTGCGAAAATAAGCCTTGCGGGTGTGTTTGAACTGCACCTCTACCAAGTCATTCTCGTCCATTTTCTCTGGCAAATCACTCAGCCAGTCCGTCACGGGCAGCATGTGTGCAGAGTTGCGTTTGCAAGACTTTGCGCTGAACTCACACGCCTCCCTATTCAATGTAAACTTATCATTCATATTGTCACTTTTTCAGCAGCACAATAAACTGCAAGCACAGGTCAAAGAAGATAATCTTGGCATTGCCGTTTTGACCAATCTGCTGCTCCGCTAAATCTAATTGTGCCATTATTTGCTCCACGTTTCCGGCATTGATATAGGGCGAGAACTTAGCAGAGAAGTTCCGCTCTTCTTCCGTCTGGTAGTTCATTTCCGGATGGTGGAGGTTGTATATATAGTTTTCTCGTACTTGTCGTTGTGCATATTGGAGAAAGGCTTTTTGTCGTTCGCGTCCCACTTTGGCATCTGCCATCGCCATACTCCATTCGCGGATATGCTTGAGCGATTCAAATTTCTTGACGGGGTCTTTGATTTGTCCGATGGTGTACGCGTCGCGCATCAGGCTCACGAAGTCATTAAATCGCTGCTGCGTATCTTCGCTGGCTTGTGCCAACTGTTGGGCTACGAGGTAACTGCCGTTGGCTATATGTGCCAAGTCGGCAGCGTGGGTCGCGTCTGCTAATCCACGTGCCACGAGCGCGCCTGCTATCTCTTGCTCCGACAATAGCGGTACACGAGTATGCTGTACACGGCTCAATATAGTCGATAACAACTGCTCTGGTTGCTCACTCACTAACAAGAACAGCGTCTGTTGAGGCGGCTCTTCTAGCAACTTGAGCAACTTATTGGCGCAGGTAGCATTCATCTTTTCCGGCTGCCAAATTATCATCACCTTGTAGCCGTCGCCGAAGGACTTGAGACTTAGTTTGCGCAGAATTTCCGAACTCTCTTTCTCATATATCATCCCCTGTTTCGTCTCTACGCCCAATGCCCTATACCAATCGTCCAAACTGAAATACCCCTGCTGCAAGACCACTTCGCGGAACGTGTCCATGAAGTCGTCACACACATCGCCGGCATCGGTCTTGACGATAGGGAAAGCGAAGTGAAGGTCAGGGTGCTGCAATTTCTGATATTGCAGACACGTAGGACACACGCCGCACGCGTCTTCTGCGGTACGGTGCGCACACGCTAAGTACTGTGCGTAGGCGATGGCTAACTGCAACTTGCCGACACCAGCCGCTCCGCACAACAATCGTGCATGAGGGATGCGCCCATCTTGAACCGACTGACGCAATTGCTGCTTGATACGCTCTTGTCCTATGATGTCTTTGAATAGCATATTACTCCAAATTACGCGGCAAAAGTACAAAAAATTTTGCAAATACGCAAATTTTTCACATTTTTTTGCATAATTTCTTGCACAATCCAAAAAAATGTAGTACTTTTGCGCGCTTTTTCGTGAAAAAAGCACGTCATTAATTATTAACCAGGGGCGAGTTCGTGTAACTGTACCCCATAAACAACAAAAACAAATGGCAACAAAAATTCGTTTGGCTCGTCATGGTCACAAGGACTATGCTTACTACCACATCGTAGTAGCCGACAGCCGCTCACCACGTGACGGCAAAATCATTGAGCGTATCGGCTCGTACAATCCCAACACCAATCCTGCAACTATCGACCTCAATTTTGAGCGTGCTCTTTATTGGGTGAATGTAGGTGCACAACCCACTGACACTGCGCGTCATTTATTGAGCGTAGAAGGTGTACTTCTTATGAAGCACCTCAATGGTGGTGTAGCTAAGGGCGCTTTCAGTCAAGAAGAGGCACAAAAACGCTTCGACGCTTGGAAAGCACAACAAGACGCTAAAGCTGGTAAGATTGTGAAGGCTGATGCAGACAAGAAAGCTGCTGCTCAAAAAGCACTCCTCGCTCAAGAGGTAGAGGCTAACAAGGCTAAGGCTGCTGAAGTTCTTGCTAAGAAGAAAGCTGCTGACGAGGCATTGGCTGCTGCTGCACAAGAGGCCGCCAAAGAAGCTGCAGAGGCAGAAGCTCCTGCTGAAGAAGTAGCAGAAGAAGCTGCTGAAGCTCCTGCTGAGGCTGCTGCTGAATAAGCACATCACAGCAAAGCAAAAAGAAAAGTCCGGAATTCCTTCCGGACTTTTTTTTGATGCGCTTAATTCTTCTCGGGGTCCCCATAGAAACCAACGCAGTGTTTCGTATGGGGAGAGCGGAAGCACAAGTAGCCCATTGATTTAGCGGAGCGGTATCAATTCTCGCTATCTTGTTGCTGAACGCGATACTCGGCTTCTGCTTCGTGCCAAGCGTATTGACGGAACGTTTTCCAACCTTTGGAGTTGGTGCGGAAAGCAGCGCGGAGAGCAACTACTTTTGTTTCGTTCTTCATCGTCGAGTGGTACAGTGCGCAGATAGCACCGAACTTGGTAGTTTGAGCGACCTCGGCAGCTGTGTAAGGACGGTCAACGAGGTTACGTTTGCGGAACAAACGAGTGAACTTCACGCGCAGTCCTTCTGCGTTCTCGTTTTGACGTTGCGCGAAACCGACTTGATCTTCTTTCGCCAGTTTGCCGTGAACGGCTTCAACTGGGCGGATGTAATCTACTTTTGCCATGATAATTGTTGGGTTTTAATAGGTTAATACTGTTTGTTAATTGTGATTTGGTGATTTTTCAACACTACCGTGCGATGCCGTATCTTGTACGACTGTGCGACTGCGTCGCTCGTAAAGTACGCGATACGCCTTATCGCCCGTACACTATTTGAACAACTCGCTATCGCTCGACACTATTTTTTCATTGTGTTCACTAAAATACTGTCTATACTCTTTCAGCGAAGCGGTCCATACTCCATATTCCTTCTTTTTGTGTTCACACGAAGTGTGTTGTTCGGCTGTTTCAGCCGTTGTGTGGTGTCTATGTAGTCAGTCCGAAATACTTAACAAGCGACTGTGTCGCGATGTCGTATAAGGACTGACAATAGACACTTGTGTTTCAATAAACGGTCATTTCTTTTTCTTACAAGCCTTCACGAAGTTGTAGATAAGGGTGAAGAGGGCGGTTAAGAAACCAACTCCCTCTTCGTGGGTAAGTTTGGTGTTTGCATCCATAGTCGTTTGTTTTTAGTGGTTAGTTAATTACTCATCAATCTGCGTTTTCGGCTTCAATCACCTGTGCCCAGATGTACTTGATGAAGCTCTTGTAGCCGGTCTCGTACTGTGCACGATAAGCCGCCATATCTGCTGCATAGGTGCTGGCACTTTTCTTCACACGGGCTGCTACCAATGCCTGACGAGCCTTGAATGTGGCTTGACGATCAAGTTCGGCTTCCGTGACAGGGTGAGCGTTTAAATCGCGTTCGCCTTGTAGGTAGGTCGTGAACTTACCGCTGGCGGTGCAACTGTGAATGACTTTGCTCTTGCGGCTGATTTTGCCGCAGATGCGGTGAACCGGATACTCAAATTCTGTCTTACTGAAATGTTTTGACATAAAAGTTAAGGTTTAGGTTAATAAATATTGTTTACTTGTCTGGCGATTTATCGCCGTTTTTTCGCGATTTTGGGGCAACAAACTCTCATTATTCTTCTGGGGTCCCCGCAGTAACTTGTTGCTGTGGGGAGAGCGGAGGTACAAGTTGCCCATCGATTTAACGTACGTGGTATCGATTTTTGCAATCTTGTTACCGAACGCGAAGTCGAGGGTCGGTCGACACTCGGTCGACACTCGGTCGACACTCTCCCTCCCCCCACCTCTACTATTCTGATTACGAACTTTTTCCAAAAAGGGGTTACTTTTTTTGCAAAAAAATAAAAAAAATCTCTCTTATTTCAAAATTCTTAATTCAAAATTGCATTTTTATTTGCATATATCAAAAAAAATCCGTACCTTTGCAGGCAAATTGGAAAAACGAATGAGAAACGTTATCTTATCAAGTGAATTTGAGCAATATTATGCAGCCTTACCAGCGCAAGTAAAAATCAAATTTGATTATGCCATCAATATTTTGCAAACGGTAGCAGTACCAAATACAAAATTTGTCAAAAAGATACAGAATAGCGAATTTTATGAGATGCGTGTTTCTGTTGGCACAAACGAATATCGCAGTTTATTGTTCTCAATAGACAATGACAATATTATCAATGCTACGCAAGTATTAATACTGAATTCATTTTTGAAAAAATCCAACAAGGATTATCCTAAACAGATAGCTATTGCAGAAAACATCTTAAAACAATTTGAGCAATGAAAAAATTGAATCTAAACAAATTAGCGACTTTATCTACGGCTGAAATGCTGCTGAGCCGTAAGTATGGCAATCTTGGTAGTTCGCAAAGAATGGAGTTTGATGCTGCTAGTCGTGATTGGTATGATAACCAATGCGCAATGGTCAATTCCCCTATTTTGGGTGCGCCACAATCTCAAATGGCAATGGTCTGATATATTTCCTATATAACCCCTATCTCCCTTCCCTTTAGGGGGTCGGGGTTAGGGCCTTCACCGTGCATCGTGAAGAAACTTCACGCTTCTCGCGTGTATCTTCTTCACTCTATCATACGACAACCCTATTCTCTTTGCCACCTCTTTCATCGGCACAGCTTCGCAATCAATACCATACATCTGCCTAATGATTATTTGCTCGCGTTTAGGTAGTTCTTCTATTGCCTTGTGCAGCCGCTCAAACTGCTGCTGCTCGCGTTCCTCATCGGTGTCCGTTTCATCGGCTATGCAATCCGCAAAAGTGATGACGTCACCATCTTCCTCGTAACGCGTAGCGTCTATGTCTTCGGTGATATGCTCAAAGATGTCTTTCGTGTTGGATGGCAAACTAACAGCCTGCCCATAACGGATAATATGCTCACGTATGTACTTGCGTACCCACCAACTGGCGTATGACTCAAATCGTACTCCTGTACTTGGGTCATACCGTTTGGCTGCTTCCATCAGGCCTATAAATCCCTCCTGCATAAGGTCTTGTTTGTTGTTTACTTTTCCATATTGACGCACAATACACTCCACAACACCTGTGTATCTGCGAATAAATTCATTATCTACTTTCATAGTCTTTAGTGTTTAGTGTTTAGTCTTTAGTGTTTTGTCTTTAGTCCTTTGCTGTTGTCTTTGTCTTTAGTGTTTAGTCTTTCGTCTTTAGTCTCCTAGTATAGCGCAGCGTCCTATATTCCTAGACTACTAGTTCTCTTCGCTCTACGTTGTGCAACAACGTGTGGCTATTTCTCGAACTGAAAGAATGGTTCAATTTTCATCGCCGTTTAAAGAAAAGTAGTTCGGGGGTATGTGGGGTATGTGGGGTAGGTTATTTTATATATACATATACGCGTATATATATGTATTTTAGAAAGTACATACCCCACCTACCCCCGATTCTAATATTTCAGCATCTTGAACAGCCATATATCGCTCAGAATCAGATTGTTGCAAGATTTTTACAACATACCCCTTTTTGCCATGAGATTTATAAGGAACATACCCCATTTTGTTTAACAGTCGTCCAAATTTTTCTAAACTAATGGGTCTTTCAACATACCCCCACATCCTTATTTTGGCTTGAATTTCCGAAGCAGTCATAAACTTAGCATCTGAATTATTCTTCTCGCACGGCTCAAAATATACTTTGAGCAGTTCCTCTTCGTAATGCGTTTGGCGGAAAGCCTCGTTATGCGTCTCTAATTGCTCGATGTCGGGCAAGTCAAACCAGTAGTTGAAACCGTTTTGGATAAGGTACCACGCCTGTGCGTACATACGTTCGTACGGCAAAGTGGTGCAGAAGGGGTTTTGGATGCTCTCAACCTCAAATGGTAACCACCGTCTATTGCCGGTATCATCGGACAAAAACTCCCGATTATTGCCACTCGCACAAAAGGACGCACATCGTACGCGACGCTCTTTATTGTGCCCATAAGCGGCACGCTCGTTCACATCCGCAGTGGTGATAAGCGACTTGAGAACATTCAATTCGCGGGACGAACACGAATCAATCTCGTCCATGTTGATGAGCCCAAACTCTGCCACACGTATGCGGTCGTCTTTCGTTAACTCACGTACGCTCGCTTGTTTAGTGACATAGTCTCGCAGTTCTGGCGGCAATAAGTGCTCCAGCCAAGTCGTTTTGCCCGTGCCTTGTCGCCCAATAAGGACTAATACTTGATGATTGACCACGTGGTCATACATCCAACTCGCCACCATCGCCACAAACCATTTGCGGAAATACTCCGCCCATGTCTCTTGATTGGAAACGACCTTGACTTGTGCACTGACAAACTCTATCCAATCGACCGTTCCTGGTTGGTACGGTTTGAGTGACTTGACCCAATCGCGCAATGGGTGAACATCGTGTACCAGGTTACTGCCAAGGGCTATCCGCACCTCGCGGTCGGTAATGTTGGCATTGGTCGCTTGCGCACAATCGCAGGCAATGGTGTTGACATCTTTGTCGGTGAGGTTGCGCCATGTGAGATCCTCTTGCAGTATCTGTATTTTCCTGCTGAGGGTATCAAAGCGGAACTCCTCACCGCCGCTATACATCTGCTCGATGTATGCGGTTGTGAGTTCTAATTTGCTGGGCATTATTGCAGATAGCTGGTGAGTTCGACTACTAATTCATTGTAACAGGTGTGCATGCAGTACTCGCACACGCGACGGAAGCGGCGGCGGTGTTGCCGTTTGGCTTTGCGTGACGCCTCGTAGTACTGACTTTCCCAACTGGTGCGTTTGGTACGCATTTCGTGACTCATCATCTTCGCAGAGCGACTGAACATCGCCATCTGCAGGGTGTGGAACTTCTTACTTGTTCTCATAACAGGTTCTAATTATCCCTCGTTGTTAGATGCTTTCAATCGGGGATAAAAAAAGAAAGCACCGGCGGAGAGCCTCCGCAGGCGTGAAAAGTCACCCTTTGGACTGAACTCTCGAAATCCGGTGCAAAAATATACTAAAATTTTCGGAAAAACCGTATCAAATTGATACGAAAAAGCGTATCATGCTACAAATCGTACTTCAGGTGTTTTTTTCGCCATCGATAATAGGCATTTCTGAAGCATTCGGGGTCAACGACCCAATTTATTTCGTGCGAGAGTAGTTGTGCGGACTCTCTAAAAGTGGGTTTGGGTAAACCTCCAGTGCCATAGTGAGCGACCATGTACTCGATTAGTTTGACATAACTGTTTTCGGGTACTAAACTGTTTTTTTTTCCTCAACTGAGGTTGCTGCTTCTTGCAGAATGCGCGTCATTTCAGCGCACAGTCGTATCATCTGTTGCAGTTGATACGAGGTTAATTTAACTGTTTTGTCCATAATTTTTAAGTATAAAAAGCACAAAAAAAAAGTGCACTTTCATGCACTTTTTTTTTGTTGAACGTCAACGTCAACGTTAACGTTTTCGTTTACGTTATTTCACCTCTTGTCCGAGGGCGTTGAAGGTCTTGCCGTCCTTGCGGATGATGAGTTGACCGTTGAGGAGGGACTTGTTTGCTTTCACGCCATCGTCAAACAATGTAGGCAGAGCGGTAGGATCGCTGTAGTAGAAATATACATTACCTACAGTCAGAGCGGTTTGATCTGCATTGTAACCTTCGAGGATGAAATAACGAAAATCGCTGAAGTCATAAGGATCACCACTTTTTAATGCGGGGAACTCGCTCAAAGCGATGTCAAGAGCATTCCATTGACCGGCGGTGAGAGCCTTAACAACACTATTCTTATAACCTTGACCACCTTCGTCAACGCTCAGGCACTCAAAGGTAATCTTAATCTCAGTACCGGTTGCAGGATAGAGGTCCACGTGGAGCATATTATATTCGCTCATGTCGTAGAAGTCTTCAGCCCAGTTGGTGTAGATTTGCCAAGTCATCCTTTCCATGTAGTAGATGGTTTCGCCGGTCTCGAAGGTCAGGAGTTGAGGCATTGCGCCGGGCCAATCCAGAGGCTCAAAAGCATAGGAGGTAGTAAGAGCAGCACCAAGGATAGAAGCACCATCTACGGTAGGAGCAGCAGGAGCGGTAGCAGGAGCATCCTCCGGCCATGCGGGAGTTTCCTCGCAAGTGCCGGTAGCTTCGGTAGAAGTATAATCGCCATTGAAGAAGAGGATGTTTGCCCAAGCAACAGGACCACCTTCTTTAGTAACCTTAACGGTGAGGCATTTGAGATCATTCATCGATTGTTTGCCAAAGGTCTCTTCAACGTTGACATTTACGCTATTCCAACCGGCTTTATATTCGCCCGGGATAGTAATCTCAGCGGTAGGATCAGTACCATTGAACTCCAGTTTAACGACAGGAGCATTTCCGTCTTCAGCAAACCAGATATCGAAGTGGAGGTTAGCATAATTAGCCACACCGGCGCCCTGCCAATTGGAAGCGAAGTTGTCCCAAGCCATCGTTTTAGCATATTGGAAGTTCACACCGGCTTTGCAGGTATCAACCCAGCTACAACCGCCCCAACCTTGAGGCCAATATCCGAGGTTGTTGTTATATGTTTCGCACATGATAGCCTTCACGTTAGCAGCATCCACAGTCGGAACTTGAGGTGCAGTAAGTTCAGGAGCAGGGACCACTCTCTCCTTGACGGAGATGTTGGTGATAGTAACGGTTTGAACAGGATCCCATCCAAAGTCCCAAACCATTAGACCATTAGCAGTTGCAGCCGGAGCTTTGGTCCACTCGGAAGTCCACGTTTGCACTTGGTCGGTAACGGTGATGGTTTGGTTAGCCATAGCGATTTGGTTGTTGTCAAACGCCTTGAAGGTAACCAGACCGCAGTCTGCGGTAGAAGCTACGATGTCA
>JAKSNG010000013.1 GCA_024400125.1 Paludibacteraceae bacterium
CAAGATAGCTTTGGACAGTTCTTTTTGTGCGGCTTTGGTCACGCACATAGATTTATTAAATTCGATTTGCATAGTTGTTAGTTTTTAGTTGTTAGTTTTTAGTTTTTTGAGTCTCCGCAATTCTTTCGCCCTGCGGTAGTTCTCGGCAGGTGTTACCCATTCGAGATTGGAGGCGTGATTGTTGGTTGGGTTGCCGTCGATGTGGTCAACTTGCGTGCGGTCGAAAAATTCGCGTGTGCAGAAGTAGTACGCGACGAGAATATGCGTGCTAAACCTTTTTGTTCCACACGTCCTTGCGAAATTGACATTGGGGAAGTTGCGTTGGTTGGGTACGGTAATTTTAATAACCACAGTCAGATAGTTGTGTGCTCCTCCACGAAAAGCACCAGGGGCTTTTATCTTATACTGCGGTCTTTCTGCAAAGATGTACTTTCCTCGATGGTTTCCTTCTCTACGCAAGATAAAGACCCGTCCGTCGTCGGTGACATAGCAGTTTGGGTTATGGTCGAGCATAGGTCTGATACGCACACCCGGATTATGTTTGCGCCATTCTCGGAGCAGTCGCGGACGATTAAACTCGCGTTCACGGTTGTTTTCTTCGCGTGTCATAGCAGTAGATGTTTAGGAGTGTTCATCAAAATACGCTTCATCGACCCAATCCCAATAGGACTTGGTGGGTTGTTCTTGTTCTTCGTCTTCATACATAAAATAGTAAATCCCTCGTTGTTAGATGCCTTCAATCGGGGATATAAAAAAGAAAGCACCAGCGGAGAGCCTCCGCAGGCGTGAAAAGTCACCCTTTGGACTGAACTCTCGAAATCCGGTGCAAAAGTACTACAAAAAAAACGAAACATTGGGAACGAGAAATTCCCGATGTTTTAGAAAATTTTATTACATTGCTTAGTGTTTAGAGCAGATTGAGCAGGGTCTTTTTTTCCATTTTATGTCGTTGTAGGGTACGGAAATGACATCGGCTTTGCATTTTTGCAGTCCGATGCAAGTAGAGTCTTTGTGGTAGCATTGGGCGTATTGTCCTGTGCAGATGAAGACGGGTTTGCAGCTAGTCAAGAATATTGCGCTCCATGTTACGCACGCAATTTTTGATAAAGTCAGGGTCAGCGAGCGAATACCCCCCCCCCTAAAAACTTGACACCCTTCGCAGCGATGTATTTTGAGACACGAATACGGTAGCCGTATGAGCGGTTGGGTTCGAGTTGTTGTACGAGTTTGAAGATGGCGTATTGTTGGTTTTTGGTCATCGCGTCATCGGAGATAGAGCAGAACTTGATCCAAGTTCCGTCCTTAATCATTTGTTCGATGAGTTGATAGACTTTCATTGCTTTTTCAAAAGATAGTGCAAAAGTACTGCTTTTTTTTGATATACACAAATTTTTAGAGCAAAAAGTGTGATTTCCTGATTAAGCATCCTAATGGGAGATTGATACAAATGTCTTAATGAGGGGGAGAGACACGACGAACAAAATACTACCGTTCCTCAAAGGTGCCGTCGGAATAGTAGATGATGATGCGAGTGATGGACTTAGATGGAACTGTAGGCTGAATAGGAGTTGCAGGTTTGGCAGAAGCAATGGAAGAGGCAACCGCAGGCTGCTCCGTTCTATCAACCATAGACATATTAGACAACTCTGGTTTATCTAATGGCTTGACATCAAACAAAGTCTGCTCAACCGACTGACCACCATTAGGACGGTACATCGATCCAACTCCTAATATCAACCAATCACTCGACACCGTACGAAAACGATTCAAAACGCGTTGTAATACTTCCAAACTGGGATTATTACGACCAGACATAATGTTACTAATGGTTCCAGCCTGAATACCGACTTCCTGCGCAAACTGTTTAGCCGTCATATTTTCGGCTTCTATCAGTTGCTCAATACGATTCCTTTCATTCATACGATTCTCATTCACTTAAAAAAACGCTGCAAAATTACGAAAACTTTTTCACATTTGCAAATTTTATGAAAATTATTTATAAATATCTTTTATTTCACACTTGTAAATAGCATATTCCACCCACTACACACTCCTCACAATACACAGAACGAAAAGACAAGTCTATTTATTACTTTATATAATACACGTAATTATGCTGATATTTCGGCAGTTACAAATAAAACACACCCACAAAAAGACCACATTCACACCCAATCCCTATAATCACACAAATAACACAAAGTAACACTTTATATAAATTTGTTATCTGCTGATATTCCGCATTTTAGGCAAATTAGACCACTGCGATGAAGGAATATGGAGTATGGAGTATGGAATATAGACCGCTACGCTGAAGGAGTATGTGTAGACTTAGGGGATGGGTGTCAATTGTGAAAAGTGTTGGGACGTTTTGCGTTCAAGTTTGTGAAAATCGGGTATAAATATTTTGTGAAATTCACAAAGTTTGCAAGTGTAATTTAGTTCACAGTTCTACGGCCACTCTACTCTATTTTTCGCGTTCGGCAACATGTTCGTAAGTATTAATTAACACAAGTGCCTATTCCATCCGTCATAACTTACGACTACGCGATTACATCGCTTGTAAAGTAAGTAAGACGGACTACATAGACACCACACAATGGCTGCACGCAGCCAAACAACACACTTCGTGTGAACACAAAAAGAAGGAATATGGAGTATAGACCGCTTCGCTGAAAGAGTATAGACAGTATTTTAGTGAACACAATGAAAAATAGTGTCGAGCGTAGCGAGTTGTTCAATTTGTGTACGGGCGATTAGACGTATCGAGTACTTTACGAGCGACAGAGTCGCGAAGTCGTATGAGAGACGTCATCGCACGGTAGTGTTAAAAAAATCACCCAAAAAGTACAATTATTTGATTAAAATCAAATTTTATACCCTATTTTCTTGCATATCTCAAAAATTTGTTGTAATTTTGCACGCTTTTTTATAATAAGGAGAAAATATGCTTTTTGTTGGTATTATTCCTGCACGCTATGCAAGTACCCGATTCCCGGGTAAACCATTGGCTGATCTGAATGGGCAGCCAGTCATTGAGCATGTGTATAAACAGGCGAAGAAAGCACTCGACCTCGTCTATGTGGCTACTGACGATACACGCATTGCTGATGCCGTTACCGCCTTCGGTGGTGAAGCCATCATGACCTCCCCTACTTGTCGCTGCGGTACCGAACGATGCGAAGAAGCTTTCCGCTCATGGCTGCAATCGACATCCATGAACCGACACCAGGAAATAAATGACTTCGTCATTATCAATATACAAGGCGACGAACCGTTTATTCAACCGGAACAGATAGAAGCACTCAAACAATGCTTTGATAGTCCAAAGACACAGATTGCTACCCTCGTTAAACCCTATACGGCAGAAGACACACTCGAAGCACTGGAAAACCCCAACACACCCAAAGTCGCCATCGCTAACGGCGAAGCACTACTGTTCTCGCGCTCAGTCATACCGTATATGAGAGGTGTAGATAAAGCAGAATGGCTGCACAAAGGACAGTTCTATAAACATATAGGAATGTACGCGTATCGCGCAGACGTGCTACGCGAAATAACGCAACTGGCTCCTACACCACTCGAACAAGCCGAAAGCCTTGAGCAGTTGCGATGGCTGGAGAATGGCTACCATATCCGCGTGGGATTGACCAATATACAAACCATCGGCATCGATACGCCAGAGGATTTGGAAAAAGCAAGGCAGAAGACTAAAGACTAAAAACTAAATAACATAATAACCTTTTTAATAAACACAACGATTATGAAAGAAAACACCCCGACTCCACACATTGGAGCACAGTACGGCGAAATCGCTAAAACAGTCATTATGGCTGGAGACCCATTACGTGCTAAATTGATGGCAGAAAGATTCTTAGAGAATCCTAAATTGGTCAACGAAGTACGTGGTATGCTATGCTATACCGGCATTTATCATGGCAAACAAGTTTCCGTAATGGGACACGGCATGGGAATACCTTCTATCGGTATCTATACCTATGAGTTGTTCAACTTCTACGATGTAGACACAATCATTCGCGTTGGCTCATGCGGCGCACGTCAATACCACGTTCACGTGGGCGACTTAGTGATTGCACAAGGTTCATGCACCGACTCTAACTATGCAGAACAATTCCACTTGCCTGGCACTTACGCACCTATCGCAAACTTCGACCTCTGCCGTCGTGCTGTTGAGTCTTGCGAGAAATTTGGCTACACCTTCCACGTAGGAAATGTCTTCTCCGCTGACAGTTTCTATTGCGAAGATGATCGCAAAGTCAATTGGACCAAAATGGGCGTTTTAGCAGACGAAATGGAAGCACCTGCCCTCTACATGAACGCAGCACGTGCTGGCAAAAAAGCCCTCGTCATCTGCACCGTCAGTGACCATATCCTCACTGGCGAAGCAACCACCGCTGAAGAACGTCAAAACACCTTCACCAAAATGATGGATGTAGCATTTAGTTTGATCTAATGAAGAAAACGTTAATTATCCTACTCGCTCTTTTGCCCTTGTGTATCACTGCACAGGGGCAAAATGAGCAGTATAGTTCAGAACCTGAACCACAATACAGCACAACACGTGCAGGTGAACAACCTAAAACTAACAAAAAAGATAAGAAAATCTTAACCGGATTCTCCGGAGGAATGATGATTCACGGCGGTTATGCATTTTCCAGTAATCCACAAGAACTCTTCCGCAACGGAAGTTTCCCCACTACAGGCGAACAAATCAAGAACCTCCCCTCTGACGGGATGACACTCGGTTTGGGTGGTGCATTGCGCTTCCACTTAGTGGATCACATCCACCTCGGCGGCGAAGGACACGTATCGACGATGCCTCTAATGAAGTCGGGCAGTAGTATTCGCATGGGTTGGGGAGGTGCATTGTGCGACTTCTATGCTAATCTCGGCATAGTTCGCCCACTTATAGGTGTTGTCATCGGTGGCGGAACTATGAAACGACTTTATGTTCCCGAGAATGCAGAGAACGTAAAAGGAGACGTCACTTATAACGCATCCTACACCTCAACCTCGTTCTTTCTGTTAGACCCATACGTTGGAATAGAAATAGCATTAGGCAAAATGGCTCTATTCATCAAAGCCGACTACGCCTTACCCTTCGGTTCCAGCGGTTCGGTCTTACAGCAGAAAGTCTCCTGGAGCAATTTTATTACACCAAATGGACCACGCCTTTATGTCGGCGTGATGTTTGGTCACTAATACAACGAAAATAATACAAAAAAGATAACATACAATAAAGATTTACGAAACAGAATGGATAAGAACACATGGGTCGGCTTCCTTTTAATAGCCGCTATCATTGTAGGATTTACAATGCTCAGTCGTCCGTCTAAAGAGGAACTGGCTGAGCGACAACGTAGAAATGACAGTATTGCTGCCGTTCGTCTTATGGAGCAAGAGGCACTTCGCCTCAGCGAAGAGGTCAATGCAACCCTCACCAATAACGAACCTACACAACAGTCACAAGAAGAGATTGACCACCAGATTGCAGCCGTTTATGGTGATTTGGCACCCGCTGCTAAAGGCGAAAGTCAAGATGTGGTATTAGAGAACTCTAAACTCAAACTCTTTATCGGCACCAAAGGTGGTCGCATCGCACGCGCCGAACTCAAAGAATACAAAGCATACGGAGACAGTGTCAACAACCTTTGTCTCTTCCGCGGAGAAGAAGCATCGTTGTCATTCACACTCAACACCAATAATCAACGCATTGTTACCACTCAAAACCTCTACTTTGAGCCCATACAATCCGCTGACAGCGTGCTGATTATGCGTATGAACACGGCGCAAGAAGACAGTTACTTAGACTTCGTCTATACCCTGCGCGCAGACGACTATCGCGTATTCTTCTCTATTCAACCGCACAACATGCAGAACGTGCTCGCCCAGAACGTGAACGAACTGGAAATGCAGTGGAATCAACTTATCCCACAACAAGAACGCGGACGTAAGTTTGAAGAGCGCTATGCCGTACTGCAATATATGATGGTTGGTGGCGAACAGGAGCGTATGTCGGAGTCTAAACATGACCAACAAAACGAAAGCGCACGTGTACGCTGGATTGGCTACAAAGACCAATTCTTCTCAACCGTTATGCTGGCTGAAGATGGATTCTCGTCATCTATATTCGAATCTACTCCACAAAACGCGGCTTCACGATACATAAAAGCCTATAGCACTAAGACCAGTGTTGATTTTGATATCACGGGCAAAAAGAATACTAACTTTACCTATTTCTTCGTTCCCAACAACTACAACCTGCTCAAAGCATACGACAAGAATAACTACAACGAACTATTCAATCTGCAAGAGTTAGTACTGCAAGGATGGCGTGTGATTATTTGGATTAACCAAATCTTCTCCTTCCCCGTCTTCGATTGGCTGATGCGCACAGGATTACATATCGGATTAGTCATCCTGCTGATGACACTGATTATCAAACTGATTATCTTGCCGTTCGTCTTTGCTTCCTACAAGTCCAGCGCGAAGATGCGTGTGCTCAAACCACAAATGGACGAAATAAACGCTAAGTACCCTCCCGAAAAGATGCAAGAGCGTCAACGCGAGACAATGGCTTTATATCAGCGTGCAGGAGTGAGTCCTATGTCGGGATGTTTGCCCATGCTCTTCCAAATGCCTATATTGATGGCGATGTTCTGGTTTTTCCCAACAGCCATCGAACTCCGCGGACAATCATTCTTATGGGCTGAGGATCTCTCTGCATACGACGCCATCATCACGTGGTCACACGCAATTCCACTCTTCGGAACCCACCTCAGTCTGTTCTGCTTGCTGATGACAGCGGTTAATATCATCTATACGCATATCACTATGCAGCAGCAAAATACCGACCCGAATATGAAGTTCATGAAGTACATGATGTATGCAATGCCACTCATGTTCCTCTTTATCTTCAATGACTACGCAGCAGGTTTGAGCTACTACTACTTCCTGAGTCTCTTACTCACCATCGTTCAAACGATGATTTTCCGCTGGTCTATTGACGACAAGAAACTGCTCGCAGAGATGGAAGCCAATGCGAAAAAGAAAGCCGCTAATCCATCCAAACGCTCTGGTTTCATGGCTCGTTTAGAGAAAATGCAACAAGAGCAACAACGTATGGCTCGCGAACAAGCCAAAGCGCAAGCTAAGAGAATGCGATAAAATGAAACTGATAATCATCGGCAAAGGAAATGTCGCCACGAACTTATACGAGGCCTATCGACGCAAACAAATCGCAGTCGAGATGGTCTCGTCACGTGACGGTTTAGAGAATATCCCGCAGCAGGCAGATGCTTACATCTACGCCGTACGCGATAATGCGCTGGCAGAAGTAATCAATAATGTACACGTACCCGCGCGTGCGCTACACGTACACACCAGCGGCACACTACCTATCTCTGTCTTCGGTGCAGACAAACCGCATTGCGGTATTTTCTACCCTTTCCAGACCTTCTCCAAAGAACATATCATAGAAGACTTTACCAAAGTCCCTATTTTCTTTGAAGCCAAAGCCATTGATGATGTCACAGCCATCTATTCGTTAGCATTAGCACTAACGCCACATATCTACGAGACAACACAGACCGACCGCGAACGGCTGCATGTAGCAGGAGTGTTTGCTAATAACTTCACCAATGCGCTCTATGGCGTGGCAAAAGACCTATTAAGCGATACGCATATTCCGTTCTCTGCCCTGCTGCCATTGATTGATGAAACGGCACAAAAGGTGCATACACTGTCTCCTGCAGACGCGCAGACTGGTCCTGCAAAACGTAGAGATGACGCCGTCATGCAGCATCACATCGAACTGCTCAAAACCGAACAACAACGCGAACTATATCGGCTAATGAGCCAATTGATTCAAAGTAAATAACTGCACCATGAATCGACGTCTCTATCCTATCCTACTGCTTTTGCTCCTATCATTCACAGCATGTCAGAACAGCGGCACCACCAAAGTGTCTGCGACTGGATCTATCTATGAGTGTCTCGTAGTGATGCCGTCCCGACCATTGCCACAACCACAAATCGTCCATTCTGCTTCTGCGTATGACGAAGATATCGTTACTACCTACGACTTAGTCAAAGCCGTCATGGCAGCAGACATGCCTTGTTTACCACAAATAGAGCCGTATTTCAAACTGACACACGTCACTCCGCAAGCATTTGACGATTTTCTCAAGCCGACACGTAACATCTTAATGATTGACATCGATTCTGCACGCTACACGACTACCAAAGCCAAGTACAGCGTTGACTATTGGTCACATCCGCAAGCGCTCTATCGCATTCAGACACCCGATGTGGAGTCGTTTATGGCTTTTTGGCAAGCCAATGGTCAAGCTATTCGCGAATGGTTTGTGCAGCAAGAACTGCAACGCCAGATACGTTTCTATCGCGCATCAACCAATAAAACCGCACGCGCAGCTCTTCAGCGCACGATAGGAATCGATTTGTTGGTGCCAGAAGACTATATGCTGATTAAAGACACCACGGATTTTGTGTGGTGTTGCAACAACAAAGGGTCTTTGCGTCGCGACATAGTCGTTTGGTCTTATCCCTATACAGACGCCAAAACATTCACATTAGACTATTTGAATCGCAAGCGTGACGAAGTGTTAGGACAATATATCTCTGCCTCCGTTCCTGGCTCATATATGGGTACCGAGTATAAGTTTTTCCCTCCCACGTTCCGCTATGTCTCTGCGTTACCCAACGCTGCCGACTCCCTATCTAAACACGATTTCTACGCAGCCGAAGTACGCGGTTTATGGAAGATGTACAGCGGCGAAGCCATGGGTGGACCATTCGTCAGTCTCACACGCTTAGACTCACTCGGTCAACGCGTCATCACAACCGAAGTGTTTGTGCTCGCTCCTGGACAAAAAAAGCGTAATCCGCTGCGACAAGCAGAAGCCATCTTATATACTTTGCGTCCATGATTCTATATCCTAATTGCAAAATCAATATCGGACTACGCGTGGTACAAAAGCGTGCGGATGGTTACCACGATTTGGAGACCATTTTTTATCCCGTCAAAGGATTAAGCGATGTGCTCGAGGTTGCGAAAGTAGATAACGCAGCGCAGCATATTTCCTTCGCATGTGACGGTATTGCTATTGATTGTGCAGAAGAGGATAACTTGATTGTGCGTTGTTATCGACTGATGGCAGCACACTACCCTGCTGTGGGAAGCGTGGATGTACACTTTACTAAACGTGTGCCGTTTGGCGCAGGATTAGGTAGCGGCAGTAGCGATGCTGCACACATGGCGATTGCACTCAATGAGTTGTTTGCCTTAGGACTAAGCCAAGCACAACTCGCAGCCGAAGTACGTGCGTTAGGTGCAGACTGTCCGTTCTTTATCTACAACACGCCTTGCTTTGCAACTGGTATAGGAGACATTCTTACACCAATAGATTTGGATTTAAGCAGCATGCGACTGGTGATAATCAAACCCGATGTACATGTCTCGACACGCGATGCGTATGCGGGTATAACTCCTTGTTACAGTCATGCGCTGCAAGATGCTGTTCGTTCTAATTCATTCTCGTTACTGCATGACGCATGCACGAATGACTTTGAAACAACCGTCTTTGCGCGTTATCCTCAGTTAGCAGATATCAAAAAGCACCTACAAGATGCAGGTGCTTTTTATGCTGCCATGTCGGGTAGCGGTTCAGCAATCTATGGCTTGTTTAAGTTCGATTCGGAAAGTCGTGCCCTTGCCCAACTCAGTCGCCTTCACGAAGAGTTTGCCTCCATGGTAATTTTCGATGATACGCTTGCCTAAAGACAAACCTAACCCCCATCCTCTTGATTTAGTCGAATAACCAGGCTGAAAAATCTTGTTGACAGCATGTCGGTCAATGCCTTTTCCTGTGTCAATGACATCCAGTCGTACCCGACCTTCTTTGACCGTCAGTACGCAGTTAATCGTACCTTTGCCGTCCATTGCGTCAATAGCGTTCTTGATTAAGTTCTCTACCACCCACTCAAACAATGGCTGATTCATCATCACTTTGGTTGAGGTAGTGTTATTGTCTGCATTGGTGTAATTGACTATGTTCATCGTCACTTTAGACGAAGCACGAATACGCATGTAGTCCAACGCATGCTCAATGACAGGAACTATATCCATACAGGTCAGTTCGGGAGTGCTACCAATCTTAGAGAATCGATTAGCAATAGTCTGTAGCCGCAGTATATCGCTCTTCATCTGCGGAATGAGTTCGTCTTCTTCGTAGCGCGATTGCAGCAATTCTTGCCAAGCCATAAGAGAAGATATAGGAGTCCCTAACTGATGAGCAGTTTCCTTGCTCAACCCTACCCACACACGATTTTGTTCACTACGTTGCGTATAAATCAGCCACAATACCGCCACTAAAATAAAGATAAAGATTAGCGCAAACTGATAATACGGCACATAATGCAATTGAACTAATAGTTTGGACTCGTCGTAGTAGATGTATTGCACAACTTTGTGCCCTAACTCATCCTCAAAGCGTATCTCAATCGGTCCGTTTAACGAAGTTGGATTCGACACAGGATGATCTACATTACGGCTGTACATAATGTGTCCCGCAGAGTCTAACATATAGACTGGAATAGTCGTATTACGCTCAATGATGTCGATGTAGAAGTCGATATTCTCATTTTCCTCTGCTAATATCATTCGTTCGGTGGCCTCAGCCCATATCTTTACACGCTCTTGCTCCTCTTGCGCTAACGTGCGCGCAAGTCGATTAGTATAAAGGACTGAACATACAACTATCAGCAGCGATATACACAAAATCACTGCACTTATTACTCGTTCTTTAGTCATAGTGATTGATTCATTGAGATAGTAGTTATAATAGATTTCTTATAGCGAATAGTGAGATAAAGCACACGCGCAATCAAATGTGCGAAATATGCCATGTAGAGCGCTTGAATACCACAGCAACGATACAATGCCACATAGACAACGACAAAGCCTACAGCTGCCCAAATCATTGCATTGCGTATTTCTATTCCAGCGGTAGCACCGATATAGATCCCATCCCACATAAACGCTAATGTAGAGACAATCGGCATCGCAATCAGCCATAGAATAAAAGCATTGGCTAAAGTCAGCACTTGCGGATCGTTCGTCATCAAAGCAAAGCACTGCTTACTCCCCATAGCATAAATGAGCGTAAACACAACACCTACCGCTAAAGACCATAAGAATAATACGCGTACAGATGTGCGTAAAGCTGGAAGATTTTGTTCTCCTATAAATCGTCCTACTAATGCTTCACCAGCAAAAGCAAAACCGTCCACAAAGTAACTAAAGAACATAAACAGTTTCATCATGATGGATGCAACGGCTAATTGTTCATTGCCGTAGTCCGACGCAATGGATGTGAAACCTACATAAACTACCATAAAACAGAGCGAACGAATAAACAAGTTGCCGTTGAGTGTCATTAGTTTACGCAACTGTGTCCATCGAATCCAGTCTTTTGCCTCTGTGAACAGAGCAATATAACTGCGGTAGCGTGTACAAGTCAATACGATTGCTAAAATCAGTCCGCAGAATTGTGCAATCACGGTTCCGTAAGCCACTCCAATAAAGCCTAATGGCGTATGAACAGCCAAACTATACGAAACTACCATATTGACCACATTAACCACGATGTCGCATAGCATAGGGCTGATGGTGTCTTGCATACCAATAAACCAGCCTTTGAAAGCCATCAATGAGAGTGTGGCAGGTGCCGCCCAAATACGCACAAAGAAATAACGTCGAGCAAGATGTGCGACCTCAGTAGAACAAGGCACACACGCCAATACAGCTGTTACAAAAAACCACTGTAAAACCCATACGAGCAAAGTAGCAAAACCTGCAATAGCAAGCGACTGCGCTAAGATCTTTGCACAATCCACTCTATCGTGCCGTCCATACGCTTGTGCAGCCATTCCGGAAGTGCCCACACGCAAAAAACCAAAGTTCCAATACAGTAAATCAAAGAGCATCGTGCCAATAGCTATGCCACCAATAGCAGCAGCATCGCTAATGTGCCCTACAATAGCCGTATCTACTATTCCTACAAGCGGAATAGTGATATTGGCTAAGATGCTCGGCACAGCCAAACGAAGGACTTGTTTGCTAAGATTCATCTGTAAACGTTTAATTTATTGATACGTATTTCAAAATTGCGTACAAAAGTATAAAAAAATTTGTATATTTCAAAATAAAATAGTAATTTTGCACCAAAAATAATGAGTTCATGACATGAATAGCATACTGCGACATATTTGTATGGGGTTGATTCTGCTCTTCTGTGTCCATACTTATGCACAGAGTCAGTACGTCGGTCGCGTGGTTGATGCTCAGGGGCGTGGCATAGGTTACGCCACTGTTTATCCGATGGACGATCCCGTCTCGGGCACCGCAACCAACGATGAAGGAGTGTTCCGTTTCCAAACAGGACTACCCCCTACCTCAATGGTTGTTATCTCGTTTATCGGATATGAAAAGCAGCTGTTGCCTTTATCAGCATTGACCGACTCCGTCACCATCATGCTGCATGAGCAGCCCATCGCTTTAGAGGAAATGGTCATTGCTGCCAAACCTGCCAAACAACGTAATAAGCGCAAACAAATCTCTGAACTGCTGCATGCGGTCTATGTGCAGATGGATAAAGACTTTGCTCACACGCCTTATCAGTCGCATGTCGTGAGCGATGTCAGAATGGACTCAGAGGGCGAAGCGTGGGGAATGGAGCAGATGATTGCTTCTATCGTCAACTTGCCAGAAAGCGGCAAAGACAATAAAGACTCTGTACAATTTAGCGGAGAATACTGCAAACGTTATTTCAAACAATCTATTCGCGACCTCGCAGACACGATTTATAAAGGCGAAAGTCTGGAACGTATGGATAGGAATATGCGTCGTGCGGCGACAGCTATTGACTCCGGCGTAGTGGTGCATAAAGGGCTATGGAGTATTGGAAATATTCAATATGACTTTGAGCAAGCCATGAATGACACGAAGCATTGGTCTGTCAGCAACGAGTCCGAAGGAGAAACCGTATTGACCCACACTGAAAAGAAGAATTATTTAGGCATTTTCAAATACCAAATGTCGCGACATTACATCGTCGATTCTAAGACGTTGTCTGTTCTGCGCTTTAGCGAGCAAGCCAATATACAAATCAATATTCCATTCGGTATCAAACTTAATGCGGATCAACTACAGATACTGAACCTGCTCAACATGAGTGATCAAGAAATAGAGAAATTCCGTCTGCGTAAAGCAAATGCACAGATACATCTCAATACGATTTATCAACGCCAAGATGGGCACCTCTACACACTGGAAAAGAACTTGCATACAGATGCCTCTATTATTGGTGCAAGACAAATGGTCATCCCTGTGCAAGTCAAAGCTACACAACGTGTTACATCCCTTATTACAACAAATGTGAAGCCTTTTACAGCTTCACAAATGACGCGTCGTGTTAAGCGACAGATTGTTGAGATTTACTAAATCCCTATTCCTAATTGCCATTCACATTATCGAATGCGATCAGCAGCACGGACGAGTGCCTCGTCCTTGAGAATGCGGCGTGTTGCACCCAATGTCAGCACTAAACAGATGAGCGGAATACAAGCAGCAAAGCAAATGTTCCACTCTATGTTGAAGTTCATTTTCGCAAACCAAATATAGATAGCTAATATGCCATAATAACCGATGCACAGCATAGCAAGGAAGATATTAAGCCGTGCTTGCAAGATGCGGCGTTTATAGAGGAATAGCACTACGAAAGCCAAAATAGGAATAAGTGCAGTGGCTAATGTCAACCCCCACAAACCATTCAAATGAATGGGTTCAACCATGAGTAATTCAAGGTTTGGTGTTACTTCATCTAACCCCGTAGCCTCTATATTCCACATCCGTTGAATCTCGGCTTGTTCAGGAGTGGTTAACTGAATGACTGGCATAAAAAACAATATTATGCCTAAAATGACGATGCCCAATAAATAGAGCGATTGAATACGTTGTATCATAGCAGAGTAACTGTGTCGTTTTTAAGTTGATATTGTTCGCCTGTAGCAGGACAAGTCGCCAAGCCGTGTTCATCAAAGTGCAGTTTTTCGCCATTGCGACTCACCCACCCTATGCGACGAGCGGGATTACCGACCATTAGAGCAAAAGCAGGTACATCTTTGGTCACCACACTTCCTGCGCCGATGAGACAATATTCGCCTAAACTATGTCCGCATACAATCGTTGCATTGGCGCCGACCGATGCGCCGCGATGAATAATCGTCTCGCGATACTCCGACTTACGGCTAACTGCAGAACGAGGGTTAATCACATTGGTGAAAACCATGGACGGTCCTAAAAAGACATCATCTTCACAGCGTACACCCGTATAGACGGATACGTTATTCTGAATCTTGCAGTTTCGACCAAGTACAACATCGGGCGAGATAACTACGTTTTGTCCAATGTTACAGTCTTCTCCAATAACACAATTAGACATAACGTGTGAGAAGTGCCATATTTTTGTGCCTTTACCAATTTGGCAGCCTTCATCGACATACGATGATTCGTGAACAAAATAATCCATAATTAACCGATTAACCATTTAAATAAATCATTTCCGTTAGCAAAGATGAGTAGCGCAATCAGCAACCAAAATCCGATATTGTTCGCTACTTCTAAGAACTTATCGCTGGGTTGCTTACGCGTAATCATCTCAAAGACGAGGAAGAGTATGTATCCGCCATCAAGTGCTGGAATAGGCAGGAAATTCATAAACGCAAGAATGAGAGACAAGAATGCTGTCATGTGCCAGAAAGCAAACCAATTCCATACAGAGGGGAACATGTTTCCAATTGCGCCAAAACCACCAACAGATTGGGCACCTTCTTTAGTGAAGACAAGACGGAACTGCTTGACGTACATCACGAGCAAGTCCCAACCGTATTGAATACCTGCGCTGATGGACTCAAAGAAACCATAGTCAGTATGTTCGAGTTCCGTAAAGTCAAGTATAGTTTTAGAGAATACACCCATTTTGCCTTGGTCACCAATGAAAAGTCGTGCTTCCATTGGTTGACCTGCACGATAGAAACCAATCGTAACACTGTCGCAAGGATGTTGACGCAGTTCGGCTGTGACTTGCTCCGAGCACAAGGTCACAACTCCTGCAACCGAAACAACACTGTCACCACGTTGTAATCCGCCATAATAAGCAGCGTTATTGGGCATAACAGAGTCAATCACGAAGGGCACAAAATAAGTCAGTAATGTATAGCGTGCCTTCTGATAAGACTTGTCTGCACGTGCTTTGTCGCGTTCGATACGGTCAAACTCATTTTGAATAGCGAGATAGCGTGTTCCTAAGTCCTCTGACATGGTTAATGCGACGGTATCTAACCCACGAGCGACAACGACATCGCGGCGACCTTCTAAGATTATCCATTGCACAACATCCGACAAGTCTTCAGGTACTTGAGCATTGATAGTCAGTATCTTATCGTGCTGCTGGAAGCCTTCATTGAGCATGATTTCAGAGAAATAAAGTCCGTTATCGTAGTTGCGTAAAGGTAACGTGTCCTTACCCCACGTGAACAATACTGCCCCAAAGATGAGCAACGCAGCCACGAAGTTAACTAAAATACCACCAATGATGATGCAGAAACGTTGCCACACGTTCTTTGCACGAAATTCCCAAGGCTGTGCAGGTGTTTGATTGATTTCATCTGCTTTGTGTGTCTCATCGACCATACCAGCAATCGCACAGTAACCTCCAAATGGTATCCAACCTATTCCCCACTCTGTGTTGTCGGGGTGTTTAGACCACTCGTCGTCCTCTGTGGTGTTCGGTGCTAAAAAGCGCACGTGCCACTTGCCGTCGAACTTCTTGGCACGGAAGAGCGAGAACTTAGGGTTAAAAAACATATAGAATTTCTCCACGCGTACCTTAAATATACGCGCGAAAGTAAAATGACCCAACTCGTGAATAACTACGAGTAATGACAGAGCTAATATAAGTTGTAATGCTTGTATCATATCTTATTTATTAAGGAGTTGACGAGTTTCGGCGTCTGTAGCCACATAATCTTCATACGTTGGTTTAGCAATGAATGGAACTTTCTCCATTGCATTAGCAATAATATCTGACATTTCGAGGAATCCGCAGCGTCCTTCTCTGAAAGCTAAATTCACCACTTCATTGGCAGCATTGAGTACGCACGGCATGTTTCCGCCTTTGGCAGTTGCTTCATACGCCAGTCGCAGATTCGGGAAACGCTCCATATCGGGTTGCTCAAACGTAAGGTTTTGAATAGCAAATAAATCGGCACGCGGGAAGTCACTTGCCACACGTTCGGGGAAAGTGAGTGCATATTGTATTGGGAGACGCATGTCTGGAGCTCCAAGTTGAGCCTTTATAGCACCATCTCTAAACTGAATACCAGAGTGCACAATCGACTGCGGATGAATAAGAACTTGTATTTTTTCAGCAGGAATACCAAACAACCATTTGGCTTCAATCACTTCAAAACCTTTGTTCATCATACTGGCAGAGTCGATGGTTATTTTTGCTCCCATTTCCCAGTTGGGATGTTTGAGTGCTTGTGCTGCCGTGACGGTCTTCATCTGCTCAAGCGTGAACTGACGGAATGGTCCACCAGATGCTGTGAGTAGTATTTTTTCTATTTCGTTGCGATCCTCTCCAACCAAAGATTGGAAGATGGCAGAGTGCTCACTATCGACCGGAATGATAGACGAATGGTATTGTTGTGCTAATGCACATATCAATTCGCCTGCCACAACGAGCGTTTCTTTATTAGCAAGCGCGATTGTTTTGCTGGCTTTGATGGCTTCAATTGTGGGGCGCAAACCGGCATAACCGACCATGGCAGCAACCACAATATCGATGCTGTCAAAGGTTACCATTTGTGCAATGGCGTCAGCACCCGCCCACACTTTGAGAGGGAGGTCTGCGAGTGCTTCTTTGAGTTGCTGATAGCGTGACTCGTCTGCGATGCAGACTACTTCGGGTTGAAACTCACGGGCTTGAGCGATGAGTAAATCGACGTTGTGATTACCTGAGATGGCATAGACCTCGAAGCGGTCTGGGTTCGTGCGAACGACATCCAATGTTTGAGTACCAATGGAGCCTGTGCTGCCTAATATGGCTATTTTCTTTTTCAAAATGCAATGACTTCTTCTGGGTTAATAGCTTCTCCATTAGTCCATAGTTCAAAATGGAGCGGTTGTTCAGACGCGAGTCCAACACTTTCGCCTATTTTGACACGGTTACCAATGGATTTGAGAACTCGTCCAATGTGACTATAGAGCGCGAGGTATTGATTATGCTGTATGAGCATCGTGTACGTGTTATCAATCTCGTATTGAACATAGACAATCGTTCCGTCAAGAATAGCGGTTATATTTTCTTTCTCTGGCAACTGTATATCTACGCCATAATGCTGTTGCTGCGGTTGAAAAGTGTTGACTATCACGCCGTGAGCAGGGCGGAAAAACGTGAGTGTTGGCGTTGTTTGCTGGATGTCAAATAGTTGCAAGTTGTCTCGTTCGCGTTCTTCATACTGTGCCATAAAGTCAGCGGTTGCTTGGCTTTTGGCTTCAAGCAGTTCCTCTCGCATGATGATTTGCATAGAGTCGAGGCTTTGTATGGAGTCTGTTTGTGCCTCACCAGCCATAACATCGCGTACAACGGAAATATAGCGTGTCTGAAGACTGAGCGTATTGGCTAATGAATCCACTCGAACAGACTCGCTGATGAGTTGTTGACGAATACTCTCTGAATAACCAGGCAAGATATTGCGTATAGGTGTGTAAATGATTAGTACAGAGTATAGTGCTAATACCAATACAAAGAAGAACACCAATATCAAGAACACTCCCATTCGACTGAGACGCGTATGCCACGTCTCAGTGAATGTATCTTCGTTCATGATACTCAAGCGGTACTTGTACCGCAGCTTATCCCAAAATGAACCTTTGTCTCCCATTACTCAAGAATGCTGCAACCTTCGCACGGTTTGAGTTGTTTGAAGAAGTCGTTACCTTTGTCGTCCACGAGAATGAAAGCTGGGAAGTCCTCGACTTCAATTTTCCAAATAGCTTCCATACCTAATTCGGGGTATTCGACACATTCGATAGAGCGTATATTCTCTTGTGCTAAGATAGCAGCTGGACCACCAATTGAGCCGAGGTAGAAACCACCATGTTTCTGACAAGCATTGGTGACATCAATGGAGCGGTTACCTTTAGCGAGCATGATGAGACTTCCTCCGTGGTCTTGGAACTCGTCCACGTATGGGTCCATACGTCCAGCAGTTGTAGGTCCCATCGAGCCACAAGCCATGCCAGCAGGAGTTTTAGCCGGTCCGGCGTAGTAGATTGGATGATTCTTGAGATATTCGGGCATTGGCTCACCAGCATCAAGACGTGCTTTGATTTTGGCATGAGCGATGTCACGACCAACGATGATAGTTCCGTTAAGACTCAGACGAGTACCAATCGGGTATTTAGTCAGTTCTTTGCAGACGTTAGCCATTGGCTGATTGAGGTCGATGCGTACTGCTCCACCCTCGCCTTGTTGACGAAGTTCAGCTGGGATAAGTTCGCCTGGGTTGTTATCCATGCGCTCAATCCAAATACCGTCTTTATTGATTTTACATTTGATGTTACGGTCAGCGGAGCAGCTTACACCGAGACCGATTGGGCAACTTGCGCCATGGCGAGGCAGACGAACGACGCGTACGTCATGCGCCATGTATTTACCGCCGAACTGTGCACCGAGTCCAATCTTGTATGCCTCTTTGAGCAGTTGTTGCTCCAGTTCGACATCACGGAATGCGCGTCCTGTAGCGTCACCGGTTGTTGGCAGACTATCGTAGTAGTGCGTAGAAGCGAGTTTGACAGTCAGCAAGTTCTTTTCTGCCGATGTGCCGCCAATGACGATAGCAATATGATATGGAGGACACGCAGCTGTACCGAGGGATTTCATTTTCTCTACGAGGAAAGGAATGAGTGTTCCTGGGTTTTGGATACGTGCTTTAGTTTCTTGATAGAGGTAACTCTTGTTAGCGCTACCACCACCTTTGGTGACACAGAGGAAACGATATTCAGCGCCTTCGGAAGCCTCGAGGTCTATTTGTGCAGGGAGGTTACATTTGGTATTCACCTCCTCATACATAGTAAGAGGGGCATTTTGCGAGTAGCGCAGATTGCATTGTGTGTAGGTATTGAACACACCGAGCGATAGTGCTTCTTCGTCGCTGTGGAACTTCTGCTGTGCGTTACCCTCTGTCCAAACAGCTTGTCCTTTTTCGCCATGAATGATGGCAGTTCCGGTATCTTGACAGAGAGGTAATTGTCCTTTAGCAGCCACTTCTGCGTTGCGCAAGAAAGTCAGTGCCACATATTTATCGTTTGCGCTGGCTTCTGGGTCACGTAGGATTTTAGCCACTTGTTCGTTATGACTGCGACGGAGCATGAAACTGACATCGTGGAAAGCTTGTTGAGCCATGAGGGCTAAGCCTTCGCGGTCGATTTTAAGGATTTCGTGTCCTTCGAACTCGCTAACAGACACATAGTCTTTTGTTAGCAGATAATACTCGGTCTCGTCTTTGCCGAGTTGAAACATTGGTGCGTATTTGAATTCCATAATTTTAACTTTTGACTTTCTACTTTCGACTTTCGACTTTTTGATTCGTCAACAGCTCTCAAATTGTTGCAAGAAGCGGACATCGTTTTCAGAGAAGAGGCGAAGGTCTTTGACACGATATTTGAGGTTAGCGATACGTTCTACGCCCATACCAAAAGCATATCCGGTATAGACTTTGCTATCAATACCGCAAGACTCAAGAACGTTAGGATCAACCATACCGCATCCGAGTATCTCTACCCACCCTGTTCCTTTGCAGAACGAACAACCTTTGCCGCCGCATAGGTCACAACTTATATCCATCTCTGCCGAAGGTTCGGTAAAGGGGAAGTAAGAAGGACGAAGACGAATCTTTGTATCTGGTCCAAACATCTCTTTGGCGAAGTACAACAACGCTTCGCGCAGGTCAGCAAAGCTCACGTTCTTATCGATATACAATCCTTCTACTTGATGGAAGAAACAGTGAGCACGTGCAGAGATAGCTTCGTTACGGAAGACACGTCCTGGGCAAAGTACGCGTATAGGCGGCTTTTGCGACGTCATGACGCGCGTTTGAACGCTGGAGGTGTGTGTACGCAGCAAGATGTCAGTAGGTTTCTGTACGCCTTCTTCTTTTTCAATAAAGAACGTGTCTTGCATGTCGCGCGCAGGATGTTCTGGCGCAAAGTTCAGCAGAGAGAACACATGTTTGTCGTCCTCTACTTCGGGTCCGTCAGCCACAGTAAAACCGATGCGTGAGAAGATGTCGATTATCTCTTCTCGCACGAGAGACAGCGGGTGTCTTGAACCGAGCGCGATAGGTTCGGGAGTGCGTGTGAGGTCTTCTTTGGCTACCGTTTGTGCAGCTACCGCATTGGCTATTTGCTCTTTCAGTTCATTGAATCGAGCTTCAGCGAGTTGTCGTAGTTGGTTAATTGGAGCACCTAAAACGGCTTTTTCCTCTTTAGGCACGGATTTAAATTCGTCGAAAAGAAGAGATATCTCACCCTTCTTCGATAGATACTTCAGGCGCAGAGCTTCCAATTCGTCTGCATTGGCAGCTTTCATTGCCTCTACTTGCTGCTTGAGCGCAGCTGCTCGTTCTAATATTGTCATATCCAAAACTTTAATTCGCAAAAATCGCGCAAAGGTACAACAAATTTTTGGAATGTGCAAATTTTGGTGCAAAAAATATCCTCTTTTTATGAGTAAACTCCTAACAGAAGACAAAAACACGTCTATTTAGATAGATAAATCTATCTTTTTGCCTAAAAAATGCAAATTTATTTGTGTATTCCAAATTTTTGTTGTATATTTGCAGCGGATTTTGAGGGGAAGGGGTATCGAAGAGAGATTTTGCGGCTTTAGCACATCGGTAGTGCATCAGCTTCCCAAGCTGAGGAGGCGGGTTCGACTCCCGTAAGCCGCTCAAAGTGGGCTAAGGGGAAACCGCAAGCCGAAACTTTGTAATAGAGAGCAGACTGGCTGATCGCTAAGTTTAGGAAGAAATCGCATGCGATTAATCCCCAACTAAGAGGAAAGTCCGGGCAGCATAGAGCACCATAAAGGTTAACGGCCTTCAGGCAGAAATGTTTGGTCACCGCCATAGAGACGAGTCGCATAACGCGAGTGGAACGAGCATACTATGGGCTGCAAACTCATGTAAACCAACGTCTGAGACCTGCTCGGTCGAGTTGGAGGGTAGAGCGCGAGAGAAACGTGCAGTAATGTACGCTCGAGATTAATGATCAGCACCCGAAAGGGCACAGAACCCGGCTTATAAGTCTGCTTACTTTTTTTGAATACAATATCTCACTATATGACTTTTTCTAAAAAACTCTCTGAATTCATCAAATATGACCTATGGAGAAACGATGAGTCCTCCATGAGCGTGCTCAAGCGCACACTCACGCGCACGCTTAAAACTATTGTGGTAGCTGTACATGGATTTGGAGACCGAAAACTCAATATTCGAGCCAACCACCTCACCTACTCCCTACTCTTTGCGCTCGTGCCTATTATGGCACTTATTGCTGCCATCGCCAAAGGATTTGGATTTAGTGACCTCATCGACCAACTGCTCGCTAAATATGCCCTCAATTCCAACGAAATAATTACTGCCGTTAACGACATCGTCAATCGATACGTCGCCACCTCTAATAACGGACTATTTATTGGTATCGGACTTATTATCCTCATCAGCGCAGCATACATCTTCTTCCGAAATGTCGAACTGGCTTTTAATGAGATATGGAACGTGCAAAATAGCCGTTCTATCACACGACAATCGCTCAATTACATAGCCATATTGTTCCTCATTCCGGTGCTGGTCATCGTCACATCTGGACTCAGTATTTACTTACACACAACGGCTGAAACGTGGGACTTCTTCCACTTCCTTTCTACGTACCGAGACGGATTTATCAATTTTGTGCAGTTCATGCTGTTAACTATCGTCTTCACGTGGATGTATATTGCTATACCTAACACACAAGTGCGGTTCAAAAGTGCCCTCATTCCAGGACTAATAATCGCCCTATTGCTGATGGGTATAGAGGCTTTGTCCGTCTATCTGATGGTACTGATTTCACGTATGAGTATCGTGTATGGCGCCGTTGCTTTCTTCCCCATCCTACTCATCATCGTCAAGTGGCTTAACCTATTCATCTTGTCAGGTGCAGAACTGTCTTTCGCTATACAAAACAATGCACAGTTCAATTATCACTACGACCTACAACGGATGTCACGTCGATACAAAGACTTCCTCACAATACGACTGCTGTCTATCATTATTCAACGATTTAATACCGAGCAAGAGGCACTTACTGCAAACGAATTAGCACAAATCAGTGGTATACCCATTCGACAAACACTTCTTCTACTTTCTCGATTAGAAACCATTGGAATCCTAAACAAACTCTATGTCGAAAACAAAGAAGAACAAGCATATCAACCTGCCCACGACTCACACCTTATAACGACTGGCAAGCTATTCAACAGAATAGACCAACAAGGTGCAGAGAATTTCTTAGACATCAAAGATCCGAACATTGAACAATTGTGGCATACGTTTATTCAACATCGCCAACAACAAAACAACTACGATAACCAACCTATCAACTAATCACGAATATGAAAAATGAAATGAATCGTGCCCTTGTGGCTAAGAAAAACATTATCCTAACCTTGCTCCTTGTTCCAGCAGCACTCGCATTTGCGGCTCCTCAAGTACAACAAGTTGAACCACTATGTTGGTGGACTGATATGACATGCCCGCTCACCTTGATGCTACACGGCACCGACCTCGCCGATGCACAAGTGACAGTCAGTCAGCAAAACGCAAAAGGTCGCTGGATAACACCCACACAAGGACTCGTCGTAACAGGGCAACATAATGCACAATCGCCGAACTACCTTTTCGTCGATTTAGATGTTAAGCAAGCCGGCAACTACCGTTTCACACTCACCAAAGGCAATAAACGTACAACAGTCGATTACACGATTCACCCTCGTCGTGACGGCAGCAGAGAACGACAATCGTTCACTTCGGCAGATGTCATCTATCTGATTATGTCTGACCGTTTTGTGGATGGCGATGAGACCAACAATAGCACTAAGAACACGATTGAGAAATGCGATAAGTCCAATGTTAATGGGCGTTGGGGAGGTGACATACAAGGTATCATCGACTCGCTCGATCACATTGCCCAATTAGGTGCTACAGCGATTTGGCCGACTCCACTACTCGGTGACAATGAAGCCGAATGGTCGTATCATGGCTACGCATGCTCCGACTACTACCATATCGACCCACGCTATGGCACCAACGAACTCTACTGCCAACTCGTCCGCGAAGCACACGCCAAAGGTATCAAGATGCTGATGGATATGGTACCGAACCACTGTGGAGGTTCACATTGGTGGATGAAAGACCTGCCTTATCAAGACTGGATAAATCAGTTCCCTACTTTCACTCGCACTCCTAATAACTTCACCGCTAACTACGACATCAATGCCTCTCAATACGACCGACAACTCTCTAACCGCGGTTGGTTCGACTACCCGATGCCTGACATGAATCTCGAAAACCCCGATTTGCTCAAATACTTCCAACAATGGGCTATCTGGTGGATTGAGTATGCCAACCTTGACGGTCTGCGTGTAGATACATATCCGTACATTGAGAAAGTGCCTGGTGCACAATGGTTAAAGGCTATTCGCGACGAATATCCCAACATCAATATCGTAGGCGAGTGCTGGACACGTCCAACGCCTGCAGTGGCTTATTGGCAATCGGGAACAAAGAACTTTGACGGATTTGATTCTAATCTGCCAACAGTCATGGACTTTCCTACAGAAGAAGCTATTCGTCAAGCATTAGAGAATGATGGTAACTTCTACGATGGCGGTTTGATGCGCGTCTATAATACGCTCACAATGGACTATCTCTACGGAGACGTAAACAACTTGCTACTCTTCGTCGGCAACCACGATATGGACAGATTTGCCGATGTTGTCAAAGACGGAGACATGCGTCGTGTACTATTGGGACATATCATGGTGGCAACTATGCGTGGTATCCCACAGATATTTGCTGGAGACGAATACGGCTGTAAGTCTGCCGATCGCTCCAAAGGCCACTCTACCCTACGTATGCCGCTTCCTGACGAAAGCACGTTGACTGCAGAACAACGTAACTTGTATGACAATATCGTCAAGATTTATCGTTTCCGCAAGTCTGAACCAATCATTCATAACGGCAAAACGATGCACTTCATGGCACGCGACAATACATACGGCTATTTCCGCTACACGGATGAGGGAGCCGTGTTTGTTTATATCAATGCTGCCGAAGAAAATCGCACTATTCCGACAGACCATTATGCAGAAATACTGAACAAATATAATCCCATCGGAAAAGACATCCTAACTGGCAGCGTCTATGACCTCCGTCGTACAGACATTGTTGTTCCAGCTCTATCTGCAATCGTTGTACGTCTATCTCGCTAATTCATTATGCAATATAGTAACGTTCTTTTTGACCTCGGCGGCGTCCTAATTGATGTGAATGTTAAGCGCTCAATGGCTGCTTTTGCAGCACTGATTGCCGCCCCATCACAAGGCGAAATACCTAATACATTAAGCGAATTGGTAACTGCAGAAGGACTATTAGGAGGGCACACATCGCAATTGATTGACCAATATCAAATTGGAGCTATCTCAACAGACACCTTCATCAACACCATTCTTACACAATGTCGTCCGGAAACCACGCGGCAGCAAGTTATTGATGCCTGGTACGCGATGCTCGGAGGTATGCGTCCAGAGAAAAAACAACTGCTCAAGGACTTAGAAGCCAACGGCAAAAAGATCTATATTCTATCGAATATCAACGAGTTACACGTGACCTGGACACTAAGCCACTGCCCCGAACTGATGGTTGCAGAGCGTCTGTTCTTCTCGAACGAGATTCGTATGTCAAAACCCGACCCACGTTGCTACGAGGTTGTATTGCGTGAGACAGGAATCAACCCCGCAGACACAGTCTATGTAGATGATCTTCCTGCAAACATTGAAGCTGGCAAAGCCTTTGGCTTCCAATGCCTCCACGCCGTTGATGACAGTTGGATGGAGACGTTGTTAGGATAAAAAGATTACGAGCAGCAGTATTACGATTAGTAAAATTATTACGCCTATCATACACCCCACTAACGCGTGGGATGTATTTTGTATATCTTGAAGTTGCCGTTGAATGGCTTTTTGCTGTTTTGCTAAAAGGGACACATCGGTGGTTAGGCGTGTATATTCCACAAATGTCGGAAACGAATTTGGATGTTCCTTATCGCGTTCCCATTTTGCGGTCTTATATTGAAACTTCTCAAAGAACTTATTAAATAGCGTCCACTCATTGGCTCCATCAATGCGGATTTCTTTGCCATTCTTCAGTATCACTGTTTGGGTCGCTTGATTGATTTCATTAGTCGCATAAATATTTAATATACACTTCGATTTTTCGCCAAACATCACAAAACCAGAACGATGTCCAGTGATGCAGGCACGCGCTTTTCCCTCTTCATCATCAACAATATTTTTTTCTCCAATCTGTTGTTGCATAGACTTAAACACATTAGGAAAAGTTTCTTGAGCTTGATAAACGCAATCATTCGTATAAATAAGCGCAGTTTTAATCGAAGAAATACCTTGTGCAGTAGTGATTGCCTGGATATTATCGTAAGGAATATGTTCTTCTTGAAATGAAGCATATTGCGCACGGTACGTTTGGGGATCAACTTTTCGTACATTGATAGAAAATAACAACGCTTGCGATTCTTGAAACATAGTAGTGAGTAATAAATTTGCTGCAAAGGTACCACTTTTTTTTCAAATACACAAATTTTGCAAAAATATTGTATTTTTTTCTTTCCGTCAAATCGCCTATTCTTTCTTTAATTCGGCATTTTTATTCTTCGACTATTCATGGCTCTTGTGCATATCAATATTTTGTTGTACTTTTGCACTGTCTTTTAATAAATAAAGGATCTGAACCGACAGTTTCGGGAATCTAAAACATTTACGATTATGGCATGGAATTCAGATGCAGACCATTGCGCTGCTGATTATGACAACCACTCTGATCAATGCAATCCTAACAATGATGAGTATTGGCACTCTCGTGAAGATTAAGTAGTATCGCCCACCACAAGCCAATAAAGAGAAACGCCCCATTCTAATAAAGATGGAGCGTTTCTTTTGTTGGGTTATTTGCAATTATTGTTGACTAATAGTAACTTGTTTATTATCACCCTCCTTAACGGTAACTCCTGCATAACCCGTCAGAGTTTTGCCATTAAATGTAGCGTAATAAAGCGTTGTTTGATTGTCAATCACTTCCAAATCTTGAACACTTTGCAACTCAAATACAGCCACACCATTGTCATTTGTTACAGCTTGACGTTTAGCATAGAAAGGATCTTTGAATGCTTCTTGATTCCATAAAGATGTAGTAAATTGATACACGGTTTCATTTGCTACAGCCTGACCATTTTTAAGGACAGTTACTTCTACGGTTGTTGATTTGGTTGAAGATTTGCATGCCGTAAAACAGAATGCACATGCGAGGGCAACGAGTGCCATTACAAAAGATTTTGTTTTCATTGTTTAAATGTTTTTAATAGTTAATAATATTTATAACGTGTGATATACACACAAAAAAACGCGGACTTATCCAATAGTCTGCGTTCTAAGGTATCGCCAAACACCACAAGCCAACTAAAAGATAGTCCACGCTAAATGGGCATCTTCCTGTTGTATGGCTTGATATTCTATAAACTTGGCGATTTTAAGAACGCAGCACAACAAGTATATTTCTCGGCAATAAACCGATTTCGGGTGCAAAGGTACAACATTTTTTTGAACTACGCAAATTTTTGAGTCGTCTTTTCGCTTTTTTTGCTATCTTTCTTGTTCAATTCTCATTTTTAGGAGGATTTTTTTTGCATTTTTTTCAAAAATATTTGGTCATGTCAAAAAAAAGTTATACTTTTGCAGCCGCATTCGGTAATGGAAGCAGGTGTGAATCCTGCACAGACCCGCTGCTGTGATTCTCAATAGGATTATATTGGCATCTTAAGTCACTGAGAAACAACATGTTAGACTTGTACTAACATTCTCGGGAAGGCTACAATATAATACTGAGATAAGTCAGAAGACAACCGCATGCACCTTTGTTTCTCCTCTGGGATTAGGTAGAGCAATGTATCGACGACTTATCTTCATATTAGCTATGCCACTGTGTGTGTGCACCTCTGCGTTTGGGTTATCATCCGCAGAAAGAGACTCTATCTCACAACAATTTGAGTTAGACGAAGTCGTCGTCAATAGCCAAAAGTCCTCTGCCACACGCACCACATCCTATCAAACACTTAAAGGCGCACAACTCGAAGGGCTCAGTACACACTCCGTTGCAGACGCATTGCGTCATTTCTCGGGTGTACAAATAAAAGACTTTGGCGGCGTGGGCGGCATCAAAACAATCGATGTACGCTCCATGGGAACAAACCACTTGGGCGTTTTCTATGACGGTATAGAGATTGGAAACGCACAAAACGGTACCGTCGATTTAGGCAAATTCTCCATGGACAATATCGACGAACTGACCCTCTACAATGGACCAACAAACACGATTTTTCAGCCAGCCAAAGACTTTGCTTCTGCCAGCACCTTATTTATACGCACGCGACGCCCGCGCTTTAAGGACGGACAAAACTACCACATCACAGCCACAATGAAAGCAGGAACATTCGGCTTAGCCAACCCTGCCCTACTCTACGAACAACGACTGACTGATAATCTGCATCTTAGTCTCAACGCGGAATATAACTACGCCACCGGACGGTATCACTTTACCAAAAAACAAGGCAATATAGATACCACTGGTATTCGTCAAAATGGCGATATACAAGCCGTTCGCGCAGAAGCAGGACTATTTGGCTATTTGCCCGATGGGAATTGGCATGTGAAGGGTTACTTCTACCAATCCGAACGAGGAATCCCACGTGCTATCATTCGCAATGTGTGGACAACGGATCAACGCCAATGGGATAGAAATGCATTCGTGCAAGGTAACTGGACGCAATCTTGGTCGCTGAACACCATACGCAAAGTCGCCCTTCAAGTCAATGCTAAATACAGCAATGACTATATGCGATACCTCAATCCTGACACGACCTCCGTATATATTGACAATGCTTATTGGCAGCAGGAGGTCTATGTCAGCGTAGCTAATCAATGGACACTCTTTCCATGGTGGGATTTAGACATCAGTGCAGACTATATATGGAACGACTTAAAGACATCTATTACCCAGTGGACACGTCCACAACGACATACAGGTTTGGTAGCTGTCGCTATGGCTTTTCATTATCGCTGGATTCAGGCACAAGTATCCTGTTTAGGCACATTCGTGCAAGACAAGGATGAGAAAGTCGAAAGTCAAAAGGTTGCAAAAGTTCCTACACCAGCCATCTCGCTCAGTTATCAGCCGATACTGAAAGAACTATTCTATTTGCGAGGATTCTATAAACAGATGTATCGAATGCCAACATTCAATGAGCTCTATTACACCGATGGTGTTCCATCTCATCTACAACCAGAGCAAACGACGCAATACGATGGCGGAATCGAATATACGAAAGAGGTAAAAGTAGAAAGTCGAAAGTCAAAAGTCGAAAGCGCTACAAACTTGCTCACTATCAATGTACACGCAAAAGCAGATGGTTACTTCAATCAAGTGAAGAACAAGATTATTGCAGTCCCTAAAGGCAACACACAATATCGTTGGCAGACGATGAACTTGGGTTATGTTGAGATACGCGGTGTGGATGTTAATGCGGGCATAGACTTGACTATTCCACTCAGTTCCTCTCCTACTCACCCACTCACCATCAGCGCAAACGGCACTTATACCTATCAAAAAGCACAAGACTATACAGACTCGACCGACCCGCTCACGTATGGAGGGCAAATTGCATATATTCCTTGGCACAGCAGTTCCGTGATGACATCCGTCAGTTGGAACGGATTATCTTTGCAATATGTCTTCAATTATGTCGGCACACGCTATTCGGCTTCTGCTAATACACTCGCCAATCAAGTTCCTGCATGGCACACGCACGATTTGGCAGTGAAATACAATATACAGCATTTCCATATATCGCTTGAAATAAACAATTTAGCCAATCAACAATACGAAATCATCCGCAACTACCCCATGCCAGGCCTGAATGGGAAAGTTGTAATTAGATATTCATTATAAATAACTTAAAATTATGACAACCAAACATTTATTATTTGACCTTTGTGCAGTACTTCTATTCTTTACTGCTTGTGAACCAAAACCCGTCACGATTGACCAACAACCAACTGACACTGTTGCCTCTCTAAAAGGAATGTACATACTCAACGAGGGCGGTTTCAATATGAACAACGCTTCGTTAGATTATCTCGATTTTGCAACAGGTCGTTACACGCTGGACACTTTTGCTTTAGCCAATCCGTCAATCGGTGCACTGGGAGATGTTGCCAATGACATTCTCGTCTATGGCACTAAAACGTATATAGCTGTCAATGGCTCTGGTTTAATTGAAGTGATTGACACGTATTCTGCTAAACACATAGCCAAAATAGATCTTCCTAATTGTCGTCGTTTGTGTGCTGCGAATGGTGTGTTATATGTTTCCTCGTATGCTGGTCGCGTTATTGACGACCAACATCAGTTGGGCTATGTCGCGCAAATTGATACCACTACTCTCACCGTTACTGAGACCTGCGAGGTGGGTTATCAGCCAGAAGGATTAGCAGTCGTTGATGGAAAACTCTATGTAGCAAACTGTGGTGGATACGTGGGAATGAACATTGGTGAATACGACAATCGCTTGTCTGTCATTGACCTCGTATCGTTCACGCTAACAGAGCAGATAGAGATAGCACCGAATCTGCAAGAGATAGTAGTAGATAGTCGCCAAAACTTGTGGATTTCGTCTTATGGCAATTATGCAGACATCGCTTCGGATTTGTACTGTCTGGATACACGAACCAACCAATTCACAGCGCAAGGTGTATCAGTCACAAAAATGGTTTCAGCACAAGATACGATTACTATTTTAGCCACAACGTACGATGAAAGTTGGAATAGTGTGACCACTTTTGCGCAACTGGCAACTGTCAACGGTACTTTGCATCCGCTAACTTTGTCGCTACCATCTGCATCCGTGCCCAATGCTTTAGGAATAAATCCCGTCAACGGAGACATCTATGTTACTGACGCCAAAGATTATGTCAACCCGGGCAAAGTCTATTGCTTTCAATCTAACGGCAACAAGAAATGGGAGTTACACACGGGTATTATTCCAGCACATTTCGCATTTGTTTTCTAATAAAAAAATGAGTAGGTTTTTCTCCTACTCATTTTTTGTCATTTACTTTTCTGCTTCCTGTTCGAGGTAGAGTTTTTTCTCTTGCACCTCTTCCTCTTTAGGTTCGGCAATCAGCTGCCCTTTGCGGTCGTAAAACTTGACCTCGAGCATGCCAATACTTTGATTCTCTACCAATTGTGCGCCATATTGGCGTTTCCAGCGTGCCGATAGACGATTAAAGATGTTTCCGCGTTTCGCGTATGCATATACATACGGGTGCAGATGTACTTTCAGTCCTCGTCCGAAGTGTTCCCTCATGTGAGCAATCTTTTCTTCAACTTGCTCTGTAAAGAGTATGGATGGTTGAACTTTGCCTTTTCCCATACATGTTGGGCACACTTCCATCACATTCACTTCAACAGCTGGTCGCACACGTTGGCGAGTTATTTGCATCAATCCAAACTTACTAAGCGGTAGCACATTGTGCTTAGCGCGATCACGGTTCATCAGTTCACGTACGTGTTGATAGAGCTGCTCTTGATGCTCTTTGGAATCCATGTCAACGAAATCTACAATGATGATGCCACCGATATCACGTAACCGTAATTGGTGAACAATCTCATCCGCCGCTAACATGTTGTACTGAAAAGCATTCTCCTCGTGATCCTCAAATAGTTTTTTGGATCCAGTGTTGACATCAATGGCGAACAGTGCTTCGGTTTTGTCGATAACGAGATAACCTCCTTTTTGGAAACCGACTGTTCGACCGAGTCCCGTTTTCATTTGACGGGTAATGTCAAACTTGTCAAAAATAGGTTCTACATCCTTGTAGTGCTTAACAATCTTAACACTCTCCGGTGCAATTAGTTCTACATACTGACGAACTTCCTCGTAGATTTGCTGATCATTGACTTGAATACTCGTGAAATCAGGTGTAAACACATCACGAATGATTCCGATTGTGCGACCGAGTTCCTCGCTTATCAGTCTTACTTCAGCATCTTTTTTCGATTCGTTCTCGTTTAACTTGGCTGGTTTTTGAAGTGTACGGATGGTTTCTTCCCAACGTGCTACTAAGATTCGCAGTTCGTTGTCCAATTCCGCCACTCGCTTGTCTTCAGCCACTGTACGAACAATAACACCAAAACCTTGGGGTTTAATCGACTGAACTAATGATTTGAGACGACTACGTTCAGATTCGCGTTTGATTTTGGACGATACCATCACTTTTTCCGTGAACGGAATCAGTACCATGTTACGTCCTGCGATACTAATCTCTGCGGTCAATCGAGGACCTTTTGTGTTGATGGGCTCCTTGCTCACTTGTACGAGCAGCAAGTCTCCCACCTTGACATGATTCGCGATTTGTCCTTCTTTGCCTAAATCAGCTTCGTGCTTAATCTTAGACATCAACGGCGCTTTGCGTCTATCGGAAACAGCCTTCGTGATGTAATTGTTCAGCGTTGTAAATTGTGAACCTAAATCCAGGTAATGCAGAAAAGCTTCTTTTTCGTGTCCTACATCCACAAAAGCTGCATTCAAGGCTGGCATAATCTTTTTAACACGACCGTAATATATATTGCCAACCGCGAAATTATCCGTATAGCGGACTTCGCGGTTGATTTCTTGTAAACGATCGTCTTCTGTCAGCGCAATTGCAATCTCTTGTGGTTGAACATCCACAATCAATTCGCTTTTCATAACTTTTTACTTGTGCTTGTGACGATTCTTGCGCAAACGTTTTTTACGTTTGTGCGTAGACATCTTATGTCTTTTGTGCTTTTTACCGTTTGGCATAATTATAATTATTTAATTGTTCTTACTTACAATTATTTACGAAGCATGGAATAAAAATCTTCCGATGCTTTAAATGCAGGCACTTTGTGCTCTGGAACCTCCACAGAGGTGTTCTTGCTAATGTTACGAGCAACTTTAGCTGCACGAGTCTTAGATACGAAACTTCCAAAACCGCGGAGATATACATTTTCCCCAGCAGCTACAGATCTTTTAATTTGCGCCATTGTCGCTTCTACGACATTCAAAATCGTGGTTTTATCATAACCAGTTTGAATAGCGATTTCGGTTATTAATTCAGCTTTTGTCATATCTTTATATATTATTTTTTTCTAATAAAGTCGAAAAATCGCTGCAAAGATACTATTTTTTTTTTATTTACAAAACTTTTTTACAAAAAAATTTCTATTTTTCATATTTTTTTTGTAATTTTGCAACCGTAATCGTACAAATAAGACAAAATTTTACCATTTATGAAGAGTAAACTCTTTTATAATCAGCTATATACGTGGTATGAGCAGAATCATCGTATTTTGCCATGGCGCGAGACACAAGACGCCTATCGCATTTGGTTGTCAGAAATCATTTTGCAGCAAACACGTGTTGAACAAGGCTTACCCTATTATATGCGTTTTGTGGAGCGATTTCCTGACATCGAGTCCCTTGCCTCTGCCTCGGAGGATGAAGTACTCCGTTTTTGGCAAGGATTGGGATACTACTCGCGTGCTCGTCACTTGCACCAAGCCGCACAAATGGTGGTTGCACAGCAACAGATGCCTTTTCCCACTACTTTTGACGACATTCAAGCACTACCAGGAATAGGAGAATATACTGCTGGCGCTATTTCTGCCTTTGCATTCAACCTCCCCTATCCTGCTCTCGACGGAAACGTCTATCGTGTGCTATCGCGGCTATTCGACTGTGAAATACCGTTTGACACAACTGCGGGCAAAAAACATTTTCGTCAATTGGCATACGACTTATTGGATACAACCAATGCACGTCTTTTTGACTCCGCTATCATGGAGTTTGGAGCCATTTATTGCACACCCTCCTCTCCAGAATGCGCTCAATGTCCTCTTCAAGCATTCTGCGAAGCTTATGCCCATCATACTGTCGAACTGTTGCCAGTGCGCAAACCGCGACCTAAAATAAAAGACCGCTATCTCAATTATAGCATATACATCGCTCACGGACAAACACTGATTCAACAGCGACAGGGAAATGATATATGGAAACATCTATGGGAATTTCCGCTGGAAGAAAGTGACCATTTACAAGCGCGAACAAACATTCCTCACATCGACTTCACACACATCCTCAGTCACCAACGACTTCATGCACGATTCTTTATTTATAAAGTCGAACAATTACCTACTTTGTCGGGAACTAAAGTGGTATCTATCAATGACTTAGATGACTACGCATTTAGCCGCCTTACACTTCGTGCTTTAGAAGAATGGTTAAAATAATAGGTGCCCCAAAGAGAGTACTCATTGTTGATATCGGTAAGGGATAAGTAAATAAGTTGCACAACATATCGCATACCAATAACAAATCCGCTCCGACTAATGCACACACAGGAATAGTAATGCGATGATTATTCGTTTTGACTAATCCTCGTGCAATATGCGGTACTGCCACTCCAATGAACGCAATCGTGCCGCAGAAAGCCGTTATCACGCCAGCTAATAATCCAGACACAAGAACTAAACCTATCCGCACACGCTCTACATCTATTCCTAACGCACGCGCATAGTTTTCGCCCAATAGCAGTCCGTTCAGCGGTTTAATCAGTAGCAGTAGTATCCCTACACTGATGCTCATCACAACTGCAACCACCATCAATTCACTCCACCCTACGGACGACAACGAACCTAATGTCCAAACAATAAAGAGTTTGAGTGCATCTGGATTAGAAAAATTCTGAATGATATTGATTAACGCACCTGCCACAGCACCAATCATTACGCCCACAATAAGTAAGGTTACATTATCCTTCACTTTATGCGAGATAAGCATCACTAACAGCATCGTCGTGATAGCACCGACAACAGCCGCAATAGCCATAGACGATGGAGACAGCAAGATGGATGACGCGGCTAATAGCCCTCCGCACATCGTGACGATGGCTACACCTAAACCTGCGCCACTGCTGATACCTAAGATATACGGACTTGCCAACGGATTACGAAACATTGTCTGCATCAGCAGTCCACATACAGATAATGCTGCACCTGCTAAAATAGCCGTAATTGCTCGTGGCAAACGAATCTCATGCAGGATATGCATATCCATTGTTGATAAGGACGCAAATGGAGACAAAAACGTGCTGCCACAGCACACATCCATCGCAAAAAACACCACACCAATGATGCCCAAAGATAACAATATCAAGGTATTCTTTCTCATTCAGGCTGCAAAGATACACTTTTTTTTGCACGTATCAAAATATTTTTGTACTTTTGCAGCCGTTTTTGACTATTTATGACTTTTAATTAATTAAATCATGTCCGTTCATACTCAATCTACTCGCATGACGACGGCGAAACTGCGTCAAATGAAGCAAGCAGGTGAAAAAATTGCCATGCTTACGAGTTATGATTTTACCCTTGCCCGTTTAGTTGATGAGGCAGGCGTTGATATGTTTTTAGTAGGTGACAGTGCCTCAAATATCGTTTGTGGAAATGACACCACATTACCCATCACGGTTGATGAGATGATTTTCCTTGCTAAGGGCGTTGTTCGTGCCGCTCAACATGCGTTGGTCGTGATTGATATGCCATTTGGTAGTTATCAAGTAAGCGAAGAGGAAGCTGTTCGCAATGCTATTCGTATGCTCAAAGAAAGTGGTAGCGACGCAGTCAAATTAGAGGGCGGTGAGGAAATATTGCCACAAATTCGTCACATGATTCAAGCAGGAGTTCCTGTTTGTGGTCACCTTGGACTAACACCACAATCCGTCAATCAATTTGGTGGATATGGTCTGCGTGCAAAAGAAGAAGCAGAGGCTGCCAAGTTGCTCCATGATGCACAATTATTGGACGAAGCTGGCTGTTTCTGTATCGTATTAGAGAAGATTCCTGCATCCTTAGCCGCACAAGTCACCAAAGCCGTTTCATGCCCCGTCATCGGTATAGGCGCAGGCAATCAAACTGACGGTCAAGTACTTGTTCTGCACGATATGTTAGGTATGAACGAGGGCTTCAAGCCTAAGTTCTTACGTCATTTTGCCCAACTCAATGAGACTATAAAAACCGCCATCAGCGATTACGTGACAGCGGTTAAGGACTCCTCATTCCCTAATGAAAACGAGTGTTATTGAGTAACTCCTTTGTAGCAGACTTCGGCGGCATCGGTATTAGGTAAGCACTCTAATCCATACACCGTCACTAATTGAATAGCTTGAGACATCGTCTCGTATAGTGCATCCATCATCTTAGGCTCAATTTTTAAGCCGCTGGACGAAGATAACATATACGCATACGCTTCTGGAAGACGGAGCGTATGCATTTTATTCTCAGGAGCTTGTGTCAGTTTGACAATTGCCCCTACCCGACGACAATCGTTCTTGTAGCACGGAGTCTTACCGCTCCATGGAGAGCCATATACCCACACTTGTTTTTCGCCATCGTGTTCCTCTATTCGTAATATCGGATTGTCATCATTCAGCAACCATGCGTCTGCAAAAGCAGCCATCCATTGACGTGAATGAGTGGATTTGCCTGTGCCCGATTTACCTAAGAACATATATGCCCTATCACCGCGTACAGTCACGGACGCGTGCATCTCTAAAATTCCCTTATCGGCAGTGGTAAAGGCATATAATAGCATCGCTGCATTATCTATCGCAAAGCGACTACTCTGCCTCGGTGTCTGCAATTCGGCTTGTCCAAAGTCCTCTGTTGCGCGAATCTGCAAGCAAATAGGACTATCTTTGAACATAGACTCACGGATTATCCAATCTGTGCCATCGCGATAAACTTCTATGCGAGGCATATCGTCATCTGACATATCAGTGAACACCGTTCGCCATATTGGATGAGTGGCTTCAATTTCGTCCACCTCTTTTACTCGTAGAGTAAATAGTGCTTGCGCACTCGTTTCGTCGGACGCAAAGGGAACATAATTAGCCATTGGCTCCATCAAATGCTCCGCAGCTTCTATTACAAATCGTTGTCCTGCAACTATATAGTTTTGTCTCATATCTCGTTATTTTTTCCACCTTGCGGGTAACACACGATACGCATACCGCTCCCGCATATTGTCCGCATTTGGGCAATTGCATCGGTGAATGCGAATACCTTTAGTTACACTCACAAACGCAAAGATAGGGTCTCCTGGTTGCGGATTGCAGCACGGGGACAAATTATAATCCACGTTCTTCACGTTCATATCCACCTCAATCGCCAACCCCGCCGTAGCCTCTTTAGGCACGTATTCTGTTTTCTCTGTATGAACAACGGCACTTTGTTCTTCTAATTGCAGGAAGACATCTTTCAGCCGCAGTACATCTTCTTTGCCCTGCGCTAATGACTGATAGAGATCTGACACTGCTTTATAGCCTAACTTGAGCGCCAATCGACTCACATCGTTCTCGTCGTAATCCAGTTTCCAGTTTTTGAAGCGTCTCTCAAGCAATTCTCTTCCCTCTGCGGCAAACTTATACTCTACCTCTTTGAGGGCTTGTTTGATTTTGTTTTTCGCCTTGACAGATACCACAAACGTCAGCCAATCTTGCGTTGGGTGTTGATTCGGTGAAGTCAATATCTCCACTTGATCGCCGTTCTGTAGTTTCTGTCGTATAGAAACATTCTGATTGCGAATACGGCCACCTACGCAATGGCACCCCACTTCGGAATGGACAGAGAACGCAAAATCCAATACGGTCGCATCGCTTGGCAGACGTCGCAAGTCGCCTGTAGGCGTAAACACATATACAGAATGGGCATTTACATTAGTGACTCCAGCGTTGACACCTTTGTATGCCCAGTGTGCTGCCACACCTTTCTCGGCAACCTCGTCCATACGTTTGGTACGGATTTGTACTTCTACCCATTTATTGTCTGGTCCCAAAACGGTTGTATGAAGCGATTCATAGCCATTCTCTTTCGGAACACTCAACCAATCACGCAAACGTTTGGGGTTAGGCTGGAACACGTCTGTAATCATCGAATACACTTGCCAGCAGTCTGATTTCTCCCGCTCCAAAGGTGTATCTAAGATAATGCGTATCGCAAACAAGTCATATATCTTGTCTAAATCGCAGTGTTGCGCTTCCATCTTATGCGCAATAGAGTGAATCGATTTTGGGCGACCCTTAATGACAAATGTATATCCAGCATCCGTAAGTTTTTGGCTGATAGGTGCGATAAATGCCTCTATATACGCATCACGTTCACTCTTTTTCTCGTTTAGCGCGTGTGCGATATATTTATATAGGTCATAGTTGGTAAATTTCAATGCCAAATCTTCCATCTCAGTCTTTATCTGATACAGACCAAGACGATGAGCCATCGGGGCATGCAGTTGACTCGTTTCAGCAGCAATATGGCGACGCTGATCGCTGTCGCCTTCCTTGTCCATTCTGCGCAACAAATCCAGTCGTTCAAGCAGAATATCGTACAATACTTTATTACTATCTTCCATAAAACGCTGCAAAATTACAAAAAAATTTGCATATATCAAAAAAAAAGTATAATTTTGCAGCCGATTTCGAAAAAATGTACTTATTTAAATCTAACATTATAGTATGAAACCTATTATTTTTCGCGTATTGTTGGGCGTAGCAGCCCTTATGTTGGCTTATTTGTGTGTCATGAGTGTAGTTACCCCTATTTCGTTTGAGAATAAGCGTCAGGCGCGTGAGGTAGCTGTTATTAAGAATCTGGTCGCTATCCGTACCGCTGAGGTCGAGTTCCGTAACGTAAATGGTCGTTTTACGGCTGACTTAGATTCACTGGTATTATTCCTCAAGACTGCTCCTAAGAAGGAAGTATTGAAGGAAGGTTCTTTGACGGATAAGCAGTTAGAGAATGGATTGACTGAGCACAAAGCTGCACGTATTCTTCGTACCGCTATCGCTAAAGCTACGCGCAAACAGAAGTTCGAGTCCGACTCTGCTCTCTATGCATACGTATGGGCAAATGACAAAGAGGTTATTGCTAATAGTTTGCAGGGATTCCGCCGTGACACTATCTATAAGAATATGATTGAGACTCTCTACAAGGGCGAATATACGGCGGACAACATTGACGCCATCGTCACTATTCCTTATACCGACGGCGTTCGCTATGAGATAGAGGTGAATGACAACTACACCACTTCTCAAGGCATCCGCGTGCCATTGTTTGAAGCACGTGCGCATTTTGACACCTACCTCGGCGACTTAGATAAGCAGGAGCGTATCAATCTCGTGGATAAGGAAACTAAGTTGGAGCACTATCCAGGTCTGAAAGTGGGTAGCGTTGATGCTCCTAATAACAACGCAGGCAACTGGGAATAATGAGAATCATCTCTGGCATATATGGGGGGCGGCGATTGTCGCCCCCTAAAAATATCACCGCAAGGCCGACTACCGACTTCGCGAAGGAGAGTCTATTTAATCTCCTCAATAACCGAATGGACTTTGAGGACATTGATGTGTTAGACCTCTTTGCTGGCACCGGTGGTATTGGTTTAGAGTTTGTCAGTCGTGGCGCACGTTCCGTCACTTCTGTCGAAATGGCGCATACACAGCAGAACTTCATCATCGCGGCTTGTAAGCAATTAGGTATTCACAACCTGACACTCGTACGCAGCGATGTCTTTAAGTTTCTCAATGCTTGTCATGCCCAATATGACTTTGTCTATGCAGACCCGCCCTATGCACTGAATACCTTACCACTCCTACCCGACTTAGTCTTGGGGGCTGGTATAATAAAAGCAGACGGCTGGTTCGTCTTGGAGCATTCTGCTGCCAATGATTTCTCCAGCCATCCGCGTCTCGTTGAACACCGTGCGTACGGCAACGTACACTTTAGTTTTTTCCAATAATTAGTTCGGTCGTTATTTACCGCCTATTCCGTTATTGCCACTACCGCCCAAGCGTGAGGCTTCTTCTACGTTGCCCACCTTGCGCCATTTGTGGTATTGCTGTTGACCAAAGATATAGGTTAACCCGACTCCCACACTATGTGCACGCACGTGCTGACTAACTTCGCTGTAGTAACCTTCAGCCAATCCCACTTCTTTGGAACCAAAGTACATGGAGTTCAGCAAATCATCCACTTTAATGGTCAAGGTTAATCGTTTCTGCAAGAACTGTTTCTTGAATGCGATGTTCATGTCGTAGTATCCACTCCACTCCGAGTATCCGTTGACGCATGGACTACTCCAACTGCCGTCTAAGGACAACTGGCAATCTTTAGGCAGATACGCTGTCAAGCAGGCATAGAAACTGCTATACCACTGTTTTTGCGTGCCGTAGGTAGGGTCATTGGTTGCTTTATTGATGAAGTGATAGGCGTTTGCATTCAGCGTCAGCGTTAACCACGCTTCGTTGAAGGTGCGTTTACCTTTCTCATTACGAACGTATGCTCCACTTGAGTCTCGCTGGAACTTAGGCACTAAAGGTAATTCCGTCAAAGACAAGTTACCGCCGTGCGTCGTGCAGGTACCAAAATTCACCCATGTGCGCATGATGTCGCCATTAGATTGTATCTGTACCCGCTGATTCTGCATGCCTTGCGTGTGAGAGAAATTAAAGCCCAAACTTACATAGCGGCTGTAGGCGAAGTTCATATCCACTTGATGATTAAACTCCGGCTGCAGATTGGGATTACCACAGGTGTATGTATGAGCATTCAAGTAGTTTACAAACGGATTCAGTTGATAGTAATTGGCACGTTTAATACGGCGCGTGTAAGATATATTCATATTCCAGTCTTTGTTAGGTGAGTAACCCACAAAAGCGGTTGGAAACAAATTAAAATACGGCTTGATATGTACTGTGTCGTACTGATTCGATTGATGATAATAGCCCGTGGCAGAGGTTAGTTCACCACGCAGACCTATTTTGGCATTCCAATGTTGGTTAAACTGTTTGGATGCTGAAATATAGACCGCCCCCACATGCTCTGCATAGTCGTAGTCGGTTGTGTCTAAACGTCGGTAGGAAGCAGTCATCACAGAGTCCATCGTCATCCTATTGGCAGTATTCGATAACGCCCATTTAGCACCACATTCTAACATGCCCGTCTTCCAGAATGCCGTCTGAAAATCCACCTTAGCCGAATAGATATTAATTATCTGCTGCGTCTGTATATTCAGTTCCTGCGGCACAATTAGTCCTGTCTTATTGATTCGAATACTATTCTGCTGTTCGTTACTCTCGCCGTTCGCATATCGATTATAGTCTATGTTTGCTATCAACTCGCGGCTGAGACTGTCGTTGAACGTGTGCGTATAGTTGATGTTTGCCGTATGCTGTGGACTGTAATTAGATGATTGTCCTTGCGTGCTAATGTACTGAAGTGTATCGCGACAACTGGTGCCTTGCCATAGGGTGATTTGTGACCGATTACCTCCTCGCATATCTATGCCGAACTTCATAATGGGTACATTGAGAATAAAACCCAATGTGTTCTTAGGATTGATATAGATATCGTTACTCACGCGCATATTATAGTACTGAAAACCTATTCCGTAGTCAGTTTGCGAGATTGATTTCTGATTAAACGTTTGTCCATCAAGGACGATAGGCATTTGCGATTGGGAATTCAGTGACACCGATTGTTTGGCATAGACTTGTGTGAGGGACAAGGAAGTATACGTTTTTTCACCGCGGTAGTTCAGTCCGAGTGTCACAAAGTCATTTTGCACATACTGTTGCACATCGCGGAAGTACATACCGGCATAATTGGCAGAGAGTGTTCCATTCAGACCTTTGGACTTGTTTTTCTTGAGTTTGATATTGATGATTCCGCCTTGTCCGGCTGCCTCATATTTAGAGGATGGGTTGGTGATGATTTCGATTTTCTCAATCGTGGCGGCATCTGTTCCCATCAGCAGTCCGCGTAGTTGTTCGCCAGACATATACGATGGGCGTCCATCTATATACACCTCCACCGATTTACCATTGACGGTTACGTTCCCGTCTTTGTCAATGTTGACACCTGGTGCTTTGCGTAATATGTCTTGCCCGCTATGTCCTACAGCAAAGGCAGATTGGGATACGTTTAGCACCAGTTTATCCATCTGTCGTTCTATCAGCGGTCGTGTCGCTTTGACTTCCAGTTCTTTTAGTTCAGAAGTAGTCTCTGTGATATAGATATCCTCTAATGTCGTGTTTTTGCTCACAGAGAATAGACGATTAGCGGTGTTATAGCCTACGTAACTGACTTGCAATATATACGCTCCTTTACCAACTTGACAGGAATAGAAGCCGTTATCGTCTGTGATGGCGCCGGTCACTAAGGCACTATCAGTGTTTAGTATAGACACGGTGGCGTAAGGCACAGTGTGTCCAGAAGGATGCTCTTTGACAAATCCCTGTACACTCACTTGTGCCACCATAGGCAGCGTCATTATGCTGAGAAAAAATAATAGGTATTTACGCATAGTTATCAGTCTTTACGGATGGATGAACCGCCAATAGCGAGTTGCTGTTTGACAGTCGGATGTCCTTTGTAGGTAATAAAACTGGCTCCAGTGGCTTGTGCCCATAGTTCGCGTTCGGCATAGACTTCTGCTTTGCTGGCTCCGGCACAGTTGATGTGTAAGATGCGTGCACGCAGCCATTCAGACTCTATCTTTCCGGCTCCGGCTATGTGTAAATCGGTATAGACACTTTCACCTTCTAAGTTCAATTGTCCAGCACCATTGAGCGTGGCAGAGACATAGAGTGAGTTAATGCGGAACTTACCCTTCCCCGCTCCATCGAGTCGGACATAGAGTGTGTCCATCGTGAATTGTTCCATCATCTCTATTTCGCAGGCGTCATTGCCTTCGACACGGGTAATCGTGGGCACATACAAGTCGATTGTGGCGTTTAGGTATCGGTCATCGGGGACGGTGATGTATAAAGTACTATCACGCACTTCGGTTTGGACGACGGGAAGACGATTGCTCGTGACTTGCGTTTGGAAGTCGTCTGCATGATAGATACGCACTTGTGCGGTACCGTTCACCACAATGTTTTGGTAGTTTGCCACCGCGCGCGTCTCTGTTTGTTCATTTTCGTCATCGTCTATTGCAGCCACATGCTGCACGAGTGTGGACCATCCGCCTAATTGGGATGCCGTATGATTGGCTAATACAATTGCGCTGACAATGGATAACACCCATATACTGAGCGTGATTATCCAGAATCGAGTGCTGGGTTTCTTGCGTGAGCGCAGCCAACTGATGATGGAGTGTATGAGCATTATCACGGGCATGACTACAACTAATACGCCAGTAATAATCAGCAGTATGGTCACTCCTACACTACTGCCGAACAATTCTGCACCAATGAATGGCATGGCTACGCTCATTCCAAACACTGCTGCTAAGATAGCGGCAATGATGGCAATGATGGGTATGACGACAGGAAGGGCTAACAGAGCTAATACAACAATCATACTAATAGCCAACACCCGTCCGCAACCATTATGCTGAGCAGAGGTATGTCTTACTTTGGGCCTTTTGTTGTTTCCAAACTCTGATGGATTGCCCATCTGTTCTTGTATCGCGCTAATCATAGTAATATCTACCACTTCCACATGCTTAGCAAAAAGGGTATTTTGCAGCAGTTCGCTGATACGGGCTTCGATATCAACCATCACTTCGGCGCGTTCGTCGGAGGACAAGCGCAGTTCTATATCTTGGAGGTAACTGCTTAACTGTTGATAGGCGTCATAATCTATATGGAATACGCGCCCTCCTATATTGATAGTTCTCGTTTCTTTCATATTAAAATCACAAATAACCAATAACAAATCACAAATCACAAATCACAAATGTTCATTTGCTCCCTACTCTCTCTATTGCCTCTTTTATAGCCTCCCACTCTTCTTGCAATTGTGCAAGCAACACCTCGCCGTCTTCGGTCAGACAGAAGTATTTGCGAGGAGGTCCAGAAGGCGATTCTTCCCATCGATAAGACAGGATGCCGTTATTCTTAAGGCGTGTCAGCAGCGGATATACCGTTCCTTCCACAACAACTAAATTTGCTTTTTTTAGGGTTTCTAAAATATCTGAAGTATATGCTTCTTGTTGGTTGATGATAGATAGGATACAGTACTCCAATATGCCTTTACGCATTTGGGACTTAATATTCTCTATCATAGTTTTCTCTGTTTGGCACGATAATCAGCAGGATTATATACAGTAGCACCCCAGGGAAGCAGGCAGAGAACAGGCTCAATGCTGCATATACTACGCGCACGAGGGTTGCATCTATGTCAAAGTACTCTGCTAATCCTGCACATACGCCACCAATCATTCGGTTGTTACTGCGGTACAATTTTTTGGGTTCATGACTCATTTCGTTCATAGTTTTGTCTCCTATATTTTACTGTTATTAAAAATTTTCTGCAAAAGTACTGCTTTTTTGGTACTATGCAAAACAAAGTACTGTATTTAACCAACAAATCATTCAAAAACTACATTTTTGCTACTTGTGCTTTGCAAAATCGTGTAGTTTTTTCACTTTTTGCTCAAATTATTTGGTCAATTCAAAAAAAAGCAGTACTTTTGCAGCCGCTTAGGTAAGTGTAAAGCCTGACGCAGTAGTCTCCCTAGCTCAGTTGGTAGAGCAACTGACTCTTAATCAGTGGGTCGAGGGTTCGAGTCCCTCGGGGGACACAAGGATGCACGATGTTGCATCCTTTTTTGTGCCAATAAGTTAGTGATGGTTATTCGTTGCACTCATTACCATAAAGTAGATAGTATCATTTTGTGAGCAAGTTCCCAACTGAATACTATCTACTTTATTGTTTATACCCTATTGGTATTGAACCATCACTAACGCGCAAAAAACTTGTGTCCGAGGTTCTAAAGAACCGGTTCTCCGCCACTTCGTTCTGTCGATCTGCTTCGCCGTGCGAGTCCCTCGGGGGACACCACAAGAAGCCATCCTTTATGGGTGGCTTTCTTTGTGGTGTATAAATTGTTATCACTCCGGCTTTTATAATACGACATTGCGATTATCGCGTTTTAATACTACAGAATCCATCGTATATGGTTGAATTTCTATATGCCCATTTACCAAGCAAATCATTATTTGCAAATTTGGAGGCAATATTTTTTTTCAATTATTCTCCTACCCTTTTTTCGTCAGTATTGTAATGCACTAAGAGCACACTCTCAGATGCCATGAATTTATGCGCTCTTTGCGCCTTTTGGGCACAACTTGTTATTTTTACGTTACAAAATTCAAAGATATTTGCATATCTCAAAAATTTATTATACCTTTGCGCCACATTTCATATACTATCCTTTCTATTTTTTGAAAAAAACAATAATTATGGAAAAACTTTTGGGGACACTGATGGTTGTAGTCACTATCGCATTGGTAGGTTGCAAAGACATAGATGAGCCAAGAAGTATTGCCCAAACCGGTGATGCCACAGATATTACGGCATTCACCGCTAAAATTTCCGGTTACTGCAATCAAAAGAATATAGAGGGACTATCTGTAACGTTTGGAATAGAATATACCAATACAGATCTTACAAGGAACGCTATTGTTCTGAATGGCTCTGAAATGGACGAGAACGGTCTGTTTTCTGTTGACATTGACAATCTGAATCCGGGAACAGAATATTTCTACCGTACATTTGTCTTATACAACAGGGCATATTCATTCGGAAATGTGAAAAGTTTTATCACATTGGCGCATCCTGAGCCGGAAAAGATAGACTTGGGGGTAGGCGTAAAGTGGGCTTCGTTCAACATAAGTGCAACTGCTCCTACTGATGGTGGAAAATATTACTCTTGGGGAGAGGTTAAAACCAAGTCATTCTATGCTTGGGAGTCATACCTGTGGAGTGCAGACGGAACGGAATCCAATATGACAAAATACAATTCCGGTGACAATAAAACCTGCCTTATGCCGGACGATGATGTTGCTACGCATGAACTTGGTGGGTTATGGCGTATGCCTACAGCTGAAGAGTTTGGTAAACTTGTTTCCGATTGCTATTGGCAATGGTTTGAAAACTACAAAGAATCAGGGGTAAAGGGCTACGTGGTATTTAAGGCAAAAAATAATGAAGACAAAGGAAAAAGGAACTCTGAAGCTATTTCTGCGTCTTATTCGTTGGACAATGATGTTCACATCTTCCTTCCGGCTGCCGGATATGCTTCAAAAGAAGCTTTTAATGATATTGGAAGCAACGGCAATTATTGGGCGTCATCTCTTTCCCCATCAATTCCCAATAGCGCTTATTATCTCTATTTTGATTCCGAAAACATAGAGGTAGGTGAGTGCGAGAAACGCTATTATGGACAGTCAATCCGTCCGGTCTCTGATTGACAAATTGAAAATCATCAAGAATCAATATGAAAAAAATTACGTTACTTATTTGTTTTGTTATCACTTTGGTGTCGTGCGAAAAAAAACAATCGGCAACCCTTGACATTGCCGAAACCGGTGTAGTTGTAGAGTTGGGGGCTTTTTCTGCCAAAATACAAGGTGTTTGTCGGCAAAATTCGGAAAAGGCATTGTCTGTCATCTATGGTATTGAGTATTCTGAAAATGACCTCAACATAAATGCAATAGACGTTGAGGCAACACAAATAAGTTCTGATGGCAAATTTGAAGTTTACATTGATGGACTGACCGCCAACACATCATACTACTATCGTGCCTATGTACTGTTTAACAAAGTCTATCATTTCGGTGAAATCAAGACGTTCGTCACATCCTCACACCCACAGCCGGAAAAGGTGGATTTAGGTGTGGGCGTAAAATGGGCATCATGCAATATAAGCGCCTCTTCACCGGAAGAATTTGGAAAATATTATGCATGGGGTGAGACCCGGCCCAAATCGTTTTACAGTTGGGGTACATACGCTTGGTGCAAGGATGGACAAGAACTGCAACTGACGAAATATGTTCCTGCTGATGCTTCGGAATACTGGTTCGGTGATGGTCCCATTGACGGTGATACTGTGCTTCATCTTGATGACGATGTGGCATATAAAGAACTCGGAGAGCCATGGCGCATGCCAACGATTAGAGAATTTGGCAATTTAGTATCGGGATGCTTTTGGCAGTGGTGTACAGACTACAAAGGTTCCGGTGTTCGCGGATATATAGTATTCAAGGCGAAGAATACGGAGGATAGAGGGAAGAGACAATCTCCGGAATACACAGAAGATATAGTAATTGGGGACTATTCCGTAGATAATGATGTCCACATCTTTCTTCCCGCAGCCGGGTTTCGTTGGGACGATGTTACAATGGGAGACAAAGGAGACATAGTTTTGGGATATTATAGATCTGCCTCTCTCAAAGCAGTTGGTATTCCCAATTATGCAGGTGGTACTCCCAATTATGCGGTTGATATGTGTTTCAGCGTCTTCTATACAGATACTGCCGATTATTACGAGCGTTGTTTCGCAATGCCAATTCGTCCGGTGGCGGATTATTGATTACCTAATACAGACAGGGCTATACACTTTGTCAAATTTTTTATGTTCTGCCCCCCCACAAAAAATAACTGCGTTTTAGTTGTATATTGATTGAAACCTTTTTCAGTTTTAGTCACAATCTTTTGTGCAATCTTTTGTGCAGTTATTGTGCAATAAGCAAACATTTGTCCGTGCTCTATAATATATATCTATAGAGGTTGAAATGTTCACACAATAGCAACTATAGCAAAGAATGCAAAAATCTGCGTTGAACAAAAAAGTCCCGCTCACCACGTGAACGGGACTTTCCCTAACTATCCGCCCGCCGCATCTGAAGCGCGTTTTGGGCGGGCGGTGTGTTGTTGTATCCTAACCAATTAGGTTGCAAAGATTATTAGTCAACGACCGGGCGCACGGACCGCCCGAAGTAGCAAGTGACGTTGACGGGATAATACCCGTATTCCGAACAGAAGAAGAAGCTGCCCGGGGTGTTCGAGGTGCTCCCATTGCGCGAAGAGGACCAGTAGTAGCCGTAGGAATTGAGATTGCTGAGAAAATCATCGTAGTAGTAGCCGGCAGCGGGCAAAAAGATACTATTGTCACTCTTCTTGCTTGTTACTAAATAACCTTTCACGCCTGCACTATTGTAGTCTTCTTGCCAAGACCAATCGCAGTTCTCCGTATTTGCCAATTCGTTGAATTCGTCTCTAGTAGGCATACGCCAGCTGCCGCCCCAATTCACATTAGCGGCATCGTGGTCAAGAGGCAAAGTGGCTGGATTATCATTATCGGCGTAGGTATATTTACCTGCTGAATAGTCATTATCCAGATGAGGAGCTGTTTCACCCCAACCAAAGTAGTCGCCATAGTCTTCGGGGGCGGTTGCACCTACATTCATGGTTGCCCATTTAAGACCGCTTGGCAAGCCAAGGTCAACATACACGTAACCATTATGAGTATTTGACACCACCTCTTTTGCAGGCATATATAGGCACTCGCCGGCTGTAAAGGTATTGATAGCAGAGGTAGCGAAGGAGCAAATCTTGGCAGGAGTAGTGGCATTGTCATATATTTCTACCTCAAACTGATACCCACCGGCAGGAACAATCATATAGAAAGGAGTTGCCTCTGCCGAAGTAGCATCAATCGTTTTTCCATCGGTGCAAATCAATGTATCAGATACGGCAGGCTCGACGGTTATGTTCTTGAAGATAATCATACCAACAGTCTTGTCTGTGCCATAGAGGTTGAATTGCACCATAGCATGTTGAGCATGGAGGATGGCATTATTACCTAACGTGCAATGGGTTGCCTTAAACAGCATACTATCAGCAGGAATAGGTTTCTCCGTTGTATAAACTTGTTTGGTTATATTAGGCACGTAAATCGGGTACTGAACATCAAACGTGCTGCCGTCTGCGGGCATAGTACCTACAAACTCGCCTTCATTCAAACCAGGTTCGGAATTCAGTGTAAACTCGGCAGTTTGGTCACCTACCTTTACTAAAATCTTATCACCCACTTCCCAAGTGAAGTCGATTCGGTCGTTCGCGGTGTTGTCTATACCTGCCACCTTGCGTGGTGCTCCTTGGTTAGCGTTGTCACTTGTACCAATGGTCAGGGTCACTTGTTGCCCTTTCTTGAAGGGTGTTCCTTCGGGGGTGTCATTGAGGGCATTGTCTTTCTTGTTGCAACCTGCCAGTACTAACAAAGCAGCTGCGAAATACATTAACTTCTTCATAATTACCACTCTCCGTTAGATTTAGTTACAGACTCGATAGTTACCCGTGCAGGAACCGGTGCCGGTCCGCTGGCGCAGATGATGCTGTTGTTCATGACTTGGAGAACATTCGTCTCCGGTTGATTGTAATGTTTCATAAGCTTTATTTTTTTTGAGTTAATAAATTGGGTTATTTTTCATAACTTGCTGTATATCAATAATTTACCCCCCCCCATTTCTGGGGAGGGCAAGATTTTATATTTTCGCAATCACACTTGTCACGAATTTGGCTGCAAAGGTACAACTTTTTTTCGATATATGCAAATATTTTTTTAATTTTTCAACCCAAAATAGCGAGTTGAACCATAAAAAGGCAAAACGAGCGCGATTTCTTTTCGTCCACCCTGCAATTTTCTAATCACTCTACTATCTGTCCCATCAGATTGTATGTAACTCCATTTCGTATAATAAGGACTTGGCCATTGCGTAGGAGTTTTGAAGTCTTGGGAGTAATAAGCACATCAACATTTGTTGGGATATCTTCGTCGTCTTTAGGTTCTGCTACACCCACAGCATCCCATGCGTTAGCGACGGTTGTATATTCTACAGACGTTGTGCCATATAAATCAGCAGCAGCCATTAGAGACCCTAATCTGGCGTCAGTATAAGTCGCACCAGGTGTAAGATAATAAATCAAATTACGATAGGTAATAGCGGTGGCTTTATCTAATCCTATTCCGGTAACATTATATGAATATTGGTTATCATTCACTCCGCTTTTTCCTTCACTCAATATATAAAACCAATGATTCATGACTCCGCTATTTCTATGTACCACTTCTTGTCCCAAGTCAATTGCGGCAGGTATATAGCTCCAACATTGTCCTTTGTACGTATCAGGTTGCGCCCCATTCACAGTATCACCTTGAGCATCAGCAGAATTTTTTGGATTGCTCATAGATCTCACATTGGATGTTTGTACCATGACCCCTGCACCAATAGTCCAAGGGCAAGTTCCTGTTGCATACTCTGTGACGGCCATAGCTAAGCAATCTGAGAAGCTCTCGTTTAATGCTCCTGATTCTTCTTTATAATCTAAGCCTCCATTTCCATTGCAGTTGGTGACCATGTGAGTAAATTCATGTGACATGATATCGATTGATACGACCGGGTTCATAAAATCTCCGTCTCCCATTCCATAATACATGAAATAAGGTTGAAACGTATGCTGCGCAGCGGCATTATTAGGCATTGTTTTGAATACCATATCGTCATACGGTGGGAATGCGAGGTTAATCACCTTTGCCCCTTTTCCGTCATAACTACTTCTATTGAACTTTTGTAGATAGAAATCCAGTGTTTTTTGCATTCCCCAATGAATATCGCAGTACTCAGAAGGTGTGGCGTCAATGGTAATTGCCCCTGATGCATCAGTTATTAAAACGGGTGTGTAAAATTCGCTTTGTTCGCTATACACGATAGTACTCTTTTGTGTAATATATTCTGTCAACATTGGATAATACACATACGTAGAGAAGGCATCTATAAACGTTTTTGAATTGGGGTCATATAGACCTTCTCCCAAAGCAGATAGGACATCTGGTGGTAATGTTGCCATATAGTCCGGATTTATATATTTCATAATATCAGGACCTTGTGGTCCGGCAGCCATGGTAACCATATTTCGTCCGTTGTCCTGTAAAAGATATTTACCATCTTGTTCATATACTGTCATATTTTGCCATCCCTGATACCTTGTTAACCCTCGCATTGTAACATCGGCATTATGAACAGCGCTTTCGCGATAGATGATATTTCCGGAAGTGATATCTATGTACAACGTTTCCAATGATTTAGGAGATTGCACTTTATAAACATAGTAATATTTTCCCTCTAAGCAGAAGATAATTGTTTCGTATTCGTGTTCAGGCGCCTGTTGGTGAGCATTGGCTGTTGCACTTTTTCTCGCAACGGTTTCGGTTAGTGTTTCAGGAGCCGAGTATTTATCCATAACAGCACCATGAATATAACGAACTTTACCATTGGATGAGTGCACTAAAATCATTTTAGACTGGACAATATTTCCATTAAAGTATTGTTGATAGGATTGGTGTCGAATTCCCCATTCGTCAGTAGTATCTCTGAACAGTTCAAAAGTAGTTTCGCTCGGTAGTTCGACATACGGAGCGAAGGAGGTTATTGAATTTAACGAGATATTTTTGGTTGTCAAATCGACGAAGAAATGTCCGCGTTCATTGGCAAAAGCGAAAGAAGCAAGAATAGATAAGGTAAAGAGTGAAACAAGTTTTTTCATCATATATAACTATTGAAAATTATAGATTAGGAGTCATTTCAGCGGCGCAAAGGTAATACAAATTTTTGGAATGTGCAAACTTTTGTGCATTTTTTGCCGAAATTTTTGGTTTAGCTTGTCTTAGGGTGGTCCCGAGATGGTCCCGAAGTATGCGCGAACTTTGCTCCCGCTTTGCGGCGTTTTTTTAGCCGATAAAAAGTCTTTTGGGTCGAGGGTCGGTCGACACTCTCTCGACACTCGGTCGACACTCTCCAACCCTTCGTTTTCCATCTTTTTTAGGGTCCC
>JAKSNG010000014.1 GCA_024400125.1 Paludibacteraceae bacterium
CTCGCCCTGACGGATATATTCGTCAAACTCAGCAAATGGTATTTCTAATGGTTCTGTCATCAGGCGTATATCCTTGTTTAAAACTTTTCCGCCGCAAAGGTAATACAAATTTTTGGAATGTGCAAATTTGAGCCGACTTTTTTGTTAAAAAAAATATTTTTTAGACAAAAATAGTGATTTTTGGAGGGGATAGAGTAACGATGAGAGTGGATTGGAACTATGTAAGTATGTAAGCACTTTTATAACTCTCGTCCACATACATATACATACACATATACATACACATATATACGGACGAAGAATAGAAAATCGCTTACATACTTACATAGAAAGTCAAAAGTCCGCTTGCGCTAAAGTCGAAAGGAGAAAGTCAAAAGAATTAAAGCAGGATTGGGGGCACAAGAATAAAGCAGCGACGGTATAGAGTGGTCGCGGTGTGGTCGCGGTGTGGTCGCCCGTTTACCTGCGGAAAAGTAGCGAGAATACACTCGATATTCCGACTAATAGGTCAGTTTATAGCCTTTACCACGGACGGATTGGATGTGAACCGATGTTTGGACAAGCAACTTGCGCAAGTGATTGATATAGACACGCAAAGACCGAGACGCAAAAACATCGTCATTGTTCCACAAAGAACGTAAAATTAAATGCTTATCCACCAACTCATCCTTGTTTTGACACAGCAATAAGAGCAAGTCACTCTCCCGAGAAGGAAGATGCTGACCATCTAACTTTTGCTCGATTCCATCGAAGAATAGACCATCCAAATCAAACGTTTTCGGTTTGTTCTCCCAGTAGTTGCGACTACGACGCAACAACGCTTCCATCTTATAAACTAACAACTCAATGGACAATGGTTTAGTCATATAGTCATCACAACCCTGCTCATACGCAGACAAGATAACTTCCATATTGGTGCTATTAGTGAGCACAATAATAGGTAAGGTGCTACCCATCTGACGGATTTCCTCCAGAACTTCAATGCCACTCTTCGTGCGCAAATCCAAAGATAATAGACACAAATCATAATGCGTTTGACATAACGAATTAAGCGTCTCCTGACCATCGGACTCTCTGTCCACATCATACCCTTTGGTTCGCAAAAAATCAGCCACAACTGTAGCTAAACTGACATCTTCATCACAAAGAAGAATCTTACTTGTTGTTTTAAGCATCGTTTTTTAATATTTCTTTATAAAAACATGCCGCAAAAATCATGCCAAAAGGAGTAATTATAGCAAAATTTGCAAAACTTATACACTAAAATACAAAAGTTACTGGCAAAATTTGCATATTTGCAAAAAATATAGTACTTTTGCAACCTGAAAACCTAAAAACAGCGCACTCTTATGAGTAAAGTACTGCTAATACTAACCGGAGGCACCATTTGCATGGTCCGCAACCAAGAGACAGGTTCATTACACCCTGCGGCAAAAGAGACATTCCAAAACTTTGTGCCCGAACTATTCGCGTCGGAAATTCAAGTGGACTTATTACCCTTTGATCCACTGATTGATTCGTCAGACATCAATCCAAACAATTGGGTACGTATGGCTAAAACTATCTATGATCACTACGACCAATATGACGGTTTTGTTATTCTGCACGGTACAGACACCATGTCCTACTCGGGTTCGGCACTGAGTTTTATGTTGCAGAACTTGTCCAAACCAGTGGTGTTCACAGGAAGTCAGTTGCCTGTCGGAGTGCTGCGCTCGGACGCCAAAGAAAACCTGCTGACATCCATTGAGATAGCTGCCGCAAAAGATGAAGATGGTAACGCCATCGTCCCTGAAGTGTGCATATACTTCGAAGACCGACTCTTCCGCGCTAACCGCACAACCAAGCGAAACGCAGAGCATTTCTCTGCCTTCAATTCCTACAACTATCCAGCACTTGCCAAAGCTGGTGTGCACATCACTTATCAGCCACACTTAGTACACTACTCCGACATCCAACAGCCACTACAACTGCGCATTAAGAGCAACTGCAATGTTGCCATACTCAAACTATTCCCAGGCATCACACGCGCCGTTGTACACTCGCTACTATCCACCGAAGGTCTGCGTGGCGTCGTATTAGAGACATACGGTTCCGGCAATGCACCTTCCGTAGAATGGCTATACGAGGAACTGCGAGAAGCCGTCGAAAAAGGTATCATCATCGTCAACAAGACCCAATGTAATACTGGCTCCGTAGAGATGGGACGGTACGAGACATCACTCAACTTGGTCAAAGCAGGCGTGCTGTCTGGCTACGACATCACAACCGAAGCGCTGCTCACTAAGATGATGTGCCTATTCGGCGAAAACCCAGACAATACAGAAGAAGTACGCCACGCGCTCCAACAAGATTTATGCGGAGAAGTAACTATCGAAAATTAAACTAATAATAAAGATAAGATTATGAAAAACCTCCAACCTCAAGGTGTGTGGAACAATTTCTACAGCCTTACACAGATTCCTCGTCCATCGGGAAAGAAAAAAGAGATTTCCGATTTTGTCGCTAACTTTGGTCGCAGTCTTGGTTTAGAGACTATCGTAGATCAGATTGGTAATGTGATTATTCGTAAACCTGCCAGCGCTGGATATGAGAATCATCCAGGTGTGATTCTACAAGGACACTTGGATATGGTGCCTCAGAAGAACTCCGACAAGGTGTTTGACTTCGAGAAAGACCCCATACGCGCGTACATAGAAGATAATAATGAATGGGTGACAGCCGACGGCACCACATTAGGTGCAGACAATGGTATCGGCGTGGCTACTGCAATGGCTATTTTAGCCGATAAATCCGTGGTTCATCCACCATTAGAAGCCTTGTTTACGGTCGATGAAGAGACAGGTATGTATGGCGCATTTGATTTGAAAGGCGGCATGCTGAATGGTAAGTACTTGCTGAACTTAGACTCCGAAGAGGAAGGAGCATTGTACATCGGTTGTGCAGGTGGTGTAGATACGACTGCTACCTTTGATTTTGAACCAGTACCTGTAGAAGAAGGTGACATCGCCATGGAGATTAAAGTCTTTGGTTGCAAAGGCGGTCACTCCGGTTGTGATATTCACATGCAGCGCGCCAGCGCCAATAAGTTGCTGTTCAGAGTACTCAAAGACGCAGTAAGCGACTACGAAGCCCGATTGGTTTCGGCACAAGGAGGAAGCCTGCGTAACGCTATCGCACGCGAGGCTTCTGCTATTGTTACTATTCCAGCCGAAGGAAAGGACGATTTTGTCGATTTCATCGGTGAATGTGAAGACTTATTCATCCGCGAGTATGATGGCGTAGAAGACAATATCCATGTCGAAGTAGCCGAAGTGGCTTGCCCTAAGACAGAGATGCCAGAGGATGTACAAGACTTCCTGATTCATGCTATTACGCTTTGTCCACATGGTGTGTATCGCGTTATTCCTGAGAAACCAGAAATTGTGGAAACGAGTAACAACTTATCCATGATAAAGACAGAAGGCAATCAAGTGATTATCTACTGTTTGACCCGCTCCAGTGTAGAGAGCCGCAAAGAAGAACTGCAGCAAGTGATTCATTCTGCCTTCTCATTGGCTGGTGCAAAAGTGGAATTCTCTGGTTCATATCCAGGATGGAAACCCAACATGAAGAGCAATCTGCTGCGTGTGATGCAGGATGTATATACGAAAGAGTTTGGTAATGCTCCAGAGGTGATTATTATTCACGCCGGATTGGAATGTGGTATCATCGGTCGCAACTATCCAGAGATGGAAATGATTTCCTTTGGTCCAACGATTGAGCACCCACACTCACCAGACGAGCGTGTGAATATTGCTACCGTGCAAAAGATGTATCAATACGTACTGGCTGTGCTCAAAGCTTTATAATCTCACGAATGAGGTCATACTCAAAACCTCGTTGAATCAAGAATCGCGCTACTTGCTCCCAAGTGGCGCCTTTCTTTTTAGACGCGACCTTGGTTAAGATTCGTTTATATTCGATTTCATCGAACGAATCGAGGGCTTTTTGGATAGCGTCTTCGGGCAGTCGCTTATACTGCAACATCATTTTGACTTTGATACGTCCCCACCCCTGGTACTTGATTTTGTCGTTGGTAAACGCCGCGCAATACCGTTCAGCATTGGTATAGTTAGCTTCCTGCAAATGGGCAAGGATAGCGGCTATCTGTTTCTCCTCTGCTCCCCATTGGTACAGTTTTTCCTTCACCTCAAACGGGCAATGCTCAGCAGCAGCACAGTAGGCTTCTGCTTTATGCCTCAATTCGTCCATAGACAAAGCGGTCTTTTCCATATTGGTCTTGGTATAAGTGTATATCCGTATAATGACACGCACGGAGAAGTTGTATCATTGCTGCTCCGAAGCGCTCGTTGATTTCAAAGAATAAGTGGGTTGCCTTACGTAACTCAGCTATACGACGATAGAAGAGCAAGGGATTATCGTCTGGCACAAAAAGTGCGGTATGAGGTTCATAATCTAATACATTGCTCTTCATATCCACTTTCTCGCTATTCGTGACATAGGGCGGATTGCTGACGATGATATCAAAATCGTCGATCTCATCGGTAAGGATATCCTTGTGTTCAAATATAACCGGTAGCTGATTACGGACGGCATTTTGCTGAGCTACTTGTAGCGCCTTCTCGCTGACGTCCACACCTGTGACTTGCCAGGTAGGTTGAGCTTGCTGTAAAGCGAGCGCGATGCAGCCGCTACCCGTACCGATATCTAAGACACGCAGATGGGGAGTGGTGACTTGACGGGTGATAAGCGTCACTAATTCTGCGGTCTCCGGACGAGGGATAAGTGTAGCAGAATTGACCAATAAATCGAGTCCAGACCACAAACAATGCCCAAAAATGTATTCAATTGGCTCTTTTTTGCATAATCTTTGCAAAATTATTTCGATATTTGAAATATTTTGTGTATCTTTGCCGCACAAAACGTCTGTACGTGTTAATCCTGTTGTTTCTTCGATGACCCAAAATGCCAATTCGCGGGCTTCGGATAGCGAATAAACAGGCTGCAAAGAGGAGACGATATGGTCAAAAATTTGTTTCACGCTGCAAAAGTACAAAAAAATGTTGGAATACGCAAAATATATTGCACATTGTATTGAATTAGCTCGTTTAGGGCAGTATTATGTGGCACCCAATCCGATGGTTGGTGCAGTATTGGTATATGAGAACGGCACACAAGAAGAAGTGATAGGTCAAGGCTGGCATCAGCGTTATGGAGAAGCACATGCCGAAGTGAACTGTTTTGCGAGTGTGCGCCAAGAGGACGAAGATAAGATTTCCGAATCGACCTTGTTTGTCAGTTTGGAGCCCTGCTCACATTATGGCAAGACGCCGCCTTGCGCCGATTTGATTATTCGTAAAGGTGTACGACGTGTGGTGGTGGGACAATTAGATCCGAATCCGAAAGTAGCAGGACAAGGCGTGCAACGCATTCGCGAAGCAGGCATTGAAGTGGTAGTGGGTGTAATGGAAAAAGAGTGCCGCGAGTTAAATAAGCGTTTCTTATGTTTGCACGAGCAACATCGTCCGTATGTGATACTCAAATGGGCACAAACTGCCGATGGATTCATCGATTATAAGCGAACCGAACGAGGAGCAGGAGACAAAGGAGGAGCACTGGTTATTTCGACTCCATTGAATAAAATGCTCGTTCATCGTATGCGTGCAGAGAACATGGCTATTATGGTAGGAACAAACACCGCAGTGCTGGATAATCCGCGTCTATTGAATACCCATTGGGCAGGACGCCACCCTATTCGTGTGGTTTTAGACCGACATGGACGTATTCCTGCAGATAGCAAGATCTTCTCGGATGAAGCAGAGACAATCGTTTATCGAGAGAACACAGACTGGTCATTTATCTTAACGGACTTAGCGGCACGCGGGATACATTCGATAGTAGTAGAAGGCGGCGCACAACTACTCACCCACATCATTCAATCGGGTGTTTATGACGAGATACATGTCGAGAAATCGGCTATCACGATTGGTGATGGAATACCTGCTCCGCAGTTGCCTCAAGAGTCTTAATAGAAGAAGAGGTATCCCAGCAAAATAGCTGCTAATATACCGATGAAATCGGCAAATAACCCACACGCTACTGCATAGCGTGTGTTTTTGATATTCACGCTACCGAAATACACAGCAAGTATATAGAACGTAGTGTCTGTTGATCCTTGCACAATACTAACTAATCGTCCCACGAAGGAGTCTGCTCCGTATTGCACCATGGCATCGACCATCAGTCCGCGTGCGCCACTACCGCTAAGAGGACGCATCAGCGCCGTCGGCAAAGCTGGCACAAAATCGGTATTGAGTCCCATGAGAGCGAAGATCCATGCCATCCCTTTGACGAGCATGTCCATACCGCCGCTGGCGCGGAACATACCCACAGCAACGAGAATAGCAATGAGGTAAGGGATGATACCAACAGCCGTTTTGAAACCATCTTTAGCACCATCAATAAAGGCGTCATAGACATTGATTTTACGGACAGCACCCGCCAAGACAAACCAAACGATAACGCCCAACAACAGCACCGCTGCGAGAATACCAGACCAGCGACTAACCACTTCCTGCGGGAACACAGATGCCGCCCAAAGAATAAGCGCTACAAAGAGAGTTAGTCCACCTAATGTACCTAAGACGACTTTGTTGAGGAGGTTGATTTTTTGGGCAATAGCCACAGAGATAAGCCCTGCCATCGCTGCAAAATAGGTAGCTAATAGAATCGGCAAGAATACGTCTGCGGGATTGGCTGCACCCAACTGTGCCCGATAAGTCATGATGGAAACGGGTACGAGAGTGAGACCACTGGTGACTAAGACAAGGAACATAATCATCGAGTTAGAAGCCTTAGTCTTGTCGGGATTAGACTCTTGCATTTCGCGCATGGCTTGCAGTCCTAAAGGAGTGGCAGCATTATCTATTCCCAACATCGTGGCTGATATATTCATGAGTATTGAACCAAAAGCAGGGTGTCCTTTGGGCAATTCTGGAAAGATACGTGTGAAGAACGGGCTGACAACACGAGACATCTGATTGATAACGCCAGCTTTTTCGCCAATCTTCATGATGCCCATCCACAAAGATAGGACACCGGTCAAACCGATACTGATTTCAAAACCTGTCTTAGCAGAGGCAAAGGTAGAGTTCAGAATCTCGTTAAAGATGTCTGTTTGTCCAAAACACAGACATTGAATGATGCCAAAGACGATGGCTAATAAGATGAGTGCAATCCAGATGTAATTGAGTAGCATAGTTGAGAAATTTGAGTATGGAATATGGAGTATGGAATATGGAGTATGGAATATGGAGTATGGAGTATGGAGTATGGAATATGGAATATGGAGTATGGAATATGGAGTATGGAGTATGGAATATGGAGTTAAGAGAATTGAGATAGGGCTTCACCGACAACGTAGTTACTTCCGCCAATGAAAATGATGTCATTGGGGGAGGCATCCGCCTGTGCAGCTTGGATAGCGGCTTGGACGGAGGAGAAAGATTGATTGGTGATTGGTGATTGGTGATTTGTGATTGGTGATTGGTTATTGGTGATTTGTGATTTAGAATAGAGAGATAGGAGTTGTTCAGCGGGAATAGCTCGGTGCGTTTGCGCTTGCGTGAAATAGTAGGTAGCGTCATGAGGTAACAGCGTGAGTACAACATCGACGTCTTTGTCATTGACCATTCCGAAGACGATACGCAGTTGTCCTTGGTGCGTACGATGTAAGTCATTGAGTTGCTCCACGACATAGCGTATGCCATGACTATTGTGTCCAGTATCACAGATAGTAAGCGGCTGTGTAGAGAGCATCTCCCATCGCCCACGAAGTCCTGTCAATTGGCATACTTGGGCGAATCCATCGGCAATATGGGCAGGTGTGATAAGGAGTTGTTTACCGTTCAGCGTAATGTTGGTATTATTCAACACTTTGAGTGCGACGTAAGCTGTCTGCTGGTTCTTGTCTTGGTAGATGCCGTGCAGTTCGCAAGAGGGGACTTCGCGCAAGCGGCAACGGCGGAGGTAGCCACATTGGTCAGCAAACCAGAGGCGACAATTGGTAGTTTCAAGTCCGTCGCCTAAGATGTCACATTCCTGCGCCTTGGATAGGAAAACAGGTTCGGTCTCGGGGTCTGTTTCGCCGATGACACAAGGGATATGAGGTTTGATGATACCGGCTTTTTCAGCCGCTATTTGCGGGAGTGTATTTCCTAAAAACTCCGTATGGTCGAGACCGATATTGGTAATGACGGAGAGTAGCGGAGTGATGATATTCGTGGAGTCCAATCGTCCACCTAATCCAACTTCGACCACTGCTATATCGACTTTTTCTTGGGCGAAATAGTCAAACGCCATTGCCATAGTTGATTCGAAGAACGAGGGTTGCAGTTCATCCAAGAAAGCGCGATGGGTGGTCACAAAACGAATGACGGCTTCTTGAGGAATGGTTTGTCCATTGATACGAATACGTTCCCGAAAATCGACGAGGTGCGGGCTGGTGTAGAGTCCGACTTTGAGTCCAGCACATTGCAAAGCCGCAGCGATAAGATGCGAAGTTGAACCTTTGCCATTGGTGCCTGCAATGTGAATGGATTGGAATCGAGTGTGCGGATTTCCTAAATGCTCCATCAAGGCATAGGTATTGGTCAGACCAGGTTTATACGCCGCTGCACCTACGTTATGAAACGCAGGCTGCGACGCATACAAATAGTCCAATATGTCTTGATAAGAGGGCATGGGCGATAATAAATTCGACTGCAAAGGTACTGCTTTTTTTTGACATAACAAAATAAAAAGCACATTTTTCCAAAATTTGGAAAGTTTAGGGGTGGTGAGTCGGGAACGAGAGGATGGTGCAGGAGACACCCCCAAGCCCCCTCTGAAGAAGGGGGATGTAAAAACGTTGACGTTGACGAAGGGGAAAACGTTGACGAGGACGAAGGGAAAAACGTTGACGTTGACGAAGGGGAAAACGTTGACGAGGACGAAAACGCATTAAAAAACAGCGCCGCTCCAACGAGCAGCGCTGATTTATTTTTTTGGAGTTTCCGATAAAATCGGCTCTTTTTTACAGCCAACGTACATAGCAGAAGTCCATACGATGTGGCAACAACTCATGCTGCGGGAACATACGCATACCGAACTTCATACCACCAGCGTAATCAAATTGGTACTTGGTCTCAAAGAATAAGTGACTACCTTCCGACTTAACGAGTTTGAGCGGCTCTACTTCATACAACTTATCGTTGTTGTGCAACGAGGTACGAATAGCGACTAACTCTACTCCAATACCTTTATCGTTAAGCTCTTTTGTGTCGATTTCAACGGCAATCTTGTCGGTCTCACCAACAGAAGGTTGACCATCCTTATGCAACGCATCAAAGTAAGCATTTACTACCTCGATTTCGTCCCAGTGTGCTGCCATATTCTCTTTCCAAGCAGCAATATCCTTAGCCACCTTGAAATTATCAGCAACTAACAAAGCATGGCGTTTAGCCAACTTGTTGTAGAACTTGGTGAAGTAATCGTCCATCATACGTTTCGTGGTGAAGCGAGGGGTAATCTTCGTAACCGAATTCTTGATAGTCTGTATCCACTCTGGGCTATAACCCTTTGAGTTCTTCGCATAGTACATAGGAATGATTTGGCTCTCTAACAATTGGTAGATTGTAGCCGCATCCAACTGGTCTTGGTGTGCTTGATTCTCGTAGGTACGTTTGTCGGTCAATGCCCAACCTGCGCCCTCTACATAACCTTCTAACCACCATCCGTCTAAGACAGAGAAGTTAAGGACACCGTTCATCTGTGCTTTTTCACCAGATGTACCAGAAGCCTCCAATGGACGTGTCGGTGTATTCAACCAAATATCTACACCCGAAACCAAACGTTTAGCCAAACGCATATCGTAGTTCTCCAAGAAGATAATCTTTCCTAAGAACTGCGGCATACGGCTAATCTCAATAATACGCTTAATCAGACCTTGTCCAGCGCCATCAGCAGGGTGAGCCTTACCGGTGAATAGGAACTGAACGGGATAGTTAGGATTATTAACCAGTTTATCCAAACGCTCTAAGTCGGTGAACAGCAAGTGTGCACGTTTGTAGGTAGCAAAACGGCGACCAAAACCAATGATAAGGTTATTTGGATTCATTTCGTTGAGCGCACGTACGATACGAGCTGGGTCACCTTGTGACTTCATCCAGTCCTCACGGAACTTAGCTTTGATGTACTCAATCAACTTAATCTTGAGGTTCATACGTGTGTTCCAAATAGTCTCATCTGGAAGGTCGTTGTATGCTTTCCACATATCAAGATTAGATTGGTCTGTATACCAGCCTTTTGGGAAGGTCTCTTTATACAGTTTCTTCCACTCGGAAGCAGCCCATGTTGGCATGTGTACGCCGTTAGTCACATAATCGACATGCAACTCTTCAGGGAAATAACCAGGCCAAACAGGAGCGAACATTTTCTTACTAACCTCTCCATGCAGCCAGCTCACACCGTTCGCCTCTTGGCATGTATTCAGAGCAAAGACAGACATAGAGAACTTCTCTTCTTTGTCCTCAGGATTTTGACGTCCTAAGCCAATGAGTTCGTTCCACTCAATACCTAACTTAGCAGGATATTGACTCATATACTTATAGAACAGACCTTCCTCAAAGTAGTCGTGACCAGCAGGAACAGGAGTATGGCAGGTGTATAATCCACTTGCGCGTACCACTTCTTTGGCTTGGTTAAAGGTCAAACCTTGCTCTTGCACGAGGTCAACGAGACGTTGTAAGCCCATCAAGGCAGCGTGTCCTTCGTTGCAGTGGTAAACATCCTTCTTAATACCTAATTTCTTAAGTGCCAATACGCCACCAATACCTAACAAAATCTCTTGTTTGATACGATTCTCCTGGTCACCACCATAGAGTTGGTGCGTAATCTGACGATCCCACTCAGAGTTGAGTTCGTTATCGGTATCGAGGAGGTAGAGGTTGATACGTCCAACAGCTACTTGCCACAAATAAGCGTGCACAATGCGCTCTGGATAAGGAACATCAATAATCATAGGCGAACCATCCGCCTCCTTAACCTGCGTAATCGGCAGGTTTTGGAAGTTTTGAGCCTCATAATTAGCAATCTGCTGTCCTTCTGGTGAGAGTGTCTGTGTGAAATATCCATAACGATAGAGGAAACCGATAGCCGTCATATCGACGTTGCAGTCCGAAGCCTCCTTGAGATAGTCGCCAGCCAAAATGCCTAAGCCACCACTATAGATTTTGAGCACGTGACTCAAACCGTACTCCATAGAGAAGTAAGCAATAGAAGGCTTTTTCTTGTCTTTGGGTACGTCCATGTATGCACGATACTCAGCATAAATCTTGTCCAACTTTTCCATGAAAGCCTTGTCCTGGCTCAACTCTAACATACGTTCATAACTGATGATGTTCAAGAGCATAATCGGATTGGATTGTGCACGATGCCACTCATCAAGATCGATGTCACGGAAAATGTTTTTCGCGTCTGAATTCCATACCCACCACAGATTATAAGCAATTTCCTGAAGCTTTTTCAGGTTAGCGGGCAGATTCGCTTGCACTGTAACTTCTTTCCAAGAAGCTGTGTTTACGTTACTAACTTTTATTTGCATTGTATTGTTGTTTTTTAATAAATTTTACTCAAAAAAGCGCGCAAAGGTATAAAAAAATTTGCATATACGCAAATAAATTAGTACTTTTGCAGCGAATTTATGAAAATTGCTACTTCTAAACATCGTAATTTTAGCATTCCTGCCGAAGAGATTTTGCGTCGCAGAGACATGCGTGACCAACTCACCTTCACCATAGATCCAGCAGAAGCAAAGGACTTTGATGATGCGCTCTCATTCTCCGTTCAAGAAGACGGGAACTTCCTTATTGGTGTACACATTGCTGATGTATCGCACTTCGTTCAGTCGGGTGACAGCATTGACATGGATGCTTATAACAAAGGCACCAGCACTTATTATGTGGACCACGTTGATCCCATGTTGCCAGAGGAATTGTGTAATGACCTATGCTCACTCAGGCCGAATGAAGATAAACTATGCATGAGTGTCATCTTCACTCTCACGCGCGACGCGCGCGTAATTAAGAATAAGGTATGCCGCACCATCATCCGCTCTGACTATCGTTTATCATACGAACAAGCACAAGATATACTTGACCAATATCATCAGAGTGAAAAGAATCCACTCTCCGAAGCCATCTATCAACTCAATTTCTTGGCGAAGGTATTACGCAGGAAGCGTTTTGACGCTGGTGCGTTGCAGATAGAACAAGACGAGGTATGTTTTCGACTGGACGAGCATAACAAGCCTATCGACATCTATTTCAAACAAATGACCGATGCCAATCACTTGATAGAAGAGTTTATGCTTCTCGCTAATCGCACCATAGCAACGGAAATGAGTAAGCGTGGGCAGGAGTTTGTATATCGTGTGCATGACAAGCCCGACGAAGAAAAACTCAAGGACTTGCATCGTATGCAAAAGAGACTTGATGGAATGGGCAAACAATGTCAGTCCTCCATCATTGATATTCTAACTGTTCGGGCGATGGCTAAAGCCGTCTATTCGACGAAGAACATCGGACACTATGGATTAGCATTCGACTATTATACCCATTTCACATCACCTATCCGTCGATACCCAGACCTCATGGTACATCGATTGGTTGCGCGCTATCTATTAGGCGAGCGCGTCAAAGGGAATGCATCTCCTTTTGGTAATTTTACGACCTCATTGGAAGATGCGTGCCAACACTGCTCCGACATGGAACAAGTCGCCACACAAGCAGAACGCGATTCTGTCAAACAGATGCAAGCTATGTGGATGGCTGACCATATAGGAGAGGAGTATGACGGACATATCAACGGGGTAACAGACTTTGGTATATTCGTACAAATAGACCACAATCACTGCGAAGGACTCATTCACATCTCCTCTATTCTTCCAGATGATTATATGCTTTATGACGAGAAAAATTTCCGTTTAATCAGTCAAAGTTCTGGTTTCACCTTGACTTTGGGTGACCCCGTACGCATTAAGGTCAAACGCGCCGATATAGATAAACGCCAAATAGATTTCCAATTGGTTAGCGATTCTTTTTAGCCGATTTCTTCGTTTCACGTTGTGCAGCACGAAGTTTCTTTTCCTCATCCGTTAAGCGCCAGTTAAAGTCATGACGGAAGAGCAAACCTATTCCTTGAATAGTGCTTGCTTGACGTAGAGAGTATTTATCGACAGTATGGGTATAACCGTGCAAACGGTATTTTCCATTCGGCGTGAGCAAACACTCAATATCCAAATCCCCAAAGAACGGACGATTACTAATGTCATTGTATCGATAGCCAAAGTTTCCGTTGATAATCAGCCTATCTACTGGTTGCAATTGGAACACTGCTTCATACTCCCGAGCAGCTTGCTCGTCCACACCTTCTGAACGCATATTGAATCCTAAGGTAAAGACGTTTGTCAATCGACCTAACCAGTTATTGATTTGTCCCGTAATAGTCGAAGACAACAACGAATAGGTATTGTTGAGAGCAGACGATTGCGAAGAACTTACATACTCCGGTGTAAAGAACTTACCAAACACCAAGAGATTAACGACCTGGCGCATCATCATTTCATCTGTGTTGATAATTGCCTTGACTTGATTCTCGATGTTCTCTTCTGATTTAGGAAGTTCTATGCCAAAACGAATAATCGGATCTTCCAACGTTCCACTCATATAAATAAGTGTTGTAACAGGAATAGTGGTACGTCCACTGACAATGCCCTCTGTTTCTGTTCCAAACAAGTCTTTGAGCGAGGCTACCACTTGATAACGTGCGGTTACCTGCAAAGTAGGTTCTTCTGCTTTACCATTCCATATAATCTGTGAACCAGGAGCGATCGTGAAATCCCTACGAATAAGATTTCCCACCGTAAATCCCATTTTACCATCCGCAATCGTATATGTACCAACAAGTTTCATTTCGTTGGTAGCATCATCCAAACTGAACTTGATAGACCCGTCACCACGTGCCTTAATCATATCACCAGTACGCTCATTGATAACCAATTCAAAGAGCGTTTGTGGATCAATGTCAATACCCAATTCCATACGGAAACGAGACGATATTTTAGTGAAACGTGGTCGCTTATGCGTAGGAATGATATGTAATTCGTCCATCGGTGCAACTACAACATCTTTCTTTCGATTGACAAACTCAATAAACGAATTGTCTTTAGCAGAGCTAACACCTCCTAATGACAATCGGAATTGAGACCGTCCAACACAGATAGCATTTGCAACCAATTTGAGATCCGTATCTTTTCCTGTCAAATCCATGCTACCAGTAGCGTACACTTTTCCTTGTATAGACTGAGAGGACGGAGGAAGATTGAACGCTAATGTATTATTGCAAACAGCATGCAAGTCTAATTCAAAGTTCCGGAAATACTCGTCGTGATGAATAATGCCATTGAAGAATAAATCATTCCCCTCGCTATCCCACATAGCCAGATTAGGAAAGATTATCGATGTTGAATCCATAAAAATAGAGTCATTCACAAAATAACGACACCCCGTGAATGGTACAGTCAAACCGACATTATGCGCTTTGACGCGAGTTAACACATAAGTTTTACGTCCCTCACCAATAATCTTAACCGTACCCGAACCTCGTCCTTCTAAATCCGTCAAGAATCCATGCGTCCAATGACCAATAAACCCTAACGGCAACGAATCGGGTTGCACATCTATCTCAAAATGACTCTTTTGAGGCTCCACTACACCCTGTACGTCGGCTGTCTGACGTTCGCCATCATGCACAGCACCATTGATGATAATTTGTTCTAATTCGCGATTTAGTCCCACATCTGCATGTACTCGTCCCCAATAGCACTCGTTGAACAACGTCGAATCTACCGTCACATCCGCCTCGAACATCGGACTTTTAAACAAGGAATATATGTGTCCCCAACCAGAAACAAAACCTTTTACAGTCAACGTGCGAGCGGGCAGTAAGAACGGCATAATAACACCTAAATCAATATTTCTTATATCAATCTGCATAGTGTCGGTGGAATGTGACGAACCCACACCGTCAATCATAATAGATTGGTTGTGGCCACGGAAACAGAATTGAGATACAACTAAAGCTGTGTCAGCAACAGAATAAGCCACTCGTGAATCGCTGATATGATAAGAAGAGTCTCCCAACTGAATGGTACTCGGAAGAATATGCGCTTCAACATACGGCATACCAGCATAGTGCATTAGACGCGATTCAATCGCAACACGTCCATGGCTAACATTAGGAGGCAGGGCATCATAGACTAATTGCAGCGCTAATGAGTCAGGATTTAATTGTGCATCAAGCCCCATCCACATACTGTCTAACTCCATATCTAACTCCATTTGCGCCTGTTGGGTTTTGTTGTCTATATGCAGAGACACCTCATGCATAAGAGCTGACCCGTAACGTATATTAGGAACAAACGTATTAAATTCCCACTGCTGCTCTATGTCATTGAAGTACCCTTGGAATGTCGCATTATCACTAATAATCACAGGTGACTGAAAGAGTTCTTGTAAGAGTTGTGTATGATGCGCATTAAACGAACATTCCATACGATTTGTTGGATGTTTTTTGTTCAACTCAGCCACTCGCTCCGCCGTAAACAGTGAGGGCAAGTAACGGGCTGCTTGTTTCTGCAGCGATATCCATAATTGGCTTACATCAAAATCCCCCGACAAATGTCCCGTCAGCACATCTCCATCCACTTTGATGTGTTGATAGGTATGCGTTGCTTCTGAGGTTAACCCTACGTGAGGAATACACAATGCAGAGTCTCCCACGCGCAGGTATGTACTATCTAAGTAAACGTGACCAATCAAGTGGTTAAGGCTATCTAATGACTCCGCAACATCAATAATCGTACGCACCTCACTATCCGAATAACGATTACTCCAGTTCAATGCATCAGGAAAGGCGTGATGAACGCGTGCCTGCATAACTGCGGAGCGAATAGTGTCTGGCCGCAAGCAGAATGTAGAAGAAAGATCAACACCCAACAATGAATCCGCAATCGACATTGTTAATGCTCCACTTAGATTATCCAATGTTCCCGATAGTTGCAGTTGACTATATGAATAGTCCTTATACACAAACTCATCCATAAGAACATTCACCTCTCCCGAAGGACTATCCGATGTTGATAAACGCATCTTGGTGTCCAAAGTTGTTGTAATAACTCCAAAATCTTTGTTTGCCAACATCGTTCCTAAACGGAAACGTTTCGTTCCAATACGTCCTGTGATTACGCACGATTCAAAAGACGAATCGGCGACACATGTTCCATCCGTAGTAATCGTTCCTAATGGACTCGTGAAAGCACCACGCAATGAGAAGTTATTCACTCTTCCTTTTGCCACTCCTCGATAGTGGATGTGACCTAAACGACGAATAACTTGCGGCAAGTGGAATGGACGATGAATCAAGTCTGAGACGACTTGTTCTACTTGATGAGGTCGCAAAGATAAATCTTGACACTGCGCACGAAGATAGGTAGAATCTAAATTAGGCAAACCGATGGCAGAGCAATTACCAGAGAAAATGAGGTCATTATCTTTCAATAACGCCAAGTCCTGCGCACTCACGCTATCCAAGGTGCCCGATAAATCCGCTCGAAAACTAAACATATCGTCCATATCCTTGAGAGCAGGAATAAGCCACTGGAAATCACACGGCAATATATGTGCTTCTTGCAGATGCAAACGAGCATAAATATCCTTGTAGTTTTGCAAGAAATAATCCTTGAGAGGTAGTTCATCCGTATTGTGCGGATAGCGCAAATACACACCCGACGCATCTACGATGGAATGAGGCAATTGAATACGAAGTTGCGGTAAAGTAATCGCAGTATCACTATAGCATAGATGTATCTGCATTTCATCCACCTGCAAAGATGTTGCGCCATCCAAATTACGCACCTCACCTTTAGCATGTTGAATAAGCGCTTCCACTGTACACGAATCCAAACAAGGTAACGCCAACTCAGAACTGGACAAATCGACCAATAATGAATCATAGCGTACATGGATGTCATTCAAACAGAGACGACGTATCTGAACATCATGAATCCATCCAGAAGATGATGTATCTTTGGGGAGCGCAGATAATGCCTCCACAAAAAATGTATAGTTGTAACTACTATCCGACAAAGGATGAGCATCCACTCGCAGCCGATCTATTTCAATGTTATGAAAATGAAGACCTTTATTCTTTAGTGACATAGGAGATAAATGCACATATAATCGACCAATATATGCTAAACTATCTCCATTTTCATCCGGTAGATAAACATCCTGCAGAGTCACACGAAGCGGGAATTGTAATCGCACGTGCCCAACTTGCAAATTCGTGCCCAATCGCTCATTCAAAGGCTGAATAGCTTTTTCTGCCACTAACGTCTGAAGTGTTGATGAATGCATAAAAAGCGACACCGCACCTACGATTGCTGCTATACAACCGCATACGATCAACCATATCACCCACTTACGTTTCATTCGTGCGAACAAATACTGACTATATAACCTTTATTCTCATTCACGATGGTCTCCATCTGCCAATCTCCAACATCCATTAAAACCTGTTTCAAGTCATCAATTATTCCCGTACCTTTATATTTTAGTAACGCTTCCTTTTGAGTCCATAGACGCGTGAACGCAACCGATGGATTCGGAGATTTTGCGATTTCCTCTTGCTCTTTATCATTCATTGTGCGTTCTATCAATGCTTGATCAACCGAGCGAATGCTTTCTATGTCTATTCCCACAGGATAAAGTTCTCCACGTTCATCAATTGCCACAGCTACGCCGCGCTTGCAGTGCGAGATAGAAAACGATACCCCTCCACGCACAAATGGTTTCCCATATTGTCCAACAGACCAATCCTGTCGCATACCTGTCAGTTCATACACCATCTCCCAAGCTTTCAAAGCCGTCCATTGTCCAAACAAATGTTTATACCGCATTGCATAGGACTTTCTCCCACTACTAACCACTTTTTGCAAGCGGTCCACATCCTCTGCCGTGCAAACTGACATATCATCAAACACCCGATATTGCATGGAACAAACATAGTTTTAGCCGACAAAAGTACTGTTTTTTTTTGATATATGCAAATATTTGCATAATTTTTACATTTTTTCTTGCGTAATTGATAAAAAAAGTGTACCTTTGTGGCGAAAAATGAGAATAAGTATCATTTTATATCGAATCAAGTCGTGGATTAAACATCGACTGACAGCATGGAATAGTAGTGGAGAAGGAATACATTCCCCATATCTATTCTATCTGGTCAGGATGCTTGTTCGAGACAAAAATAGCTACTATTGTTGGCAAGATATTGAGCACCGACGCGAGTGCATGTTGCGAGCGCCAAAACTTATCCATATTCAAGATTACGGAAGTGGTGGAATATCCGGTAAAAAAGACCGAGAACAGGTCGTGTCAGACATTGCAAAAACATCGATGGAATCGGCAAAAAATGCACAATTATTCTTCCGTATAATCGTATTTTTAACCAATGACTTAGGACGTGCTCTTCAGATGGTAGAATTAGGTACAAATTTAGGTATTACCACTGCCTATTTAGCCGCAGCCAACAAGCAAAACACCATCACTACCTTCGAAGGATCGCACGAGTTAATTGAGATGGCGAAACTCAATTGGGAAAAACTTAACTTGTCATCCATACACGTGGTAGAAGGAGATATTGATCAGACCCTAACAAAGCATATTAAGCAACCTATTGATTTTGCATTCTTAGATGCTAATCACACATATAAAGCCACCTGGAGATATTTTGACTACTTGGCTTCATTGGCACATAGTAAGACGATTTTTGCCGTGGATGACATCCATTATTCACCGGAGATGGAGCACGTATGGGAGCGTATCAAAAACGATGAGCGCGTGACGACAACAATGGACTTCTACGACTTTGGACTGGTCTTTTTTGACACGCATTATATTCGCAAACATTATAGACTGACGATTTGATTATGAAGATTTACACCAAAACAGGAGATGCAGGACAAACGTCTTTAGCTAATGGACATCGAGTAAGTAAAGCAGACGCACAAATTGAAGCGTATGGCACAGCTGATGAATTGAATGCCTATGTAGGGTTGTTACGCGCCGTGCATCCAAATGAGCAGCTGCAATGGATTCAAAACCGACTCTTTGACTTAGGAGCCACATTGGCTGCAGCCTCCCTGCATTTGACGGATGATGATGTGCAACGATTAGAGTTTTGGATAGACGAATATCAAGCACATTTAACTCCTCTCAAGGACTTTATCTTGCCATCAGGAGACGAGGCCACATGTCGATGCCATGTGTGCAGAACAGTGACGCGACGTTTAGAGCGGAGAATGCTTGATTGCCCCCAAAAAGAGCATTGGAAGACTGAGTTGCAGTTTGTAAATCGTTTGAGCGATTATTTCTTTGTTTTAGCACGTATTTTAACGCAAAACAGAGGCCTTTCGGAAGAAATTTGGCAAAAAAAATAAAAAAAGTTGCCAAAAATTTGCGTATATCATTTAAAATTTGTACTTTTGCGCGATTTTTTGGATAGGTGTGTATAATTTATTGTTTAAGACATGTATTGGACATTAGAATTAGCTTCAAAAATTGAAGACGCCCCTTGGCCTGCTACCAAGGACGAATTGTTGGACTATGCCAACCGAATCGGCGCGCCTATGGAGGTCGTTGAGAACTTGCAGGAGTTGGAGGATGAAGAGGAGGTTTACGAAAGTATCGAAGATATCTGGCCTGATTATCCAACAAAGGAAGATTTCTTCTTTGATGAAGAAGAGTATTAGTAATGAGAAAACATGTTGTTCTATTGTTGCAATTGATACTATTGCCGGTGGTCGTTCATGCACAGTTCGACCCGCAGATAGGACAATATATGTATATATCTACGGCCTATAATCCTGCGGCGGCAGGTGAAGGTGATTTAATGAAAGTAATGGGGTTGCATCGTATGCAATACGTGAATATCACGAATGCACCGATGACCACGTATTTCAGTTTTAGTTCACCATTTGTGATAGGCAAGACAAAGCATGCTGCTGGGGTGAGGTTTATGAACGATATGTATGGATTGTTTACAAATCAGACGTTTCATATTCAATATGCATATCGACATAAGATTGGTAAGGGATATTTGAGTGCAGGTGTTGATTTGGGTTTTGTGAGTGTGGGATTCAAAGGAGATAGTACCAACCTGAACACCTTGTCGGCGTCGGAATACTTTGATGTTAATGACCCCGCTATTCCGAAGTCAAGTGTAGCAGCAATGTCGTTTGACATGGGAATCGGAGTGTATTATTACACCAACGTATGGTGGGCAGGAATCAGTTATAGCCATCTAACACAACCACGAGTGGAGTGGTCAAGCGGTAGCGACCTTCAATCCACAGAGGTGAAATTAACAGGTACGATGTATATCGCGGGAGGATATAACTTTAAGATTAAGCGCCACGAAGATTGGCATTTGAAGCCAAGTATGTTAGTAATGACGGATTTTGCATCATGGGATATAGACTTGAACCTATTGTGTGAATATAAGAATCGATATCGTTGGGGATTAGGATATAGAATTGCAGGGGCAGTAAATATTTTATTGGGGGTAGATATCGTGTCTGGGTTACAGATTGGGTATTCATGTGAACTGCCGCACAATAAATTGTTGTTGGAGAGTTATGGGACGCACGAAATCTTTTTGGCATACGGCTTTGATATCCTAAAACCGAAAAGAACCAATAAATACAAGAGTATAAGGTATTTGTAAACGATAAAAACTTAAATTAAAGTATATGAAAGTTGTAAAAATCTTTTTTGTGATTGCGCTGACTGCAACTATGGTAGCGTGCAACAAGCCTGCTGGTGAACTAGTTGGTGTTAGTGGGGACTCCAAATTTAAAGAGTCCAACCCTTATGGCATGATTTTCGTTAGAAAGGGTTCGTTTATGATGGGTGCCAATACCCAATCTGCTATTTTTGAACAACAAGACAACATCTACATGGCCACTGTGGAGGATTTTTGGATGGATGAAACCGAAATCACGAACAACGAGTACAAGCAATTCGTGGCTTATGTACGCGACTCTATCGCGCTGACACATTTAGTGGATGCAGGTTTGACAGATTATGCCGTTCAACCCAAAGATGGAGACTTTGATGAAGAGAACTATGCATTGGATTGGAAAAAGAAAGTTCCTTGGGGAAGTAAAGAGGAAGAAGAGGTAGAAGCCCTATCTCCAATGTTTTTCCCTGGGACTAACATCTTGAACACCAATCGTTTGACTTATCGCTATGAGTGGATGAACTATGATCAAGCCGTACTGAATGGCAATAAGTTTGATGCTTCTATTGGTTTGTATCCAGAAGGAGCAACTGCTCGAGTAGATACCGCTTGGGTAGATGAAAATGGACGTATTATGGAGAAAACAATTAATCGTCCTGTTCACTCTCCACGGGACTTCATGACCAACAAGATTATTTGTATTTATCCTGATACGTTGACTTGGGTGCGCGACTTCCAGTATTCATACAACGATCCTTTGCTGTTGATGTACTTCTCGCATCAAGGCTATTTGGAATATCCTGTAGTAGGCGTTTCCTGGGAACAAGCACACGCATTCTGCCATTGGCGTACAGAGTTCTTTAACACGCACTCCAAAGTGGCTGCACAAATCTATAGATTGCCAACTGAAGCAGAGTGGGAATATGCTGCTCGAGGCGGGCGTAAAATGGCAATGTACCCTTGGGGAGGAAACTATGCACGTGATAACAATGGATGCTACTTTGCAAACTTCAAACCTTATCGTGGCTCTTATAGCGATGATACGGGAACTACTACTTGTCGTGTAGCGCAATTCCGTCCTAATGATTTTGGATTGTTTGATATGGCTGGTAATGTGGCAGAGTGGACTATGTCAGCTTATCAACCCGTTGCTAACACCAATGTACATGACTTAAATCCTAACTACTCTTATATGGCTCGTATAGACGATCCTGACATCTTGAAACGTAAAGTTGTGAAAGGTGGTAGTTGGAAAGATATTTCCTATTTCTTACAATGTGGCGTGCGTACGTATGAGTATCAATACCAAAGCCGCCCATACATCGGTTTCCGTTGTGTACGTTCCTACATCGGCGACTAATAAAGCTATATAATATATATAATATAAGGAATAAATAAAAAGTATTAATCTATAACATCTAATTTTTTATGGCAAAAAAAGAATCTGGATTCATTCACTGGTATGAATCTTATCAAGGAAAACGAGTTGTCGGAATGGTTTATTCATTAGGAGCCGCCGTCGTAATTGTAGGTGCATTGTTTAAAATTCTTCACTTAAAAGGTGCTGAACCAATGTTGTTTGCTGGTATGTTAACTGAGGCATTATTGTTCTCTATCGGTTGTTTTGATAAGCCACACCCAGAATTTCATTGGGAAGCAGTATTCCCACAATTGTGTGGTTATGGAACGGACCCAGAATACTTAGAGTCATTACAAGCTCTGCCACGTCCCACATTGTTAGGCGCTGGTGTTGAGAATGGAACGGCTCCTGCCGCTGCTACTAGCGAAGCAAAACCAAAAGCCAATGTTCCTTCTCTAACCAATGAGGATATGGAAGCTTTAAAGGGTGGTATTAATGATTTAGCAAAAACAGCTGTCCAATTGACAGAATTAGGCAAAGTGGCCACTTCTACCACTAAATTGAGTGAAAAGATGGACGCTGCTTCTGCTGCTGCAGAGAAATTCGCTGGTAGCCAAGACGCATTAGCTTCCGCAAGCGCTTCGTTAGACAAGACCTACCAAACTGTTGCAACCGAAATGCAAGGTGTAGTAGATGGAACCAAGAACTTCAATAAAGGTATTGAAACAGCTACCAAGGGTATCGAAACCGTCAACACTAAATTGAGTTCTATCAATTCCGTATATGAATTACAACTGACTGCCGTTCAATCTCAAGCAGAAGCATACAAAGCACAAGCTGCTCAAGTACAAACTATGACAAGTGATGTACAAAAGATTCAAGCTGCTGTTGCTGAAGCTGCAAAGAGCCAAGAGGCTTACGAAGCTGCTGCTAAGAAATTAGCTGCTCAAGTAGCTGATTTGAATAAGGTTTATGGTAACATGCTGACAGCATTGGCATAACCTATTTCAGATAAAAACAATCACCCCATTAGGGGACATGAATTAATTATGCCCACGATGGGCTTAAACATTTTGAATCAACTATAATATGAGTGGAGCAAAGAACTGTCCGGAAACCCCGAGACAAAAAATGATAGGTATGATGTATTTGGTGCTCACCGCCATGTTGGCGTTGAACGTCAGTGCAGCCATCCTGAATGGTTACGTGGCGGTGGATGATAGCTTGCATGCTACTATCGAAACAACGGTTACCAGTAACCAGGCTATTTATCAGCACTTCGAAGCCGCTTTATCACAAAACCCAGATAAGGTGCAAGAGTGGTATGATAAAGCCATGGATGTAAAGAAAAAATCAGAAGAGATGTACACTTATGTACAAAACTTCAAAGATGAAATGGTACGTATGGCAGACGGTAGTGATGCACAACCCAATGCAACTGTTCGTCAAATGAAGAAACAGGATAATACCAATGTACCACACAACTATGGCATCAACATGGGGCATGGTACTGAATTAAAAAATAAAATCCATGAGTTCGAAGAATTCTTAAAAAGTGAGTGTAGCACAGATCAAGCTTTATCAAAAGATATTGAAGGTACTTTTGCTACTCCTGATGGGCAAGACCCAGACGGCAAAACAGTTTCTTGGGAATCGACTGTTTTCCTGGAAATGCCAATATGCGCAACCATTACTGTCCTAACGAAATTACAAAACGACATTCGTAACTACGAAGGAAAAGTAGTCAATTACTTGTTATCAGCAACCGATGCTGGTGACGTTCGTGTCAACAAAATGGGCGCTTATATTATTCCTTCTTCTGAATATGTGATTCGTGGAAGTAAATATCGTGCACAAATCATCTTGGCTGGCGTGGACTCAACCAAAGCGCCAGAATACTACATCAATGGTAACAAGATAAATGATCAGGGTATTTATGAAGTGATTGCATCTGGTACTGGTGAACAACGTTATAAAGGTCAAATCGCATACCAGCACTTAGGTGAAACCGTCTATCTGCCGTTCGAAGGTAAATATATCGTAGGAGAACCAACTGCAACCATTTCCAATACAGACTTGAACATTATGTACCGCGGTTACAACAACCCATTTAGTATTTCTGTTCCTGGTATTGCAAGTGACAAACTACAAGTGCGTTGTCAAGGGGCAGCTATCACTAAACAGGGCGGTTTCTGGATTATCAAACCAGGTGCATCTAGTCCGGACAAGATGACCATTGAAGTATTGGCAGATGTAGATGGTAAAACATCCGCTATGGGCTCTATGGTTTTCCGTGTTAAGAACTTGCCTAAGCCAAATGCTTACTTCGAGAATAATGGTCAGTTGTCTGAAGAAATGAAAATACAACGTTCAGCACTTATTAATCCTAAGAACCGCATCGTGGCTTCGTATGGCGCAGATGGTCTGATCCAAGCCAAGTTTACCATCAAAGGTTTCCAGGTAAAATTACCTACTGGAGCTTCCTATAACATCGCTGGTGACAAATTGGATGCAAAATCTATAGATGCTATTAAGAAGTTGAAACAAGGAAATGTGGTCAATATAATGTATATCAAAGCTATTGGACCAGATGGCAAAGAAGTTACTCTGCGACCGCTGCCTCTTGAATTGAATTAAACAATTATCCATATGAGAAAAGTTTGTTTTATTGTATGTTTATTGTTGGGCGTAACAATGCTTTCAGCTCAACACTATGTTAACCCGTTCTTTGATGAAAAAGGTTCAGCACGTATTAGTACGGCAGAATATAGTACATCCAAAGATACTATTATTAAGACCTTCCATCGCAACGAAGATGTTATTTGGTCACGCTACATCTATCGCATTATTGATATGCGACAGAAACAAAACTACCAATTGTATTTCCCAGTAGCTCCAGATGATCCAGACTATCGTTCTCTATTCCGTGTAATCTTAGATGCCATTGAGAAAGGTTTACCACTCTATGTCAAATCTTCTGATCCTGGTGACATCAAGCCTTATTTCGACAATGATCCAATGCCGAATGAGATGATTCCACCAATCTTGAATACAGATCGTGATGGTTCCCTAAGTGATGGTAATATTGCGACATGTGAATATATGTTGTTGAATTATGATTCTACAACAAATGCGTGGCGTTTTAACAATTTTACTTACGCTGGTTTCATACGCAATCAGTATAAATATCTGATTCAAGAGATTGTATTCTTTGACCGTCACACATCACGTCTGCACTCCAAAATCATGGGTATAGCCCCGATGCAAGCTGATAACACAACCTATTTTGAAGGTATGAACGTGATTGACGCATTGTATGGCCAAATCCTATTCTGGATTGCGTTTGATGACTTGCGTCCATATTTAGCACAGCAGTTCGTTATTCCATCCCAGAACGAAACCAAACGTGTGACCTTTGACGAATTCTTCCAGAAACGTCTCTACACATCGTATCTCGTCGGTGAAGGAAATATGTATAATCGTATGTTGCCTGATGCAAAATATGGTTACACGCCTGCTGACATCAAACGTGAACAAGCACGTATTGAAAAAGAGTTGCTCGATTTTGAACAAGATCTTTGGGAGTATTAATGTCGCATCGCTTCTTTAATATGTACTTGACCACTACGCTAAGCGTTGCGTTGGTCTTGTTACTTGTAGGATTGGAATGCGTATTGCTCCTTTCTGCCCATACTTTAGTAGGACAGGTTAAGGAAAATTTGGCGGTAAATGTCGTCCTGAATCAGGAGGCAGATACCGCTACAATTTCTGCCTTATGGAATCAACAGTCGTACATCCACCATTGGGATTATATATCAGCAGAACAAGCGTTGCAAGAACATATACAGTATCTCGGAGAAGACCCTTCTAAATTCTTAGGATATAATCCTCTCTCTGCCTCCTATGAACTGCATTTGGAGCAGGACTATACGACGTTAGAATCATTAGAAAGAATTGAAAAAGGCATCTTACAAGTACCTGGCGTTAATAAAGTTGTTTATCAGAAAGACCTGCTCTCTGCTATGAACAAAAACATTAACGAATTGTCCTATATATTATTAGCTGGAGCTCTTCTTCTACTGATTGTTGCCGTCGCATTAATCATCAATACAATACGCCTACATATCTACTCCAAACGCTTCCTCATCAATACCATGACCTTGGTGGGAGCGACTTCGTGGATTATCAAAGCACCTATTGTGCGAAAAAATGTAGGAATTGGATTGGGAGCAGCCATATTAGCCCTAATTGGTATCGCTGGAGCGGTGTACTACATCAATGTTCGATTAGGTATTTTACTATTTGCTTTGACTTGGCAAAACGTGGCTTTTGTAGCAGGCTCGGTCATTTTATCCGGAGTACTTATCACATTCTTCGCCTCCATCTTCGCAACTGGGCATTATATTCGTATGAAAGCAGATAAAATGTATGAAATATAAATGACTATGAAAAATCTACCTAAACTCAATAGTATTCTTATTGCTATCTCAGTGATAATTATTGTGCTGGGCTTTGCACTAATGGCGGGTTCACCAAGTGGAGCCACTGAGTATAATCCCGATATATTTTCGGTACGTCGTATCACGATTGGTCCAATGATTGCATTAGCAGGATTCGTGGTGATGATTATTGCTATTATGTTTAAACCTAAAAATCGACAATAATGGATTGGTGGGAGGCACTTATATTAGGTATCATACAAGGATTAACGGAATTTTTGCCCGTTTCTTCTTCTGGACATTTAGAGATTGGACAAGCCCTATTAGGAACAGCAAGTGAAGAAAACCTCACTTTTGCTATTGTTGTACACACCGCAACTGTACTTTCCACATTAGTCATTCTCTGGAAAGAGGTGGCACAGCTTTTCAAAGGTACCTTCACTGTCAAACAGTGGAATAACGAAAAAAATTATGTAGCCAAGATTGCGGTCTCTATGATTCCCGTTTTTATTGTAGGGATGTTCTTCAAGGACCAAGTTGAAGCGTTCTTCGGGAATGGTCTTACCTTGGTGGGTATATGCTTACTCATTACAGCATTATTACTGTGGTTGAGTGAGTTCTTAACTAAACGCATGCACACACAAGGCCATCAAGTGACCTATCGAGATGCGTTCATCATTGGTTGCGCACAAATGATTGCAGTGCTACCCGGTCTAAGCCGCAGCGGAACAACTATCGCTACAGGACTTTTATGTGGCGTTAAAAAAGAAGAAGTCGCTAAATTCTCCTTCTTGATGGTGCTAATTCCTATTTTAGGAGAAGTTTTTCTCAATGTGTTGGATTTATTGCAAGGAGAAGCAACTATGAACATTGGTCTTGTACCCATAGTAGTTGGATTTATAGGCGCCTTTGTGACCGGTTGCTTAGCATGCCGATTTATGATTGACATTGTTCGTCGTCAAAAACTGATATACTTTGCCATCTATTGTGCCATCGTAGGTATAGTGGCTATTTGCATAGGATAATGGATTTTGTAGAAGGGGAAATATTGGCGTTTGATAAACCTTATCATTGGACAAGTTTTGATGTAGTAGGTAAGACACGCTGGTTATTGTGTCACCACTTACACACCAAGAAATTAAAAGTTGGACACACAGGGACATTAGATCCCTTGGCCACAGGTGTTGTTGTTGTTTGTACGGGCAAAAAGACCAAACTCATTAGCCAACTTCAATACGATACTAAGGAGTATGTCGCAACCCTGCAACTGGGGGCAACCACCCCTTCTTTTGATTTGGAAAAAGAGATTGACTATACCTACCCTACGGCTCACATCAATCGCGCATTAGTAGATGCTACAATACCCTCTTTCTTAGGCGAACAATGGCAAGTTCCTCCTGCTTTTTCTGCTTGTAAAGTGGATGGCAAAAGAGCATACGAATTAGCACGCAAAGGTGAAGAAGTGGAGCTCAAACCTAAGTTGTTAGTTATTGACGAGATAGAAGTTCTCGCCTTTGACGAAACTAATATGCAACTAACCTTACGAGTAGTGTGCTCCAAAGGAACATATATACGCGCTTTAGCACGAGATATTGGTCAAAAACTAAATAGCGGCGCACACTTAATTGCACTACGTCGCACACGCGTAGGAAACATACACGTTGAAGAGTGCATGAACTTTGAACAATTTGAACAATTACTAAATAATGAAACTCAGTCAATTTAAATTCAAACTCCCTGATGAACTGATTGCTCAGTATCCGTCCGTGTATCCAGAAGATGCGCGCATGCTTGTATTACACCGCAAAACGGGTAAAATCGAACATAAGTTGGTGCGTGATACTGTTGAGTATTTTGATGAAGGAGACTTGTTTATCTTTAATGACACCAAGATTTTCCCTGCGCGTCTCTATGGTAAAAAAGAAAAGACTTTAGCTAATATTGAGATTTTCCTATTGCGTGAATTGAATGCAGAGACACGCTATTGGGATGTGTTGGTAGATCCTGCTCGTAAGATTCGTATCGGCAATAAACTATTCTTTGATGAGGACCCCACCATTGTCGCTGAAGTTGTGGATAACACCACTTCTCGTGGACGAACCATCCGCTTCCTATCCGACTATTCGCATGACGAACTGACCAAACGGCTCTACGAATTAGGAATCACTCCACTGCCTAAATATATCCGTCGTCCAATGGACGAAGAGACCAAAGCTGCTTATGACGAAGCTTTCCGTGGTCAAGATGTCAAAGAAATGGATGAAGAACGCTATCAATCTATTTTCGCAGAAAACACCGGTGCCGTAGCTGCTCCTGCTTCATCATTGCACTTCTCCAAACAATTGCTCAAGCGCATGGAAATTGTTGGAGTAGATGCCATGACACTGACTTCTCATGTAGGATTAGGTAATTTCAAGCCTGTCGATGTCGAAGATTTGATGAAGCATAAAGTGGATTCTGAGCAAGTGATTGTGAAGAAACCATTGGTGGATCGCGTGGATATCGCGCATGCAAATCGCAAACGTGTCTGCGCTGTAGGCACAGAAGTAATGCGCGCTTTGGAGCATGTGGCTGGAACGGATGGCAAACTTAAAGAGTACAACGGCTGGACCAATAAGTTTATTTACCCACCCTATACTTTCACCGTCGCTAATGCTTTCTTCTGCAATTTCTACATGCCTCTCTCCAGCCAATTACTACAAGTCGCAGCCTTTGGTGGATTTGAAAATGTGATGGCGGCTTACAAAGAGGCTATCAAGAAAGGATACCACTTTGGCGATTACGGTGACGCAATGCTCATCGTAGACTAATGGACGTACGAATAGACGATAGTTGGAAGACTGTTCTTCAACCCGAATTTGATAAACCATATTTTGAGTTGTTGACATCGTTTGTGCGGCATGAATACCAAACCAAACAATGTTTTCCTCCTGCGCGACTCATCTTTAATGCTTTCGACTCGTGCCCTTTTGATAGGGTACGAGTTGTCATTATTGGACAAGACCCCTATCACGATGTCGGACAAGCTCATGGTTTATGCTTTTCCGTCAATGAAGGCGTAGAAATACCCCCTTCGTTAGCCAATATCTACAAAGAACTGAATAGAGACTTAGGTAAACCTATCCCTTCTTCGGGAAACCTGCAATCGTGGACACAGCAAGGTGTTCTCTTGCTCAATGCCACACTAACGGTCGAAGCACATCGACCTGGTAGTCACCAAAACAAAGGGTGGGAAGAGTTAACCGATGCCGCCATACAAGCGCTCAATAAGCAACGCGAACATATCGTTTACCTATTATGGGGAAGTTATGCACAGCGAAAAGGACAATATATAGACCGTCGTAAGAACTTAGTACTGACTGCTCCCCATCCAAGTCCGTTGAGTGCGTATCGAGGATTTATTGGATGCGGACATTTCTCGGCAGCCAACCGCTACCTGCAGTCGCACAATATACCACCTATCTTGTGGTAATTAGTGGGCGTCAAACCAGTTCTTACCTACGCCACATTCAGCAATCAATGGCACCGTCAGGTGTACCACGTTTTCCATCTCACTCACTACAATCTGTTTGGCTTCATCAACCTGTTCAATCGGTATATTGAAGTTCAATTCGTCATGTACTTGCATAATCATACGGTTAGGCAAACGTTTGTCAATCGCCACCATAGCCATCTTAATAATATCCGCTGCGGTACCTTGTATGGGTGAATTGACGGCATTGCGCTCGGCAAACGAACGAACAGTACCATTTTGTGAGTTAATATCTGGCAAGAAACGTTTGCGACCAAAAAGCGTCTCAACATAACCATGCTCACGTGCAAACTGTTTCTGTTTTTCGATGAAATCGATAACTTTGGGGAATGCGGCAAAATACTCGTCAATCAAACTCTTAGCCTCCGTACGCGAACAATCCAACTGCTGCGCTAAACCAAATGCCGAGATACCATATATGATACCAAAATTAGCCGTTTTAGCACGGCGACGTTGATCTTTGGTAACCTCTTGAATGGGTACTCCAAAAATCTTTGCTGCCGTTGCCGCGTGAATATCTTGTCCTTGTTGGAAAGCCGCCAATAGATGAGGATCTTGCGACATGTGTGCCATCAAACGCAGCTCAATTTGTGAATAGTCCGCACTAAGGAATAGGCAGCCTTCATCCGCTATCACGGCTTGTCTTATGAGTTGACCTCGTTCCGACCGAATAGGTAGATTCTGCAGATTAGGATTGGATGAAGATAAACGACCAGTCGCTGTCACCATCTGATTATATGTGGTATGAATCTTTCCCGTAGCAGGGTTGATATAAGATGGCAATGGAGCAACGTATGTAGAGATAAGTTTCTTGAGTTCACGTTGGTCTAAAATCTTCCCCACAATAGGATGTTTATCTTTTAGACCTTGCAGCACTTCCTCACTCGTTGAATATTGTCCGTTCTTCGATTTCTTCGCCTTGGTATCTAATCGCATTTGCTCAAAAAGCAAGTCACCCACTTGTCTCGGAGAATTGATATTAAGGTTTGTTCCTGCTAATTGATAAATCTCTTGCTCTATGGTTTCTAACTCGGCGGTTAACTGTCGTTCGGCATTTTGTAGCATCGCTACATCAAACCGCACCCCCGCTTTTTCCATATTGCGCAACACGGACACTAATGGCAGTTCAACTTCGTTGTACAAGTTCCATAATGATGCATCCTTTTTCAATGCGTCCCAATCAGGCATCTTATAGGGATTGAAAGCAACCTCCGGATTTAATAGATATTGACAAAGACGATTCTCAACAGTGTCGTATGTCGGTGTGGCTTGTTGCTGTGCTGCAGGTTGTATATCGGCATCCAATGCGGCAAACATATCCAATGTGGCTTCCGCTGGAGCAGACTTTTTCTTTTTCTCAGGCTGCTTGGGAGCAGACTCCGTTGCACGAGTCGGAAAATGCTTCAACAACGAATAAAATTCCAAATCCTCGTAGATAGTGGTCAACTGATCATAGTTGCGGTCTTTGATAAGTAACTCATTTTCGTCCAATTCAACGGGAACATCCGTACGAATAGTGGCTAAGAATTTAGAGAAACGAATATTTTCGACTTGCTCCTCTATCTTCGTTTTTAACGCCCCCTTCAGTTCATCCGTATGGGCTAATAAATTCTCAATCGTACCATAAGTAGTTAACAACTGTATAGCCGTCTTTTCGCCCACTCCTCGACAACCTGGTATATTATCCGACGCGTCTCCCATCAACCCTAATAAATCAATCACTTGTGACTTATCTTGCAAGCCATATTTAGCGCACACCTCCGCCGGTCCCATTTGCTCAAACCCACCCGTGTGGCGAGGACGATACATGTGTATGCGCTCCGTCACCAGTTGTCCATAATCCTTGTCTGGCGTCGCCATATACACTTCAAAACCTGCTTGTTCTGCCTTGTTAGCCAATGTGCCTATCACATCGTCTGCCTCAAACCCTGCCACCTCAATGGCGGGGATATTCATAGCATGCAAAATCGTTTGAATAATAGGTACCGCTTTGCGTATATCTTCTGGTGTCTCAGGACGTTGAGCTTTGTATTGCTCAAATGCCTCATGACGGAAAGTTCCGCCGTGAGGATCAAACGCTACCGCTAAATGGGTTGGCTTGAGGCGCTTAATCAAATCTTCCATAGTCACCACAAAACCAAATACCGCAGACGTATTTTCGCCCTTCGAATTCATTCGTGGCGCTTTGATAAAAGCATAGTATGCGCGAAATATCATCGCATAAGCATCTATAAGAAGTAAGGTTTTCATAGTGACTGCAAAAGTACTACTTTTTTTTGATATACGCAAATTATTTTCCGCTTTTTGTCCTAAAAATAATCAGTTTTCTGTGGAAAAATACAAATTTATTTGTATATTTGAAAAAAAATTATTACCTTTGCAGCGGAAACTATAAATAGCAAATACTATGGCAGACATCTCAACTTGTTTATGCCGCAAATGCGGAGCTAAAATCCCATTCACGGGCGATGCTGTTTCTAAGCATTACGAGAAATTTCACTTCTCCGAATGGACTGTGAATAAAGACCTCATGAAACGAATGCCTAAAGCCTTTGTTGTCGATAACTCCAAAGATGTGCGGACACCAGAAAACGTGCGAAAAGCCGTGGCGAAAGAGGCGGAAGATAACAAGCCCATCGTCCCCGATGACACACCGGAAATAACCCAAAAACGGGAGGCTAACAAGGACAATATCATGGCGCGACTAACCAAATGTGCAGATAAACTGCCTTATAAACCGAAAGAACCGTTTATTTGCGAATGTTGCGGTAAGGCTACCAATGTGGGGATGAACATCACGTGCTCGCGCGAACGTTTCACACTCTGCTATGCCTGCTATAATGCCACACGTCTGGCTATCCCGCATAAAACAAGAGAAATGAAATAACTATGGAACATTACATCTTAATTGCAGAAGAAGGCGAACGCGAATTGGTCGCTAAGTATCTTCCTGGATGCGACTGGCCGATTATCATCACCGGCGTAGGAGCGATCAACATCATCCGTGCGTTGCGCGATGTACCACGCGATGCCGAAGTCATCAACATCGGCTATGCTGGAAGCGCAAATTTCGATATCGGTACACTGGTCGAAGTGACCGAATCACGACTCAACCACCCCAATGTCACGTACCCCGAAGCCGTACTCAAACTGGACTCGATGGATGACGGACTATACCCTATCGCCGACCGAAAAGCCATCTGCTATTCCAACTGCGATTTTGTGCTGCAATCGGACTATAAAGATTGTGTCTTTGATATGGAATTAGCCTTCATCGCAGCACAAGGATTTACACGATGCAAAGCGCTGAAACTCGTGAGCGATAACCTCAGTCTGCACGCGTACCACGAACTGACACATGGCGTTGAATGATTTTATTTATAACTTATGATATACAAAATTACTTTCTCGTGTGAGGAAGGTGACACCAACTTCCGCCGCGTATTTAAGGCTGATTCGGAGTCCACATTCTTAGACTTACACAAAGCCATTTTGGCTTCTGTACAATATCCCGATGATCAGATGACATCGTTCTTTATGTGTAACGACCGCTGGGAAAAAGAGCAAGAAGTGACACTCGTGCCTATGGCTTCTAATTTTGAGTATGACAACATGGTCATGGAGGACACGCGACTCAGCGACCTGCTTGAAGAACAAGGGCAGCGACTCATCTACATTTTTGACCCTATGTTCGAACGCTACTTCTTTGGCTCGCTCAAGGAAATTATTCCTGGCGCAATGGATGGCATAGAATGTGTCGAGAATACTGGCAAAGCACCACAACAACTACAGACCGAAGACCCTAACGCAGGCATCGTCGGTAAAGATGGTAAAGCAGATTGGGAAACCGACGAAAACTTCTACGGCGATAGCCAATACGACGACGGCGACATCGACATGGAAGGTTTCCAAGACCTCAGTTTTGATGACGGATCGATGTTCTAACACGTTATTGGTGCTCGTGGGAGCCACTGGCGTCGGTAAAACAGACCTCAGTATCCGTCTTGCTCAGCACTACTCATGCCCCATCATCAACGCGGACTCGCGACAGATTTACCGCGAACTACCTATCGGAACCGCCGCCCCTACGGAACAAGAGCAAGCTTGCGCTACCCATTATTTCGTTGGCAATAAATCGATTACCGATAGTTATAATGCAGGACAATACGAACGAGACGTGCTCACGCTGTTAGACTCGCTTTGGAGCAAGCATTCGGTAGTGATCATGACGGGAGGGAGTATGCTGTACGTAGATGCTGTATGCTATGGCTTAGATGCTATACCAGAGGTACCGACCGTTATCCGCGAACAGGTCAATCAGCAGTATGAGCAATACGGACTTGAGTGGCTGCAAGCACAGGTGCAACAACTCGACCCACTCTACTGGCAAAATGCAGACCAAGCCAATCCGCAGCGGTTGAAGCACTGCCTGGAAGTGACCTTAGTTGCGAAGCGACCCTACTCGTCTTTTCGTCAAATGGGTGTCATGGGCGAACGCGATAAACAGCTCACACACCGCAATTTCCGAATTGTGAAAGTAGGATTAGAGCGTCCACGAGAAGAACTCTACCAACGCATCAATACCCGCGTGGAGCAGATGTTAGACCTCGGATTAGAAGAAGAAGCCCGAACGGTCTATCCGCATAAGCACCTTAATAGTCTGCAAACAGTAGGATACCGCGAACTATTCGCTTACTTCGATGGACAAACAAGCCGTGAAGAAGCTATACGATTGATTAAACAGAACTCGAGACACTATGCCAAAAGACAATTGACTTGGCTTCGTGCCGACACAACAATACATTGGCTTGATGCCAATATGGATTATGACAAAGCATTGGACATTATTGATGGTTGGTTGCATGCTGATGGCTTGCTCCAACAAAACAGTTGACTTTAAGTTTACTCCCGAACAACCACGTGCTGGTGAGTCGGTTGTCTTCACCAATCTATCTACTGGCGGAGAAGCGTGGGCTTGGACGTTTGGTGACGCCTCCACTTCATCTTCTAAAAACCCCTCTCACACCTACCGACAACCCGGCAAATATGTGGTCATACTCAAAGTTGATGACAAGTCTTCCCTTACCAAAACCGCCGAGATAACGGTTTATGACACCATCCCTAACTTCACTTGCTCTGTGGAGAAAGCGGACTCTGCGGGACTGTCCATCTATCAGAATGTGACTTTTATCGCACAAGTATATAACCCCTATAAATACCCTGTGCAATACGCGTGGAGTATTCCCGACGATGTTGCCTATACCGCTGTCAGCAAAACCAATACGGCGGACACCTGGACGGTCTATTTTCACAAAGCAGCCAAAGACGTCCCCATTTATTTAGAGGTCATACTGGATGGCAAACTGACCGATGTCGCACGTTACTACACCGTCCACGACATGCCCGCTGCAGCCGTGCTGATAGAGACCGCAGACGGACAAACCTACCGCAGACGCATCTATGGCAATCGCGCCGAAGATAGACAACCTATCGACTATCCCGAAGGCTTACAGATACTGAAGCAGATGCAGGACACGTTCCAACTCTACAATGAGCATGCCTATTACTTGTCCGAATTGCAGACTGAGTTACCTAACCTGTTGGGTTTTAAGATTGTGTCCCGCAAAATCTATGCCCGCACAACGGAAGGTCTATGCGTCGCTAATCTGCCCGAAGCGGAGAACTTAGTGGTCGTGGACGCCGCCGTACCACAAGCACTGACCACTGATGTTGTCAATAATCGCTTTTATTGGGCGAACGAAAATGGTGTGTGGTACATGCCACTTATCAATTCACAGAATAATCAATTCACAACCGAACCCATTCTCTTAGACAGTATGACGAATGTGGTTAAGTTGGCTATAGATACTCAAGCACGATGAATACATTAGAACCCAAAGAAGTCTTTTCTATTTTTGAGGCCATCACGCGTGTGCCTCGTCCTTCTAAACACGAGGAACTCATTAGTCAATGGCTGATCGATTTTGCCGCAGCACATCACTTAGAATGTGTGCGTGACGACGCCATGAATGTCATTATGCGCTGCCCCGCTACTCCTGGTTACGAATCGCACGAAGGTGTTATTCTACAAGCACACATGGATATGGTATGCGAAAAGAATAGCGACACCCAGCACGATTTTATGACGGACCCTATCCAGACCTATGTCGATGGAGAATGGCTCAAAGCGAAAGGTACCACTTTAGGTGGCGATGACGGCATCGGTATGGCAATGGCTTTGGCTATCATCACCGCTACGAATGTACCCCATCCTGCTTTAGAATGTCTCTTCACCGTGGACGAAGAAACCGGACTGACGGGCGCTTTCAAACTCAAAGATGGTTACCTGCGTGGTCGCCGCCTCATCAACCTCGATTCCGAAGACGATGGACAAATCTTCATCGGTTGTGCTGGTGGCATAGACACCTTGGCTAAAATGCACTATGAGCCCGTCACATTAGCTGAGCCGCAGCAGTACTTTGCTTTCCGCGTAGCAGTCAAAGGACTGATGGGAGGACATAGCGGAGACGACATCAACAAAGGTCGCGCAAATGCTAATAAGATTATTGTTCATTTCCTCAACCAACTGACGGACTGTCACTACCAACTCGCTGTCCTCGCTGGTGGTAACTTGCGCAACGCTATCGCACGCGAAGCAGAAGCCGTATTAGCTGTGCCACACGAATATAAGCACGAAGTAGTAGCGCGGTTTAATATGTATTCATCGGAAGTACATCAGGAGTACGACGAAGTCGAAAAAGACATGCAACTCACGCTCGACTCATGCGCTATGCCAGAGTTGTTCTTGCCGCAAGACCAAGCGCTGCGTCTCGTCCAAGCATTAGTCGATTGTCCGCACGGCATGATTGCTATGAGTCAAGACATGCCTGGCTTAGTAGAGACTAGCACCAACTTAGCATCTATCAAGATGAAAGAAGGATACATAGAGGTCAATACCTCTCAACGCTCGTCCATCGAAACAGAGAAACACCGTATCAAAGATGCAGTGGAGGCAGCCTTAGCCACCGCTTGCGACACGGTCACACACGGAGACGGATACCCGGGATGGAAACCCAACGTGCACTCACCACTGATGGAAATAACCAAGCAAGCCTACCATGACCTCTTCCATGCTGAACCTGCCGTACTGGCTATTCATGCTGGACTGGAGTGCGGACTATTCTTGCAGAAATATCCGTACTTAGACATGGTGTCTATTGGACCGCAAATGTATGGCGTACACTCTCCTCAAGAACGACTGAGCATACCTTCTACACAACGCTGCTATGCGTGGTTAAAACAGACGCTCAAAAACCTATAATAATGACCGAAATAGAACTACCTATATCCAAGAGTATCGCTAATCGGCTGCTTATTTTGCAGGCATTGTCTGGACAACCGCTGATGGACGTGGACGATCCACGTGTTCCGCAGGATGTGAAGACGTTGCATCACGCATTAGTGGCTATTGCCGACGGCGCCAAAGAGATTGATGTAGAGAACTGCGGTACCGCTATGCGCTTCCTGACGGCTTATTGTGCCCAGTTAGAGGGGCACACGGTGGTACTCAAAGGAAGCGCTCGCATGAACAAGCGCCCCATCGTGCAAGAGGTGGCTGCGCTTATCCAATGTGGTGCAGATATATGGTACGAGGGGGAATTTGGTTTTCCGCCACTGCGTATCCGTGGCAAACAGTTGCACAACCCCATGGATGATGACACCCGTGACAAAGGTCCCAAACTGAATGGACCACTCTCCTCACAATATGTGTCGGCGCTGCAATTAGTTGGATTCAAGGTGCAAACAGACTGCACTTCTCCCTATATCCAAATGACGCAAGAGGTGAAACAGCGCTTTGCTAATGGCGAACAACTGATAGAGACCGACTGGAGTTCAGCGGCTTTCTGGTACGAGTATGTGGCGCTACATGGCGGCGAACTACACCTCAATGGACTCTCTGCCGAGTCTATTCAAGGGGACAAGATTATCGCACAGATATACAAACATTTTGGTGTGGGTACGCGCTTTGATGCTACAGGCGCCATCATTTCTAAAGTGGGTCGCAGCACGTTTTGGCCCATTGTGCAGAACTTCATCACTTGTCCCGACCTTTATCCCGCAGTAGCATTGACTTGCCGCCAATTAGATATCAAACTTATTGCGCGCAATACGGCGATGCTTCGTATCAAAGAAAGTGACCGCATCGACTCCATCAAGCATCTGCGTGTCAATGGAGACCACCGCGTAGCTATGGCTATGGCGGCTGCGGACATGCCACTCACCGAAGAAGATATAACCTGTATCGATAAGTCCTACCCCACTTTCTATTCCCAACTATGCGCTTTACAACCATCATACCGCGGAGAGGTATCAATGACGAAGGGTTAGGCAAAAAGCACGCCTTGCACCGTCTCATTACAGCAGCCGACACCGAATATGTCTGGTTGATGGATGACGATGTGTCAGCGCCGCCTGCTGTGCCCGAGACAGAGGCAGATTTGCTTATCTTACCCCTGCGAATGACTGGAGGCTCATCGCTGTTGGAGCGGTTACAGATAGCGGAATATGCTGCCATTCAGCAACTCACTATCGTCACAGCCCAACACCATCATCCTGTCTTGTGCAGCGGTGCGAATATGATTGTGCGCCGAGAACGATGGTTAGAGAGTTATGCTGACTTACACCCCGAGATACCCAGCGGAGACGATATGTTCCTGCTGGAGAGTTTCAAGCGACGTGGATTGCGCATCGAGGTCAATGACCATCCCGACTATACCGCTTCCATACAAGCCCTACGCTCGTGGCGTGCATTGTGGCGCCAACGGATGAGATGGGCAGGCAAAGCACCGCACTATACTGACCACGATATACTGCTCGTCGGCGGACTTGTCGTTGCGGCTAACGTGCTCCAACTCCTGTGCCCGTTAGTGCTATTGATTAAGTTCCCTCTTGAATATCGACTGATAAAAAAAAGAGACGCGTCCGTCTCTTTCTTTGATGCTTTTCTTTTAGAAATACTCTATCCGCTCTATATGCTCATCTGCATTATCGGCGGACTCTTTCGCCAACAGTGGTGATTACTCTACAGGTTACTCTGCAGGTTGCTCTGCGTTGAAATCAACAGCAGCAGGAGCTTCTGCTTCAGCAGCGTGTTGTACTTGCTCTGTAATCTGACTTTGGTCATCAGTGGATGTAGTTCTTGCATTCATCTTGTGTGCACCTACAGCTAAGATACTGAGAGCAACAATGACACCTGCCAAAATCCAGCTGGCTTTCTCTAAGAAGTCAGCAGTTCTGGGAGCACCCATCACCTGGTTACCACTTGCGAAACCAGCAGCTAAACCTCCACCTTTACTATTCTGTACAAGAACAAGTAAAATCAGCAGGATGGCTGCAATAACGATTAGGACTGTAAATAAAATGTACATAATATTTTTAATTAAAAAATTGTTTTCTCTTCCAATTCGGCTGCAAAAGTACTGCTTTTTTTTGAAATACGCAAGTTTTTGAGCAAAAAAATGCAAATTACCACTTTGCTACCGTATCATTATAGATGTTTTCTGCTATCTCTTTTATCATTGTGGCGCACAACTCTTCCTGTACATCTGTGAGCAGTTTGGACGAGTCGAAGTTCTGATACGAGGTATAGGTCTTGTCAAAACTCTCTTCGGGATTGACATTATTGGTGAAGTGCACCTGCACGGTTATTGTCAATCGTGTCTCTGCCGAATAACTATCTGCTGAGATAGACATAGGTGTTAGAGTGTACCCTGTTATTTCTCCTTCCAGCTCGAGGTCTCCTCCTTTGCGCAGTACTTGAAGTCGTGTTTGACGCTGGTAGAGGTCGCGTATGCCCTCACTCAAGTCACTACTCAATGGGGGGTACACCAATGCTGCATTATTGGGGAAATCCGCTACTGCTATCGAGTGTGTGGTTGCATAGTCAATGCTGGCGCCATTGAACTTGTAACTTATCACACACCCCTGTAGCATAAGGGGCAACAGCAGATATATCCATTTACGACAAGCCATATTCCTTCAGTTTGCGGTATAGTGTTCGTTCAGACATACCTAATGCAGCGGCAGCCAACTTACGACTACCATCATTGCGCTCCAGTTCGCGACGAATACTCTCCTTGGTCATTTCGTCTATGCTGACCGGTTCGTCTCGCATCACTTCTACGGTCTGATAATCCTCCTGCGTATAGTTAGGCGCAGGCGCTGCTGCCTGTGTTTGGGTCAATAGTCCATTGAGCTGCTGCCGCATCTCGGTCATATCGCGCTTCATGTCAAACAGCACTTTATACAGCAGTTCGCGCTCGTTCATAAAAGCGTCTGACGATGCTTGTGACTTCGATGCCAACTGAATACCACTCGCTTCGGTTATTGGCAAGTACTTGCGCAATGTGTCTGCCGTAATCTCATGATTGGTCTCCATCACGTTCACCTGTTCGGCTACGTTCTTCAGTTGACGGATATTGCCTTTCCAGTAGTAAGACTGCAGCACTTGATTAGCCTCTTCGGTCAAGCGCACGACTGGCATGCGGTATTGCTCAGAGAAATCGGCAGCGAACTTACGGAATAACAATGGTATATCTTCCTTGCGCTCGCGCAACGCGGGTACTTTGATTTCTATTGTATTCAGTCGGTAGTATAAGTCTTCGCGGAACCGTCCTTCGGCGATGGCTTTGGGCAGGTCAATGTTCGTGGCAGCCACAACGCGCACGTTGGTTTTCTGAATCTTGCTGGCACCCATCTTGATGAACTCGCCTGTCTCTAATACGCGCAGCAACTTAGACTGCATCGCTATCGGCAACTCACCCACCTCATCGAGGAACAGTGTGCCCCCGTCGGCTATCTCGAAATATCCTTTGCGGTCACCTTTGGCGTCGGTGTATGCACCTTTCTCGTGACCAAACAGTTCACTCTCAATAGTGCCCTCTGGAATAGCGCCGCAGTTCACTGAGAAATACGGAGCATGTTTGCGATTGGAATAGTCGTGGATGATATGCGGAAAATGCTCTTTACCTACGCCCGACTCGCCAGTGATAAGCACACTCAAATCGGTCGGAGCAACCTGCACCGCAATCTCAATGGCGCGATTGAGAACTTGGTTTGTCCCCACTATCCCATACCGCTGTTTGATTGACTGTATCTCTTGAATTAACATAGTATAACCAAAAATTCGCTGCAAAAGTACTATTTTTTTTTGAAATATACAAATATTTTTGTATTTTTGCAGCGTTTTTGAGTATGCTAACACCCCGTCAATGGATAGGAGTAGGTCTTTGGGTAGCCATCATTGCCACTACCAAAGTCGTTTTGTGGGTTATTGATAACCAACATACTCATCATTTATCTTCGCCTGCACAAGTGGTTTTAGAGTCGCCCGAAACAGCTGTCATTCAACTGCGTCCCTTTGATCCCAACAAAGCAGACAGCGCCACTTTTCTTCGTCTGGGACTTCGCCCGTGGCAGATTCGCAATATCATGAAGTACCGCGCCAAAGGTGGTCGCTATCATCACCCCGAAGATTTTCAATCCCTCTATGGACTAACCGATAGTGCTTACCATCGTCTTCTTCCATATATTCGTATTGATAGTACGGAGTGGGTTGCTCAACGAGATAGTCTGCGCCGCCTGCGATATACACGTGACAGTCTTAGGTATATGCGCGACAGTTTGCGATATGATTCGATATTGCTTGCGCGACATATCCATCCTAAAAAAGACACCATCATTGAACTCAATACCGCCGATTCCACCGACCTTCTCTTCATACGTGGCATCGGGTCTTACTTAGCCCAACAGATTATACGTTTTAGGGATGACTTAGGGGGTTATTACTCACCGCAACAGGTGTACGATATACCGCATACGGAGTGGGCTGGCTGGGACACTATCATTCCACATCTGACGGCAGATACCTCGTATATTCAGCGTCTGCCGGTTAACCACGCGTCCAAAGCACAATTGGCGCGCCATCCTTATCTGCGATATGAGCAGGCAAAAGCCATCTACAACCTGAGACGTCAAAAGTTTCGGCTACACCATATCAACGATTTGCGCGAATTGCCATCGCTATCTTCCGATGAAATCGAGCGTTTACGCCCATACTTAGATTGGGAGTGATAATTTTTTCGTATGTCTTCTGTTGCTAAAATCAGTCTTGTTTGGAGTCTTATCATCGCCTCTGCTTCCGTCGTTTATGCGCGAGAAACCTATGCTATCACCGACATCATCAGCGACATCTACGAACAGTTGACCGAAACATCCGAAGTCGATTATGAACAGTTACAAGACGAACTATTGTCTTTTGCAGACCATCCCATTGACCTCAATACAGCTACTGCGCATGATTTAGAGCAACTGCGGTTTTTAAGTACCCGTCAGGTCGATGCCATCTTGCGTTATGTCGATCAACACCCCATGCATAATGTCGGTGAATTGGACTTAATTAGCGAATTGCAGCCATACGACATCCGCAATCTGCAAGCGTTTGTTTTTGTGGATAGTCTATATACTGCTCCGTCTGAACCGCTCTATGCCAAAGAGGTCTTTCATTATGGTAGGCACGAACTGCTTACCCGACTTGATATACGAGACATCGAGTCGTTTCAGTCTGACCCCGTCTATGCGCAATTGAAGTATAAGTTCAACTATCGCAACCGTGTACAGTTTGGTTTGCAAGGTCGTCGTGCTCCTGGTGCTGACTGGCGACAATTGCAATATGGAGGATATGTGCAACTCAATGACTTAGGTATCGTACAGACTCTTGTCGCAGGCAATTATCAGGCTCAGTTTGGACTCGGATTAGTCGTAAGTGAGCCATTTCATCGGGGCAAGTTAGCGTATGTCACCGATGTGGGTATGGCACCCGAAGGACTCCGTCAATACAGTAGCGTGGATGGGCAAGGACTACATGGTGCAGGAACAACCTTGCTTTTTTCTCCGCGTGTGGGCAAAAACAAACAGCACGCTTTGGATATATACACCTCTATTTTCTATTCCTGGACTACCCCCAATGACTCATTGCATAGGCACACATTAGGCACCAACATCGATTTTCGCTATCGACGCTTGAAGGTTGGTTTGACCATGTTGGAGAATCTCTATTCCGATTCGGTCACTTACTATGCGCAAGCCAAGTATAATCAAAACTACTTTCGTGGACAGTATCAGACGGTCTTAGGACTCAATTTTCGATATAACTATGGTTGGTTTGATGTCTTTGGTGAGGTAGCGACAGCGCAGAATCAGCAGTGGGGTGTGGGTGCCGAAGTAGGTAGCCGCTTTTATCCTGTCAATGATGTTAGTTTAGTGGTTTTGTATCGCTATTACTCCCCCACTTTTGACAATACCTTAGGTTATGGTTTTTCGGAGAGCAGTCGTATCAACGATGAGAACGGTCTTTATCTCGGTACCGATATCCGATGTGTGCGTCATTGGCGGTTTTCTGTATATGGAGACGTGTTTCGGTTTAGTGCGCCTAAGTTTGGTATTCCTTTTGCGCCATCTTTGGGTTATGATGCTTTAGGAGACATCCGTTATGTTTATCAAGAGTGGAACATGCAGTTGCGTTTGCGGGCGCGTGAGAAAGCGCGCAAAGGCACTTATTCCGCACGTTATCAATTCCATTGGGAGCGTGATGGCTGGCGTTTACGTACGCAACTTGATGCCAATCTCGTATCTGACTCCTTGTCTCATCGGACGTGGGGTGCCAGTGTCTTGCAGGACATACAGTACACGTTCGCTATCCCACTCACGTTGCAGTTTCGTGTGCAAGTGTTTGATGTTCGTCAGTGGGATAATCGTATCTATACCTACGAGAACGATGTACTCTATGCCAATTCTTCTCCTGCCACGTATGGTCAAGGTGGACGATTCTATCTCAATCTTCGCTGGCTTATCCTTCCCTCGTTATCGCTATACTTAAAAGCCGCTACCACCGTCACCCTTCCTCGCTCAAACACTCAACCCCTCAACCTCTCCTTCGCTCAACCCTCTACCTCCTCCGACATCCACCTCCTCCTCCGCGCCAACCTGTAAGAACAACAGCAGAAGCAGCACAACAAATTTTTGGAATGTACAAATTTTGGAGAAAAATATACATTTTTTTACACAAACGGGTTAGTGCCTTTTCTTTTGTGACCAGTCGCATAGGAATTGGGTGGGATTAGCAGCTAAGTCTCCTTCGCGGGTCATGCGTGCCATCTCGCGATGCACAAAATACGCATACACATTACTATGTATCCCATGTTTGTCATTTCGCTGAGCCAGGAACTCGGCTTGCAGTTTAGCCCAATCCTCCGGCGACTGCCTGAGCGCACGATATGCCGGCACAATTCGTCGCATACGTTCTTGAGTCTTCTTCTCTTCTTGCGTCACCGGATGATGACGATAATTGCGTTTTTTGTTTCTGTGACCCGTAAAATACTTCCCATATCGGCGAACAATCCACCAATCGCTCAAATGGCTTAGTTTACCGACGACAACTTTAAATAATGGTGTGAATTCTAATATTTGCATAATGTTATAAAAGTTTTAAATGTTAATAATTTGTCAACCTTTTTAGGAGCATTGTCAACTTTTTTAGTAAACGAGTAAACCTAAAAACGTACAAAACCGTACAAAGACATAGCTTTGGCATGGTATGACTGGAACCGCTTCGGAACCCGCTACGAACCGCTTACGAACCGCTTTTTAGTCCGAAGTAGGAAGCCAATTGATAACCATACATTTCCTAAAAAGGTTGACACGTTTCCTAAAAAGGTTGACACATATTCGCAGTGTTCTAAGTTATTATTTCTATATGTCCTTGTTCATAGATTCCTCAAAAAACATAGGCAGGGAACTTTCGGGAATTTTCGGGAAGTTCCCGAAAATTCCCAAGTTCCTTTTTATGCACTTTTGCTATACGAACCATACGCAACATGTTGAATATTAAGGTTTTTAACCCAATTAGTCAACCAGTTGTTTAGTGTCTTCACGGACACTCCCAGCGCGTCCGCCAAATGTTCGGCATCTTGTTTCGAGAACTCCTCTGGTAGGCTGTTCAAGAACTGTTTTTGCATCATACTTCCAGACGGTGCATTCGGTGTCGGTGTAGAGACGGCTGGTAGCAAATCGTACATCGTAGCCGCATGCATCAGTAACTTGTGCCCCATCAACAGCACCGTCCTGAAATCTTCTTCCGAACAGAATACATGCTCTGGCAATGGTGCATTGGGGTCGAGACGCAGACCTGTCAGCACCATTCCTATCCTTTTCATAATCACAGGCATACGTTTGAGTGTTTGGTCAAACTCTGCACCATAGGCAGCTGCATACGTGTCATACTCCGCACGGAACATTCGTTTGACTTGTTGACGCTGTGCTTCTGTGAACGAGAAAAAACAAGTATGTTCACTATTCACTTGTTGCAGATACAACGCACCTAACTGCTCAGTTGCTTTTTCCAGCATTTTGTACGATTTCATCGTACTTTCGGCGGACGAAGAAGCATAACTGTCGCTATCCCACACTTCGTCCATAAAGTCTGCACGCTCCGTCACCACATAGCATGCAAAACGACTCATCAAACCGTTCTCGCGCGATTGTAATAAAGGAGTCAACTGATTGTACGTTCCAGACAACAACATCGACACATGTGGGTCACGGATCTCGATGAATTCGTCGTTTTGTCGACGTAACTGACTAATCGTCTCGTGCTCAAAAAGGCAACGAATAATGTCCGAAAACTGCCCATAACTTGACCGCAACGCTTGCGACAACGTGTCCATCTCTGTCGCCATGATAATTCCGCGTCCACGAAAACGCTGCAACAAAGCAACCAACGCTGCTGAACTGGCATTCGCTGGAATATAAACCTGCTTGCCTTTCTCTCCTTCAATAGCTTTCATTACGCTACGACCATAGTTCATAATACCTTTGCCACTGGCAGCAGGAGCTAAAATCATCGTCATCAAGTCTGCTCCATACTCGTGACGAGGCTGCCCATGATAAAAACGCATCGCAGGCAGCGCGTATGCGCTGTTCGTTAATAATGACAATAACAGCATATCTTTCATTGGTGTGGTCTTTGCCACCGTCAGACAGTTTTGGACGAGCCCAGGAAGACTGTCGGAACCCAGGTGAGAAGTAATGAACATGTCATTCTTCTCCGTGTTAAGGTTAATGTTTTCCATATATTGATTATTTTAACTTTTGACTTTTAACTTTCGACTTTAGCGCAAGCGGACCTTCTAATATACACGGGTCAAAAGTAAATTTTCCATTTTCTTCCGAATTTTTCCGAATTCGGCTGCTTTTTTCTTCCTAATATACACGGGTCAAAATACAATTGTCTCAATTCGTCCCAATTCGTCCCAATTGTGCGGTTTTTTTCTTTGTTTGCTTTTGCAGCCCGCGTACAAATTCGACTGCAAAGATAATATGAAGAAATGCTTTTTGCAAATTTTTAGTACACAAAAGGGACGGCTTATGCTAAAAAAAGGGACGAGCTCTCGAACAATCAGGGGTGAAATTTTTTTCACCACACAAAAATTGCAAACATATATTTCGCTTTTTTGCACAAGACATACTGCTTTTGGACGAAAAAACACTTTTTTTGTGCTCATATTTGCACATTCCCCAAAAAAGTTGTACCTTTGCACGCAAAATTTATAATCAACATCGTATGCTAACTACATTTCTTATTCTGACACTACTAACTATGGCAATTGATGCCATTGGATTTAAACGATTTATTTGGTTTATTTCTCTCGGTTATGGCTATAGCGTCGCTGGCATCGCACTGGCTGTTGCTATCTTGCATTTCCATAGCCTAACTTGGGCAACTGGATTAATGCTATTGCTACTGATGATTTATGGGTGTCGATTGGCAACCTACCTGCTCATACGCGAACTACGCAGTCAAGCCTATGCTAAAACAGTCAGTTTGGATGCCAAGAACAATGCCGACTATAGTCCAATGGTATTGGTGGCTATTTGGCTGAGTTGTGTTGCACTATATCTATGCCAAACCGCCCCTATTGTTTTCCGCGTCCAAAACGCAGCAGATGGCTGGATTGACAATATGACTACTGCATGGGTCGGAGTTGCTATAGCCGCCTTGGGAATTATCCTTGAGGCATGGGCTGATTACCAAAAGAACGAGGCAAAGAAAATCAATCCTCATCGTTTTGTGGATACCGGCTTGTATCGCATAGTACGGTGCCCGAATTATTTTGGAGAAGTGCTGCTGTGGACGGGAGTGTTTATCTGCGGTATAGGTTCGTATCACGCTTGGTGGCAATGGCTGATGACAGTAGTAGGCTATATCGGCATTGTGTACATTATGTTTAGCGGTGCCCGTCGTCTGGAGTTGCGTCAAGACCGCAATTATGGAGCAGACGAAGCCTATCTTCGTTACAAACAGTCAACGCCCATTCTCCTACCCTTGATTCCCATCTATTCCGTCAAGAATCAGACGTGGCTGGTTGGATAACCACAACTTTTATAATGCGTAACCCTAAAAACGGACAAAAACCCTTTGTCGGCATAAATTAAAACTCATGGAAGTCAAAGTTGTTTTTACCAATTCAACGGATGTACAGTTACTTCGTCCTAATCGTACCATATTAGCTGAGTTACGATTTAGGCAACCTATACCTACTGAAAAGCAAAAGTCCTATGCCCATCTTATGGAAGTACTTCTTGACCAACCTAAACGTGTGCGAGGCAAGGAACAGAATCCATGGCAACAATTAGAAAATGTCAACAAGAAATTATCTCTTCATAAGGACTTTCCTAATTCTTTTCAGCGATTGGTTACTGATAATGAATTAACTCGTGCATACATTGGCGCTCAGTTACGGAGTGTTCGGAGGAAACGAAAACTTTCTCTTAGAGGACTTGCTCATCTTTCTGGTATTGATTATGGTAATCTGAGCAAAATAGAGAATGGTAATGTTTCCGTAGGTTTAGATGTTCTATGCCGATTACTACAAGCAATGGACATCCATCTCGATTTCATTGAAAAAATTGCTTTGGACAAAGTAAAACTCTAAATCCGTTGGTCTATTCACCAATTCAAAAGTCTTAAAAGTGCATCTTTTAGGGCTTTTTTTATGTTTTTAGCGATGTTCTAAAATTAATATACTATTCAAAAAATAGAAGGTATTGTGCTAATTTTATATTCTATTCTTAATATTTTTGCATTATTGCTAAAGAAAGGATAGGAGTTATTCGTATATAGTATTAAAATTTAAACAATGCAATTATGACAAAATTAGAAAAACTCCATCAAAAAGTAGCCAACCAAATTTTCCAAAAAACTTTAAAAGAAAATCGCCAACGTGCCAAAAAATTCGCCTATGAACGCGAATTGGAGGAAACCGTGCTTTTTCATGCCAAGTGCATTGAGAAAATCTATCGGAAAGAACTGCCTAAAAATTGGAAACTAAAAGTTAATATCCAAATTCTTGACGAACAGAACACTCCACGTTGTAGTGCAGAATCAGTAGCCCCCCAAGGTGGTCTTCACGGACAAATAGAGCTGGTAACTTCTGACATCATCCGATTACTTTTAGACCGTGACTGATTATGAAAGGCGCAATTAAAATCCAGTATGAGATGCCCCAAATAGAGCATCTTGTACAATGTTATAAAGTGCCGATTGGTATTGAAACAATTTTATGCCAACAAATTAATGAAACTATTTGCACCACAGTTCAACAGAAACAGGCACAAATTCAGCAGAGAGTCATTAACTTTTTTATTAGTAGGAGATTTGACTTAAAACCTCTTAACGAATTTAATAAAGATTTGACTATGCAAGAAATAGATAATGC
>JAKSNG010000015.1 GCA_024400125.1 Paludibacteraceae bacterium
TTTCATAAAAATAAACCCCAAAAGTTTTTTGTCTAACTTTTGGGGTTCACTTCAATTCAAAATGCACTCTTCGGCTATTTAACTTTACATTTGTCTTGTACACTTTTTCGTGTACATCACAACTCTGTCTTCAAATCCAATTTATAGATTTTTGACATGTCGTTGCGTTGAGCAAAGAGGATGGTGCGTTGCTTTGGATTATAGACACATGACCAATTGGTTAATTGATTATGAACCTCTAAGCTAAACCGACCTTCTTGTAAACATTTCAGCGCATCCATCTCGTTCATAACAGGTTGATAGCAGTTCATCATGTGGGTAGCACGTATCCTCGATGAGAATGCAGCTTGCCAGTTATCCTTAGTAGCTTCTCCTGGTTTGGGGTAAGATGTATAAGGAATCCAAGAACGATAATAGTTTTCTATGTTGTACCACTCATACGGAATAGGCGTGCAGGTATTACTACTCATCTTATAGAGCGTGTCCTCACGATAGACATTCAGTTTGTTATCCCAGAACTCAAACATAGCCCAATCGCCAGTGGCATCAGCCATCAACCAATGGACATTGAGAGTTGTGTTGTTGGTAACAAAATCGTGCTGGCTCATAAATGTTTCCACCTCTTTTACTGTTTTGCATTTGCTTAAAATAAGATTATGGAACAAGTTTGCTCCCATCGCGTCACCATGACCTTCTTGACAGATTGGGGCGATATTTACAGTATCAAATTTGGGCAATTGGAAAGCGCCAAAGCATAAACCGTGTTCGTTCATACCATCCATAGTGAGCAGAGGCTGGCGCAGTAAGCGGTGCAGCGATGTTTTTCCATCACTTAATGTACCATCGGCTTTCCTTGTTTCACGATTGATATAGATTAAAGAATTATAGCAAGGGTCAGTCATTTGCACGTACTTTGCGCCATTTGCTCTATTAAACATCATCACCAGCGGCCCAAAATCGCCATCGAAGTTTCGTCCAAGAAGGATTTCACCTTGTTCGTTTTTGCAAACAAATCCAGAGCAAGCCATTCTTTGTGGGGTATAGATAGGCTCTTCTCCTTCTGGATAGAACATGATGTCGCTAAATGCTTTTTCGAACGCCACACGAGAACGATAATTGCCTGCGAGCAGATTATCTAACTGCATGTCTGTTTGATAGTCCATGTAGTAGAAGATATCAGAGATGCGGCGCAGAGAGGACAATGTGGCTTCTGCTGTTTGGGGTTTGCACCATTGAGAATTGGTAGGATTGGTTACTTTTTCACCTAATTGATGGGTAACTTGAATGATGTCATTCTTTGGGTCTGGCTCATCTTGTGATTTGCAGCCAACTAATGCGATGGCGGCAATGGCCATAAAGGATAGAAATAGTTTTTTCATAACTTTAATCATTCTTTATATCAACATAAACTCGGCACAGCCATTCGTTTTCGTCTTTAGCAAGAGTAAGCGTTCTTTCTGCGTTGTTATTATGAGATTCGCCAATACATTCATGTCCATTAGATGTAAACATATCAGCCTTGAGACTCTCTTTTACATAACTCAAGAATTGTGGTTCTTCGTTATTCTTAAAGGATGCACTTGAATTATTAAGAGTATAACTTCCTGCAAAATTCTGAGGGAATACTTTGGCGCAAGCAGTCTCATATTCTACGAAATAAGTTCGAGCTACTTCAAAATTAGCTTGATCAACTTTAGTATAAAAAGCAACACGTTCCACGATGCTGTCCCTGGTGGTGATATAGCAGAACTCGTTTCCTTTTATGTACATCGCTTCGCTACCTGGTTCTAGTTTGAAGCCTATTTCTTTCATTTTTGCGAGGAACGCACCCCCATCGGTACCAATAGCATCTGTTGCTGCTTGCATTTTGATTTGGCTTTCAGAAACTGGGTCGGGTTCGGGGTCATTCTTAGAATCCTTCTTACATCCCGTTAATGCGATGGCTGCAATAGCAGCGGTGGCAATCATTGCCAAAAAGATTTTCCTCATAGTTGTTTGTTTTTTTAAGCCCCCCAACCCCCTAAAGGGGGAGTTGAGAGGGGTAGTTAATAAGTGTTGTTATTATTTGGTGCACAAGGCACGGTTATTTTTCTTTGTGTGATTAACCGAAGTTATCGAAACGAATGTCTTCGTCTGCTACACCTAATGAGTGGAGTAGGTCAAGGACAGTCTTAGCCATCATTGGAGGACCGCACAAGTAATACTCGATATCCTCTGGAGCATCATGCTGCTTGAGATATGTGTCGCCCATCACAGGGGCAATGAAACCAGCCGTGTACTTGATACCTAAACCATCTGCCTTCGGGTCTGGACGATCCAATGCCAAATGGAAATGGAAATTTGGGAAGTCCTTCTCCAGTTGCAGGAAGTCCTCCAAGAAGAAGACCTCATCAATAGCACGAGCACCATAGAAATAGTGCATCTCACGGTCACGACATTGACGCGTCTTGAGCATGTGCATAATCTGCGCACGCAGAGGTGCCATTCCTGCACCACCACCTACCCAAATCATCTCTTTCTTGCTATCATAAACAGGATGGAACTCACCATAAGGACCAGACATTGTCACCTTGTCACCTGGTTTGAGTGAGAAGATATACGTTGATGCTATACCGCACGGTACATCTTGGAACTCAGGACCGTTAGGACACTGGTCTTTGGGTTTGAAGGGTGGAGTAGCGATACGGACTGTCAACGTGATGATGTCACCCTCGTCCGGATAGTTAGCCATAGAGTACGCACGGATAGTTGCCTCCGTGTTCTTCTGCTTGAGACCAAACAGACCAAAGTTCTTCCATGCCGGCAGATAAAGGTCACCAATCAGACTCTTATCCATATCACGATCATAGTCGATGTCATACTCAGGAATAAGAATCTGTGCATACGAACCAGGTTCAAAATTCATGTGCTCTCCTGGAGGCAACTGAACTTTGAACTCCTTGATGAACGTAGCGACGTTCTTATTCGAGATAACTTCGCACTCCCATTCTTTAACACCTAAGATAGACTCGTCCATCTTGAGTGTGAGGTCGTTCTTGACTTTGACTTGGCAACCTAAACGCCAGTGGTCTTTCTGTTGTTTGCGGCTGAAATGCACCGTCTCAGTAGGCAGAATCTCGCCGCCGCCCTCAATGACTTGGCACTTACATTGACCGCAGGAGCCTTTACCTCCGCAAGCGGAAGGCAGGTGGACGCCTGCTGCGTTGAGCGTAGCTAATAAAGTGCCGCCAGCAGGGATGTCATAGACTTTGTCACCATTGATGGTGGCTTTGACGTTGCCACTTGCTACAAGATAGCGCTTAGCAACGAGCAAAATAACAACAAGCAGGAGTATTACCGCTAAGAATACTACAACTGCATAAATAATTGCTTGAATATCCATAGTTGTTCTCCTTATTAAATGTTAAGTCCACTGAAGCACATAAATGCCAGCGCCATCAGTCCAACGGTAATGAAAGTGATACCGATACCTTGTAATGGCTTGGGTACATCATTGTACTCCATTTTTTCACGAATACCTGCAAGTGCTACGATAGCGAGCATCCAGCCTAAACCAGAACCAATAGCAAAAGCAAACGCGTCACCAAGATTAGCAATCGCTTTCACATTCTCTGCATCAAGCAGCACACGCTGTTGCATAAACAAACTTCCACCCATGATGGCACAGTTAACGGCAATCAAAGGCAAGAAAATTCCTAACGAGTTGTAGAGCGAAGGACTGAACTTCTCTACTACCATCTCCACTAATTGCACAATAGCAGCAATAACGGCGATGAAAAGGATGAAACTCAAATAACCTAAGCCCATTGGAGCTAATACATGAACCTGCAACAGGTAGTTGATAGGCAAAGTAATTGTCTGAACAAAGATAACTGCTACACCTAATCCTGCTGCCGTCTTTACATCTTTACTTACTGCCAGGTATGAACACATACCAAGGAAGAAAGCAAATATCATATTGTCGGCAAAGATACTGCGGACAAATAAACTAATTGCGTGTTCCATACTTATTTCTTATCTTCATTAAGGGAACGATGCACCCAAATCACACAGCCCACTAAAATCAGAGCCATGGCAGGCATAAGCATCATACCGCAGTTTTCATAAACGCCTCCGTTCGCAATATACCAAGAATCAGGAATAACTTGGTAACCAAGTAACTTACCCGAACCTAATAACTCACGGAAGAAAGCAACAATCACTAAAATCATAGCATATCCGAATCCATTACCCAAACCGTCCATCAAAGACTCCATTGGACTATTTGACATAGCAAACGCCTCCAAACGACCCATCAAGATACAGTTCGTAATAATAAGACCAATATACACACTTAATTGCATCGCTACATCGTACGCGAAAGCCTTCAGTATCTCACTCACAATCGTCACCAACGCAGCCACAACCACCAATTGCACGATGATACGGATACGCATTGGGATAGATTTACGGATGAGCGAAATAACTACATTCGACAAAGCAACGATGATCGTTACCGATATACCCATAACGAGGGCAGGCTTGAGTTGCACCGTTACTGCTAAGGCAGAACAGATACCTAAAATCTGCACCAAAACAGGGTTATTGATATTCAAAGGCCCTAAAAACGCCTCTTTTGTTTTTTTACTCAACATCTTCGACCTCCATTTCTTCGTTTACGTTTACGTCTTCGTTTTCGTCTTCGTTTACGTTCTCATTCAAGAATGCTGCATACTCAGCGAGATTAGCAGCTAACATATCGTTCACACCGGTAGAGGTGATAGTGGCACCTGCATAGGCATCCACCTGCTCTTGTCCGTCTTCGGCAGCCTTGCCTTGTTTGAGGACTGCAATAGAACGAATAGCGCCGGTAGCGTCTTTGATATGTTTACCCTTGAATTGGTCACGGAACTTAGCCGTCACAATCTCTGCTCCAAGACCCGGAGTCTCACCTTCGTGGTTGAAGTTAATACCAAAAACAGTGTTTTTGTCTTCATCCAAAGCAAGATAACCACCGATACCGCCCCACAGACCTTGTCCGTGCAGCTTGAGTACATACTTGGTAGCATCATCTATGTTAAAGACATAGACATCGCTTGTGCCGCATACGATGGTGTCTTGACAGAGTTCCATATATCGCGCAGCAGGGTCAGCCATAGCATCAATGTCTTGGTTGAGGGCTACGAGAATCTGTTTCTGCTTATCGAGCAATGCATTGGCTTGCTGACGTGGACTGAGCACTTGACTAACTACAGCCAAAGCCACTGCCACAATCACTACCAAAACAGCCGCATAAATAATTGTGTACGCATTTGAGTCCGTAGAAAAACCGCTCTTCTTGACCAGTTCGAAGCAGTTTGACTGCTTGCACTGCGGACATACCTCAGGCGCTTTGTCACCCGTGTGGACGTATCCACACACTTTACATACATATTGTTTTGCCATAGTTATGCTCTTTTAAGACGTTTATTAACATTAACACGCACAACACACCAGTCAATAAGTGGTGCAAAAGCGTTTCCTAACAAAATAGCCAACATCATACCTTCTGGATATCCTGCGTTGAAGACACGAATCAGAATAACCATCAATCCGATGAGGGCACCATAAATCCACTTACCACACTCAGTACGAGCGGAAGTAACAGGATCAGTAGCCATGAAGACAGCACCGAACAGCAGACCTCCAGAGATGAGGTGCATGTACCAAGGATAATTAGCCAAAGCGTTGTCTGGACCAAATGCGTTAATCAACGCTGCGGTGATACCAGCAGTAGCCAAAATAGAAACCATAATCTTCCATGAAGCTACGCCCGTTGCAATCAACAAGACTGCACCTAACAAAATAGCCCAGCAGCAAGTTTCACCGACACAACCAGGAATCAAACCGTTGAACATTGTCCAAAAATCAGTTGGCATAAAGCCTGCATCGGTAGTAGTTGCCATCTGAGTGAGTGGGGTAGCACCGCTGAAACCATCAACGAGTGTTTTACCACCATCCCAACCCCAAGTGCCAGCCGTGCGAATGAAGGGTTGGTCGCCTGTCATGTGAGATGGGTATGCGAAGAATAAGAACGCACGCGTAATGAGTGCCACGTTGAAGATATTGTAACCTGTGCCACCAAACACTTCCTTAGCAAAGACAACCGCAAAAGCAGTGGCAATCGCTACCATCCATAACGGCGTATCAATAGGAACAATTAAAGGAATGATGAATCCAGTTACTAAGAATCCTTCAGCTACTTCTTCGTGCTTGACTTGAGCTACAACGAACTCAATACCCAAACCGACCACATAACTTACAATAATCAAAGGTAATACAGCTAAAAGACCAAATCCAAAGGCTTTCCAGAAGAGCGCGCAGGTCAAAGCACCACGTACTAATTCGCCCGTAGCGAGCAAGTGTTGGTAACCTACGTTGAACATACCGAACAGCAGAGCAGGAACCAATGCGAGAACGACTAAAATCATCGTGCGCTTGCTGTCACTACCGTCGTGAATCTGTGCTCCGACACGCTTAGCGGTCGTGTTAGGAGTAAAGAGGAAGGTGTCAAATGCATCGTAGAAACTGGAGAGTTTCTCTAATTTGCCTCCTTGTTCAAAGTTCTTTCCGAACTTCTTCCATATTTGATAGAACTTTTCCATTACTCAATCTCCTTTCTCATTTTATCCAATGCCTCGCGAACAATCGCTTGCAGCGGCATCTTTGATGTACATACATATTCGCAGAGCGCAAAGTCTTCCGGTGCTACTTCGTTGGCACCTAATTGCTCCATCTTATCCAAGTTACCGGCAATCATCGCCTTAATCAAGTACTCGGGATAGATGTCCATAGGGAACACTTTGTCGTATTCACCGCTGACGATAATCGCGCGTCGTCCGCCTTTGAGTCGTGCGTCCCAGTTGTAGATACGTTTACCAAACAACCAGCGCATTATGCCATTGTCTAACAAGGCTTTAGCGGGGTCTGTGTTACCGAAATTGAACGCATTGAAACGTGGTAATAACCATCCCATAAACTCATGATTGTCCGTTCCTTCTGCGATTACGGTATAGAGGTTGGTGTAGATAGACATAGCATCGTCTAAAGCTACTTGATGACCATCTAATACGTTACCTGCAATGAAACGGCAAGGTAACTCTTTGTGGTAGTTAGAACCGATAACGGCACTAACAGGCATACCAGGAAGTACATTGTAGTACTGACGGCTATAAGCCATAGGACCAGCCAATGCTACTTTCTTCTGCATATCCACAATGCCTTTGGTCATCAAACGACCAATCAGCGCGAGGTTATGAACACCAATCGTCCACATAGTGTCGCCTTTTGCCATAGGCATTACATGGTTGATTTGCACGGATGGGTTGCCTGCTGGATGAGGACCTGCTACTTCGTAGAGCGTGCAGTTCTTCAGTCCGCGGAACTCGGGTGCGTTAGCGCCTGCGCGCAAACCCACATAGACAGGTGCAATACGTGACAACGCGTCAATGGCAGCCTGTAAAATAGCGCCTTGACCTTTCAACACCCATTCAAAGTCTGGAGCTAAAGGAGCAGAGCAGAAGGTAGAAATGAAAATAGCTCGTGGCGTCTTGTTTGGCAACGCGATACAGTCGTAAGGACGCTGCTTAATCAAACACCATAAGCCAGACTCGAGTAGTAGATTTCGTACGTCTTCTTTCGACTTTAGACTTTCGACTTTCGACTTGAAATCTGCATACTCAATCTTAGCATCTGCTTGAATGTTAATCGACATCACTTTGCGTCGGTCTCCGCGTACAATTTCGACGACGGTACCGCTGACAGGTGACGTGAAGAACATCTCAGCAAATGTCTTGTCGTGAAAGAGGGGAGATCCTGCTTTCACGCGGTCGCCGACTTTGACATCCAACTTAGGTGTCACACCGGCGAAGTGGTCGGGGACAATACGGAAGATGTCAGGACGAGCAACGCTACCAAGCGTCTTCGTTGCTGCACCATCCATGGGGATGTCCAAGCCACGTTTCAAGATAATTTGTTGCATGATGTGAATGAATTTATTGATTATTAAATATAATTTGCGAAAAAGCGCACAAAGATACTGCTTTCTTTGCATATATGCAAATATAAAAGTAAAAAAAGTTGAAAAAGTGAAAAAAGTTGAAAAAGTAGCCGTGTTTTTAGGTAAAACATTTGCATATATGCAAAAAATATAGTACTTTTGCGGTCAAATTGGATTATTATGCGCAAATTTGTCTTTTTATGTTTGCTTGTTTGCCCATTATGGTTAATGGCAGATGAGTTGTCGAATATCTTGAACGGAGAATACAAGGCACGAACGTTGACAACCGATGAAATGGACTCTATCATGCGGTCACAAATGCCTGCATCTAAAGTGGAGAAGTTAGGGGCTTCGCGTTTTGTGTTGGAGTATGAGAATAAACATTCCCTATATCGTCGTTCGTTTGAGGCGGACTATTACATCGTAGATAGACAAAAAGGAACGCGTACACACTTGAGTGATGGACCGGTACGAGACGCGATGATTTCGCCCAATAATAAGTATGTGGTGTATGCAAAAGAGAATAACCTTTATATCTTTAAGCTGGACTTTATGACAGAAGTGCCTATCACTACCAACAATGGTCAGCGTACGGTGATTGGTGCAGATGGAACTCAGAAGCGTGAATGTTTTATTTTTAATGGTATATCTGATTGGTTGTATGAGGAGGAGTTTGGAGCAACACGGTTGTTTGAGTTCTCTCCTGATTCAAAGCAATTAGCCTTTGTGCGTCTCGATGAAATGGACGTAGAGTCATTCCAATGGCAAGAGATGCTCTCTGGAAATTACCCTACGACGAAAGCTATTCGCTATCCTAAAGCTGGCACCATCAATGCACGTGTTTCTGTGTGTGTCTATGATATCTACTACAAAACCGTCAAAACGATGGACTTGGGGGAGATGAAGGATTGTTATATCCCTCGTATGAAGTGGACAAACCCTGTTGCCAAAGGCAAAGAAGTGGCTGAGCCGCAGTTGTTAGTGCAGAAAGTGAATCGTGACCAAACAGAAATAAGTGTCTATTTAGCCAACGCAAAATCAACTATCTCATGGTTGCTCAATAAAGAGAATAGTGAACAGTATTTCATGAACTACGAGTTGTTTGACCAGTGGCAATGGTTGAGCGATGGACGGTTTATCTTATTGAGCGAATCAAAAGGATGGATACAAGCGTATTTGTGCAATCCACAAGGACAGATGCTTCGCTGTCTCACACCCGATGGAATGGACGTAACAAAGGTCTATGGCGTGGATGAGAAGACGCAGATTCTGTACTATCAAGCAGCCAATACGCCGTTGACACGTCAATGTTACGCGGTGGATTTGAAGAAAGGTGCTATTACGCAACTGACCGAAGAAGAAGGTATTCATAACTTGTATTTCGCGGAAGATTATACGATGGTGATTGATAACTTTGAGAACGAGCATACACCTAATCGCTACACGTTGTATGACCTCAAAGGCAGCAAGATGATTCTTAATCTCGAGGTGGAAGATAATAGTGCGGTAGCGATGAAATGGGAACTTTCTCAACTTCCGCATAAGGAGTTTATGCGTATTGCTACCGAGCGTGGGGATAGTTTGGATGCTTGGCAGATTTTGCCAGCGAATTTTGATTCCACGAAGCGTTATCCTGTCGTGCTGATGCAGTATAGTGGACCACAGAGTCAGCGTGTACTCAATCGTTGGAAGAAAGGTTTTGGACATTATTTGGCTTCGCAAGGATATGTGGTTATCAACGCTGACCCACGTGGTACGGATGCTCGTGGACGCGAATGGCGTAACAAGACCTATATGCATCTTGGACAGAAAGAGGCAGAAGACCAATTGTCAGTAGCTCATTATGCAGCACGTTTGCCATACGTCGATGCCGATAGAATCGCGATGATAGGGTGGAGTTATGGTGGTTATCAAGTCGTACGTACGATGTGTAGCGCACAGTCCAATATCAAATGTGGAGTGGCTATTGCTCCAGTAACTGATTGGCGTTTATACGACTCTGGATATACGGAGCGTTTCATGCGTCGTCCACAAGTGAATGAGACGGGTTATAATGCTGCCGATTTGACCGCTATGGCTGGGCAATTGAACGGACGGCTACTGTTAGTACATGGCTTAGCGGATGACAATGTGCACGCACAAAACACATTCCGTTTGGTAGAGTCTTTAGTACAAGCTGGTAAACAATTTGATATGCAGATTTATCCAGACGATAACCATTTCTTGAGACAAAGAGCGAATTATGAACACCTACATCAACGTATGTTGCTGTTCTTGAAAGAAAACTTATAGATTATGCTTAGACCCGATATTTTTTATCAAATGCCCGATTGGATTCAGCGTCTATATAAAGGCGTAGAATGGCGTGGTGACACCTCCAGAAAAGTCGTGTATTTGACATTTGACGATGGACCGATTCCAGAAGTAACTCCAAAGGTGTTAGAGATACTCAAGAAGTACGATGCGTTAGCTACTTTTTTTATGGTGGGAGAGAATGCACTTAAGTATCCTGAATTGACAGCAGCTGTGTCTCGTAACGGACACCGTATCGGTAATCACACGCAGAATCACATCAAGGGTACTATGGTCACTACGGGCGTATATATGTATAATGTGGGGCGCGCGGACTGGTCTTTGGGTAGTTGTCGTCTCTTCCGCCCGCCATACGGCAGATTGCGTTATCACCAACACAAAGCGTTGTTAGACTTACAATATCGCATCATCCTTTGGGATGTGCTCACGCACGATTATGATCCTGCATACACACCTGAAATGATGCTCAATATTGTCAAGAAATATACCCGAAATGGTAGCATTATCAATTTCCATGACTCGTTGAAATCGAACGAACGTATGTTAACTGTGTTACCACAAGTATTGGAATTTTTACAAAGTGAAGGATATACAACAGAGATATTATAAGGTTGCGTGCTATGTGGCATGTATGCTGCTTGTCCTCGGTTGCGCGAATCGAGGCATGGGACCGCAAGGTGGACCAAAAGATACAACTCCACCCAAAGTACTCAAAGAAACTCCGTCTAATGGAACTCTCAATTATAGTGGTGATGGGAAGTTAGAGATTGTCTTTGACGAGTACTTGCAATTGGACGATGTGAGCAAGAATGTGTTGATTTCACCGCCTCAACAACATGCACCAGAAGTCAAAGCTATAGGTAAAAAAGTGACTATTGCTTTTGATGAATCGTTTCAAGATAGCACGACTTATACCATTGACTTTGGTAATGCTATTTGCGACTTCCATGAGAAAAACCCTCTCAAAGGATACACTTTGTCGTTTTCTACTTGTGATTGGATTGACTCATTAGAAGTGAGTGGGTACTTGGTTAATGCGTCCGATTTGAATCCTGCTTCGGGTGTGATTATTGGTATTCAGCGTAATTTAGACGATTCGGCTTTTTCTACGTTGCCTTTCACGCGTGTTGCTCGTACGGACGAGACGGGATATTTCAATATTAAGAATATCGCTATTGGCACATATCGTTTGTACGCATTAAACGATGTTAGTCGTGATTATCTCTATCAGCCTGGTGAAGCGTTGGCTTTTTATGATTCGTTAGTAACGCCTACTGCTCATATAGAGACACATTATGACACGCTATGGATTGACTCTATTCAAGTAGATTCATTGACGATGGATACGCTACCATTGCGACTCGTGGATACCATTCATACGCATACTTATACCTATTTTGAGCCGTCAGATGTCGTGTTATGGTATTTCCAAGAAGATAAACAGCGTGTATATTTCAAGCGTTGCTACCGTGAGCAAGCGAATAAATTTTGGTTGCAGTTCTCTGCTCCGATGGATACGATGCCAACAATCCGCTCGCTCGCACCATCTATGGTGGATTCGACTAAATCGGACTCTGCGTGGGTCGATTGGATGGATTATGCGTTGATACAACATTCGACGCATTATGACACAATCACGGTTTGGTTAACAGATTCAGTTGCGATTGGTCAGGATAGTATATTCTTCGAGATGACGTATCTCAAGTCTGATTCCTTGTACAATTTGCAGCCGCAGACAGATACGATTCGTGCTATCTATCGTGCTCCGCGTATTTCTGAGAAGGCGAGAGCAAAGATGAACTCGACTAAATCGCAAGTCTTTGTTGAGGTTAAGTCTAATGCGAAGTCCAGTTTTGATATCTATCAACCATTGATACTCACTTTTGCCACTCCTGTAGATTCGATGTGGACAGATAGTTTGCTGCTCTATCAGAAAGTGGATACCGTTTTGCAGCCATTGTCTTTTACGTTGGTGCCGAACGATTCTGTGAATATGAGTTTCCGTATTGACTATCCTTGGAAAGCAGAGCAGAAGTATCAGCTGCAGATTGATTCAGCTGTCTTCAAAGACGTTTATGGTAATGTCAATAAAGAGACTAAGTTCGAATGGAAGATTCGTTCGTTGGAGGAGTATTCGTCGCTTACTATCAAATTAACGCATTGGGATGCGGCAGCGCGATTACAACTGTTAGATGAGAAGGAAACGGTGATTAAAGAATTGCCAGCTTTGCCCGATGGCACCGTGTTTAAGTACCTCGCTCCCAAAGCATATTACGTGCGTCTGTACATAGATTGGAACGGTGATGAGAAATGGACTCCAGGTGATTGGTTGACCAAACGGCAACCAGAGCCCGTCTATTATTTCCCATCTAAAATGACACTACGTGCAAACTGGGATTTTGAAGAAGAATTTGACCACTTGGCTTTGCCGCAGTTAGATGGTAAACCGCAAGAGTTGTTGAAGGATATATCGACTACTAAGAAATAGTCTCTTTACACCCATTTATTTAGTGCGTCTTTGGTGGCTTCGCGATAAGCTACCATTAGTCCTCCTGTACCTAATAATGTGCCGCCAAAGTAGCGGACGACGACTACTAAGATGTTGTCTAATCCTTTGGCATCAATAGTGCGCAAAATAGGTGCGCCAGCAGTACCGTGTGGCTCACCATCATCTTTGGCGCGAAATAGGTTAGGACCTAATCGATACGCATAGCATACGTGTCGCGCATCGTGGTATTTCTTTTTGTACCAGTTGATACGTGTCTTGGCTTCTTCCTCGTTCGCGATGGATTCGGCAAAACTGAGGAACTTTGACCCACGATCTTTATAGATTCCTTCGTAAACCATTACATTCGTAATTTCAGTCCTGCGAGCAGAGTGTCTGGGCAGAAGTTAAACACACTTTCCATCTCTCCGGACATACAGAATCCACAATGTTTGCATGTGTCGGTGGGAGTGTAGGACAAACGTCCATTCAGTAAATCTGCTTGAATACCGACGCAATTCCCGCGTTGACCTGTCGGATAGACAAAGTTGGTTATCCAACATAGGCTGCCTACATTGTGCGTCTGCATATATGCAGGATACATCTTTTTTAGTCCTGAGCGGCTGTTCATGATGGGGTAGCCTTTGCGTTTGTAGGCAAGAACAGTGTCGAGCGCATGCGTTTTATCTTCATCGCTGAGCATAAGCTGTTCTGTGCCAGGAAATGGTGTGTGGAAATTGATGCTTATCTGTTCGATATAAGGACTATTCTTCGCATATTCCATGGCTGCGGCTATGCTGTCTTTGTTGAGGTTGTTAACGACCATATTAACCGTCAGATGTTTCTGATGACTATTGGCAATGTTATGCTCCAATCGCGCAAATGTACCTTCTCCGCGTACGGCTTCGTGGTATTGGTTAATACCATCCATACTCACCCAGATGCTGTCGGCTTTTACCCACGAGAAATCTTGTTGAGCATTGGTCGTAATAGTGACAGAGAAAAATCCAATCTGTTTGGCAGCGGCAATAATATCGTTGATGGTCTTGTCGTCCTCTTTCCATAGGGTGGGTTCACCCCCCTCTAAATCTAAGAAACGGCTACCTAAGTCATAACTATACTGCAAGTCGGATACAATATCCGCAAATGCGCGATGATGGCTACCAACAACGTCATAGACAGAACAGTGTTTGCAACGAAGATTACATTTGTCTGTGATAAACAGTACGGTTTGTAGTGGGGCTTTGCGACCGAAGAAACGTGCACGAACAAACCACCAGCCTAAATAAATATATGCACCAATTTTCATAATTATTCTATTTTTATCCGCCGCACAGCAGCACAATGATGAGTATGAGACAGAAATACATGACGACATTACGAGCTAATAACCAGCGTATCAGGAACCAGTCCATACCCGCTTCTTTGAAGATTTCAAATTCAGTCATGGGTCCCATCCACCATTGTGGACTGTCGTTCGTGGGAAGACCATGTACGAATCGTGTAAGTGAGTAGATGAGATAGACGGACATTGGCAGGGTTATTAACGTGATTAAATACCATGCACTCCACCAACCTAAGATGATACCCAAACCGATGAGTAGGAAGGGTATCATAGCAAATACGGCTACCATGATTAACTCAACGGTACGTTCTTTGGTGTATAGTAGTCGAGCAAAAGTCATCTTATCTAACTCGCCATCGGCTTCCACTTCCATGACGGAGTGTACATAGACGATGTTGGTTACTAATAGTCCAATAGCAATAGACAGAACTGCCATCGGCCAACTGAAACCGATGCCGCAGACGGCTGCTTGCATGCCGAGCATCAATAGCGGACCGAACATAATGCCAATAACCAACTCACCGAACCCGTGCATACACAATTGAAGTGGCTTACCGGAGTAGTTAATACCGACGAATAAGCCGATGACTGCATAGATGATAGGGTATAACCACGTGCGTGCTGCAAAACCGTCTATATAAGCTCTTGCCACTACGCATATTGCGCCCAATCCACCGGCAATTGCGAGGAAGATTATCATCGCTTTGCGTAGGTCTTCGATGGTAGCGTCTCCATTATTGATATACGTGCACTTGTCCATGCGTGCGCGTATAGAAGTTTTGGATAAGGTGGAGCGAATACGACTATCGCGGCAGTAGTCGTAGTAGTCGTCTGCTAAGTTCATGCCTAAATGTCCAATGACAACACCTAAAGCTGCGAGCACAGCAATCCACCACACAAATCCTTCGTGTCCAATGCAAAACACGATGGCTAAGATAGCAGGTAACATCGACTGTGGTAATGCAATAGCACGTGAATTACGAATCCAAAAGAATAGTCCTTTATGGTGACCGCGATAGTATTTTTCGCTTAAAACGTCGTTACTCATTTAATACCTAATTTTTTACGAGTGGGTTCGGGAATACCATTTTTGTTGAGTAGCAGGTTCATGGTCTTGTAGCGCACGAACGCTTCGGTCACGTACCAAATGCCATGATAGTCCGATTTCACCGTGCCCCAGGAGTTTTTGACCATGTAGTATTTTTTGCCATTTTGGTCTTTCGCGATACCAAAAATCAGCATACCGTGGTCGTCGGTCGTTTCCCAGTTGTCAAAAGCCGTTTGACGCAGTTCTTGTGTGATGACTTTTTCGGGCAGAGGTTGTTTAGTCAGTTTTTCCTTTTTCTGTGTCTCTTTCAGACCGAGCCACTTAGCCATATCCGAACCAATCACATCTTCGTTTTCTTCGTCGGGTACTTGTGCTATACCGCTACGCGAGAAAGCTGGTTCACTTACGTCTGTTGCCCATACAATGGTATAACCATTGGCAATGGCAAAGTCGATGGTCTCCATCATCTCGTCCAAAGGCAGGTTATAACTCATTCCCATCCTCCAGTTATCTGGTACTTCACATGCAAAACGGCTGTAGAAAGGATGGTGTGTGAAAGATGTCAGGCTCACGTAATTACGAGCGTCCAAACCGAGCGATTCGGCGTAAGTCTTGGGTGAGTAGAGTTCGCCATTGATAGTGAATGTGTCAGGACATTGACCGAGATAGGTGTCCAAGATGGCTTGAAAACCTTTTTTCCACACGGGAGTCAAACGTTTGATATTGCTTGTTGTTAGGGCTTTGACATATCCTTTCATCAGCGCGTCCAACTCTTTATGAACGGGTAGGGTATCTTCCTTCGTGGTAGCATATTCGATGCCAGGCATGATTGATTGCGGAACGAGTCCGTAGTTGTCCAAGCAGTAGAGCACATCGTATGCGCTGCCGCCTCCAGCAAACTTCACGTCTCCGTACATGCGCACGCAATATTCTGCACGATCCATCATTGTTTTGCTTACGACGAACATCTCGCTTAAATCGATGGCAGGTTTGCCCATGCGAAGTAGTTCTGACTCAAAGAAGCCGATGCCAGAGAATGACCAGCAAGTGCCACTCTTAAACTGGTCTTTGACAGGTGTGATAGCAACGCTATCAATGGTCTCAAACTTAAATCCTTTAATGCTGTCTTTTTCCACGACGGCAACGGCACTATCCGTCTGTTCGGGCTGTGGATTACTTACAGGGGACACAACCGTGCTATCCGCAGGTATGCTATCCATAGCTAATGCCAATGCTAAAATACTGATTAAATTCATAGTTTTAATGTTTTATGTTGTAAATCGTAATCGGCTGCAAAGGTAATACAAATTTTTGGAATGTGCAAACTTTTTCGCAAAAATATGCAAAAAAGATAGATTCTTATCTATCTATGCTGTCGGTAGAGTCGTCCGTTAGGAGCTTGCTCATATAAGGATGAGGCTATCGCCAGCAAGGACGGAAACGCCGTTTTTGCATATTTTGCGGAACCTTGCACATTTTAATAAAAATGCAGTTTACTATTCGGGGGAAAGACGCTTGCGTCTGGCGGCGTCCGAAATCCAAAGTAGTGCGCTATACAAACAACGCCGGAATCTCAATTAGGCGATTGTTTGTAGCAGCAATACGCGGAAGCAGTAATACAAATTCCAGCTTGCCCAAACAAAGGCACATTTTAATAAAAATGCCGTTTTTTACCCCAAAAATTTGTGTATTTGGATTTTTTTTTGTACTTTTGCAGCCGAAAATGAGAAAAATAAATGAATGAACAAAACGAAATAGTACTTTATCAGCCGAACGAGTTGACCAAATTAGAGGTTCTTGTTGAGAATGAAACGGTTTGGTTGAATGTGAACCAAATGGCAGAATTATTTGGGCGAGATAGAACTGTTATCACGCGTCATATTTCTAATATATTCAAGGAAGGCGAAGTGAACATTTCCTTGGGGTGTGCAAAATTTGCACTATCCAAGGTTTATGGTCGTAGAGAAGGTTTTTCTCAAACATTATTGATAGACTATTATAATTTGGATGTTATCATTTCCGTTGGCTATCGAGTACATTCTTTGCAAGGTGTTGCATTCCGCCGTTGGGCAACTTCTGTTCTCAAGGACTATATGCTTCGCGGTTATGCGCTTAATCAACGGTTGTTGCATATTGAAAATGAATTAGCCGAACATCATACCATGTTGCAAAAGCATGAAGAAAAGTTAGATTTCTTTGTCAAGACAGCTTTGCCTCCTGCCGAGCAAGTATTCTTTGATGGGAACTTTTTTGAGGCTCGTGTAGCATTGGAATCGTTGATAAAGACGGCAAAACAAAGAGCAATTATCATTGATGGTTATGTAGATGCACTTACGTTTGATATCTTAGATGTTCGCGCTAAAGGGGTAAAAGCTGAGATTTATACAAATGGCGTAGGAGCGGGAATGCGTCGCTTGATGGAAACTCACGATGCAGAAGCCGATAAGGAGCATATAGAAGTAAATAAGTGGAAAAACGAAAGCCACGACCGATGGTTGATAATTGATGATACGCTTTATCATTGTGGTCATTCGTTAAATGCAATGGGCAAGCATCTAAGTGCCATCAGTCAAATGGGTATTAGCCCCGAAGATATACTGAATCAAGTTAGATAAAATATCGTCTGGCAGACGTAACTTGCCCATCGCTCACGAGATGTAAAACCGTGAGGACATATACCCCGAAATGTCGGGGACATATAGCGTAATAAGCCCAAACTTGAGTTTTTGAAACTTCGACACTTTCAAAACTTATTAGTGATTCAAGTACGGTTTATGCACGCTCACGTTTTGGCGTGAGTCTTTTGTGCGTAAATTTGAATCACTAAGGTAGTCGAAGACCTCAAAAACTCAAATGAAGCAAATAAGCCTCACGCTTTTTAACGATTATTGATACTATTTTTAGGCAACTAGGATACAAATAAAACATCTATATATCAAAACGGAGTAAGCGGAGTAAGCCGAAAAGCCATAAGTGAGTAGGCAAAAATAATTAAAAACTAATAAACAAAATGAAAAAAGTATTTTTAGCCATTGTGGCCAGCACAGCTATCGCATTGGTAGGGTGCAAAGACAAGAAAAACGAACCAGAAAAAGGTGGAGAAGTGAATATCGACTGCTCGCTGCCTGCTAATGTGGAGGCTATTGACCTTGGTTTGCCAAGCGGTATCAAATGGGCGAATATAAACGTAGGAGCCACCAAACCCGAAGAGTATGGAGCATACTTTGCTTGGGGCGAAACAAAGCAGAAAACGACTTACAATTGGAGCACTTATTTTGATACAAAAGATGGTGGTTCAACTTTCACGAAATACAATAATAATGGCGGCAACACCACTCTTGATTTGGAAGACGATGCTGCTCATGTGAATTGGGGTGGCAGTTGGCGTATGCCGACTACGGCAGAGCAAGACGAATTGCAAAATAAGGATAACTGTACTTGGGAGTGGAAGACGAACTACAATGGCACAGATGTCAATGGTTATCTTGTTACAAGCAAGAAGAATCATAATTCAATCTTTTTGCCTGCTTCTGGCTACCGCGAAGATTCGTCGCTCCGCTATGTCGGTTCCTTTGGCTACTATTGGTCTTCTTCGTTACACATGGGCTTTTCTGATTGCGCGGGCTACCTTTACATCCGCACGGACGACGTGGCTTGGCGCAGCAGTCTTCGCAACTACGGACATTCCGTTCGTCCCGTTTGCCAGTAGCCAGGACTTATTCTGACAGGCAAAGAATATTCCAAATAACAATTAGGCTAAAACTGCAAAAAGGTGGTGTTACCCATCTTGCGTGGCGACTAAATCTATAATGCCATAGGACAGAAAATAGAATAATCATCCATTAGAGAACATTATTTGAACAAGAGGAGACCATGTTTCCTCTTGTTTGTTTTTTTTGCCCCTCAAAGTGGCCACATTCATCGGACGTAGTCTCGCAGCACCAACGGAGCACCTGCGGACATGGACAACCCCGCCAATCCGCCACCCAAAACTGTCTATTTATTCAGGACAATGTCAACTTTTTTAGGAGAAGTGTCAACTAATTTAGGAAAACTGTCTACTTTTTTAGGAAAAGACACCTAATAATTTATGGGGAGAGTGGGGAGGGTATTTTGGGAAAACTTTTATAATATATAGTACCTGCTCGCGCCTGAGGTGTGTATAAAAAATATATATAGTTTGGGAAAATACCCTCCCCTCTCTCCCCTCTCTCCCCACCTGCACCAAATTTTTGATGTTATTCAGGGGGTAGGTTCTTAAAATTTCATAGCAAAAAGGGGTATGTCGCAAAAATCTTGCAACCGTCTTGCAACCGTCTGATTCTAAGCAAGATACAACCATTTAGAATGCTGCAATATTAGAATCGGGGGTAGGTGGGGTATGTACTTTCTAAAACCTCACACATACGCGTACGCGTCCGACCTTTATAAAACAACCTGCCCCACATACCCCACATACCCCCGAATCAGTTTGGTGAATTACATCTGCGTGGCGGGTACGAAAAGAAGTGTCTGTGCAATGGACGCAAAGAATATATTGTAAAAGTGGCTGATAATCTGAATGTTAAGCAATACGAGGACATCATAAACGTCCTAAAGACAGACAGTACAGACAGTACTTTCTGAAATATATACACACGCGCATATATGTATATATAAAACAACTGTCTGTACCGTCTGTACTGTCTGCACCACCCGCACCGCCTCTTGATAAGTTTTTGAATAAATTTGCAAAAAATGCTTTTGGAATGTAATGTTTTACAACAAAGGTCGTAATCAGAATAGTAGAGATGGAAAACGAAGGGATGGAGAGTGTCGACCGAGTGTCGACCGACCCTCGACCGACCCTCGACTCAAAAAGTGATTTTGTCGCCTAAAAAAAGCCACAAAGCGGGAACAAAGTTCGCACATACTTCGGGACCATCTCGGGACCATCCTAAGACAAGCAAAACCTAACTTTTTCGCAAAAAAATATATGACGGGATTGTTATGACTCACACCTCCTAAAATCACCCCAAAAGTGCTATTATTTGATTAAAATCAAATTTTGTACCCAATTTATTTGCGTATGTCAAAATTTTTTTGTACCTTTGCCGCCGATTTTGAAAAACTGTGTTATTTATGGCAACAATTACTTTATCTTACAATCCGCGTAGTGCAGTTGCTCTGAGTATGTTGGCTGCTATACGTGCATCAAAGGCGTTCATAGAAGAACCTAATAATGTTACTATTTCTGCCATACAAGAACTGGAGGCAGGGCGTGGTACGCGCGCAAAGGATTCTAATGACTTATTCAAGCAAATTTTAGGTTAATATGTACGAACTTGAATATTCCGGTCAGTTTAAGAAAGACCTCAAACGTTGTATCTCGCGAGGGTGTAGTCAGGCTGCTTTGAAAGTCGTCTTAGACTTGCTTCAGGCAAACGGAGAACTGCCCCAAAACTATCGTCCACATCGTTTGAGTGGTAAGTTTGCTCATTATTGGGAATGTCATATTGAACCAGATTGGTTATTGATATATGATGTTAAGAATACGGTAAAGTTGGTCTCGTTAGCTCGGACTGGTACACACTCGGATTTGTTCAAATAACATCGAATTAATTGTAACAGCCGATTTTTGAAAAACTAAAAACTCTATATAATGAATCTATCAGAATTAACAACCAAAATTTACGCGGAAGGCGTAGAAAAAGGACAACAAGAAGCAGAGCGCATTCTTAACGATGCGAACGAAAAAGCTGCTGCTATCGTCGCTAAAGCCGAGAAAGAGGCTGCCGACAAAGTCGCTAAAGCCGAACAAAAAGCACAAGCGCTGGAGGAACACACCAAAGCCGAACTCAAACTTTACACCGAGCAGGCTCTTAATGCGCTCAAAACGCAAATCACCAACCTCATCAATGGTGAAGTGGTTGAGTCCAACGTCAAGGCTGCAGTGGCTGATGCTAAGTTTATGCAGTCAGTTATCGCTAACTTAGCTACTGCTATGGCTGCCAAAGGTGACGTAACCATCGAAGCTAAAGATGCAGACGCGCTCCGCAAGTACTTTGCTGCCAACGCCAAAGCCGTTCTCGACAAAGGTGTACGCATCGAGGAAGTGAAAGGTCTTAAGACTGATTTCCAAATCGTTAACGAGAAAGGCGGATATAAATTGGCATTCGGCGAGGCTGAGTTCATCGCTTTCTTCAAAGAGTTTCTCCGTCCACAAATGATTGAACTGCTGTTCTAACATGAGTTACGAATATCTAATAGCAGGGTTACCAGATATACGGCTTGGTGCTGATGCCCCCATGACTATGGAGGCGTTGGAGACGCTGCTGTCTGAGACGCTCTGCGACAAAGACCAAGAGCAACTTCGTCTGCTCAAAGCGCACTCACAAAATGGGGCTTGCGACTTTGTGCGGGACTGGCTAAATTTCAATAAAGACCTCAACAACGTTCTTACGGCTGAGATTTGTCGCAAGCATGGCTTAGATCCGCACAAGAACCTCGTGGGTGAACTCCCTGACGAAGTGGAGCCGGAAGTGAAGGCGGTTAGTAAAATCGATAGCTTGTACGAGCGCGAGCGTCAAATCGACAGCGTGCGATTCGCTTGGCTTGAGGAACGTACACGAATGCTTTTCTTCCAACGAGAAAACGTGTTCGCCTACTATCTCATGAACGAAATGCTCAATCGATGGATGGCACTTAATCCCGAAAAAGGCGAACAAGTGTTCCGCGAAATCGTGGCAGATATGAAGAAAGATTTGAAAATTTGAAAAATTTGATAATTTGAAGATTACAAGATATGACAACAGGAAAAGTTAAAGGTATCATCTCCAACCTCGTGACCGTGGTCGCTGATGGACCTGTAGCACAAAACGAAATCTGTTACATCGGTGTTGGTGACAAAAAACTGATGGCAGAGGTGATTAAAGTGACCGGCGAAAACATCTTCGCACAAGTCTTTGAGTCCACTCGTGGAATGAAAGTGGGAGACAGCGTCGAGTTTACCGGACACATGTTAGAGGTAACACTCGGACCTGGTCTGCTCAGCCGTAACTACGACGGACTGCAGAACGACCTCGATAAACTGACCGGCGTGTTCCTGCAACGTGGTGAGTATAACTTCCCATTGGACAAAGACAAAAAATGGCACTTTGAACCTATCGCTAAAGTAGGCGACAAAGTGGAAGCTGCTGCTTGGCTCGGCGAAGTGGACGAAAACCACCAACCACACAAAATAATGGTGCCGTTCGTGTTCGAAGGGACATACACGGTGAAATCTATCGCTAAAGCTGGCGAATATACCATCGAAGACGAAATGGCTATCCTCACCGACGCAGAAGGCAAGGACCATGTGGTAACGATGGTGCAGAAATGGCCTGTCAAAAAAGCCATATTGGCTTATCGCGAGAAACCACGTCCATTCAAACTATTGGAGACGGGCGTTCGTACTATCGATACGGCAAACCCCATTTGTGAGGGTGGTACAGGTTTTATTCCTGGTCCGTTCGGAACGGGAAAAACTGTGCTGCAACATGCAATCAGTAAACAAGCCGAAGCCGACATCGTTATCATCGCAGCCTGCGGTGAACGTGCGAATGAGGTTGTGGAGACGTTTACTGAGTTCCCCGAATTGGAAGATCCACATACAGGACGCAAACTGATGGAACGTACCATCATCATTGCTAACACCTCCAATATGCCGGTTGCTTCCCGTGAGGCTTCTGTTTATACGTCAATGACGATTGCTGAGTACTATCGCTCCATGGGACTGCGTGTGTTGCTGATGGCTGACTCTACTTCTCGTTGGGCACAAGCATTGCGCGAAATGTCCAATCGTATGGAGGAGTTGCCTGGACAAGATGCCTTCCCAATGGACTTGTCTGCTATCATCGGCGCTTTCTATGCACGCGCAGGATATGTGTACCTCAATAACGGAAAAACGGGTTCCGTCACTTTCCTCGGAACAGTGTCTCCTGCTGGTGGTAACCTCAAAGAGCCTGTCACAGAAGGTACTAAGAAAGTGGCACGTTGCTTCTACGCACTTGAGCAAGCACGCGCTGACCACAAGCGTTATCCCGCAGTTAACCCTATCGACTCGTACTCTAAATACCTCGAATATCCTGAGTTCCAAGCATATATAGCTAACCTCATTGATGACCAATGGATCGGCAAAGTGAACGAACTCAAGACCTACCTCCAACGAGGTAAAGAGATTCAAGAGCAAATCAATATCTTAGGTGACGATGGTGTACCTGTAGATTATCACGAAGAGTTCTGGAAATCTGAAGTCATCGACTTCGTCATCCTCCAGCAAGACGCATTCGATAAGATTGATGCTGTGACACCACTCGAACGCCAACGCTATATGTTAGATGTGGTGATGACAATCCTGCATAGCGACTACGACTTTGATAACTTCAACGACGTAATGGACTACTTCAAACGTGTCATCAACCTCTGCAAACAAATGAACTATAGCGAGTTCCAATCTGACGACTTCAAGAACTACGAGAAGAAACTGCACGACTTACTCGCTGAGAAACAAATAGCATAACCATTCAAAATTCGTAATTATGGCAAAAGCATTTCAAAAAATATACACAGAGATAACGGCTATCACCAAAGCCACCTGTACGCTGAAAGCCGAAGGAGTAGGTAACGAGGAACTCGCCACTGTCAATGGTAAGTTAGCCCAGGTCGTTAAAATCATGGGTAACGAAGTTACTCTGCAGGTTTTCCAAGGTACCGAAGGAATCCCTACCAACGCAGAAGTGGTGTTCTTAGGCAAAGCTCCTTCCCTCAAAGTGAGTGACCAACTCGCTGGACGTTTCTTCAATGCTTATGGTAAACCTATCGATGGCGGACCAGAAGTAGAAGGCAAAGAAGTTGAGTTGGGTGGACCAAGCGTGAACCCCGTTCGCCGTAAACAACCATCTGAATTGATTGCTACCGGTATCGCAGGTATTGACTTGAATAACACCCTCGTGTCAGGACAAAAAATACCTTTCTTTGCTGACCCAGACCAGCCTTACAACCAAGTGATGGCAAACGTAGCCCTCCGTGCTGAAGTAGATAAAATCATCTTAGGCGGCATGGGACTGACCAACGACGACTACTTGTATTTCAAGAACGTCTTCGCTAACGCTGGTGTACTGGACCGTATCGTGTCTTTCGTCAACACCACCGAGAATCCTGCCGTTGAGCGTTTGCTTATTCCAGACATGGCTCTGACCGCTGCCGAGTACTTCGCTGTAGAGAAACATGAGAAAGTGCTGGTACTATTGACCGACATGACGCTCTATGCTGACGCATTGGCTATCGTAAGTAACCGTATGGACCAAATCCCATCTAAAGATTCTATGCCTGGTTCGCTCTATTCAGACTTAGCAAAGATATATGAGAAAGCCGTGCAATTCCCTGATGGCGGTTCGATTACTATCATCGCTGTCACAACCCTCTCCGGAGGTGATATCACACATGCTATTCCTGATAACACGGGTTACATCACAGAAGGACAGCTGTATCTCCGTCGTGATACAGAGATAGGTAAAGTCATTGTTGACCCATTCCGTTCCTTGTCTCGTCTGAAACAGTTAGTTGCTGGTAAGAAAACACGTGAAGACCACTCGCAAGTGATGAATGCAGCCATCCGTCTGTATGCTGATGCTGCTAACGCAAAAACAAAACAGGAAAACGGATTCGACTTGACCGACTACGACAACCGCTGTCTGGACTTCGCCAAAGAGTATTCAAACGATATTCTCGCTATCGACGTCAATATCAATACCACCGAGATGCTCGATATCGCATGGAAACTGTTCGGCAAATATTTCCAACCGGAAGAAGTGAATATCAAACAATCGATATTGGAAAAGTACTGGAATAAGTAATGGCTATACAATACCAATTTAATAAAACATCGTTGCAAGGTTTGGAAAAGAACCTCAAAATGCGACAACGTACCCTTCCTACACTCCAAAGTAAGGAATCTGCTCTGCGCTTGGAAGTCAAAAAAGCCAAAGCCGAGATTGCTGCGCTGGACGAGGAAGTGGACAAGCGCATCAAAGGCTACGACCAAATGATTGCACTATGGGGAGAGTTCGATACATCGCTCATACACGTGGACGACGTGCGCATGTCCATAAAGAAAATCGCAGGCGTGCGCGTGCCCGTACTCGATGAAGTGGTGTACTCAACAAAAACTTTCTCTATTTTTGATTCTCCTAAATGGTTCTATGACGGTTTTGAACAACTCAAAGCCATCGCTGATGTCGGTATTCGACAGGAGTTCGTACGCCGCAAAGTCGATTTGCTGGAGTATGCTCGTAAGAAAACAACACAGAAAGTGAACCTGTTCGAGAAAGTGCAAATACCTGGTTACCAAGATGCTATCCGCAAAATCAAGCGATTCATGGAAGACGAGGAAAACCTCAGCAAGTCTTCCCAAAAAATAGTGAAAGCAAAGCGCGAACGTGAAGCGCAGAAAGGAGGAGAAGCATGATCACTCAAATGAAAAAATACACTTTCTTAGTGTTCCATCGTGACTATGAGACTTTCCTCAATCGTCTGCGCGAGGCTGGAGTAGTGCACATCAACTGTACTGCGACTGGTTTAGCCGAGGATACCGACCTCCAACAATCCATCGCAAAGGCAGATGAACTTCGTAAACTCATCAAACAAGGTGCACCAGACCAACTCTTGCACGAACGTGCCGAAGTGGAAAACCAAATACAAGCTGTCAAGAAAGAGATAGCTCGCGTGGCTGCTTGGGGGGCGTTTGACTCTACACAAATAGAGCAACTCAAACAAGCTGGATATGAACTTCACTTCTACGAATGCTCCAAGACGAACTTTGATGACGAGATGGGTATCGTTGTTGGCGAAACAAAAACGAAAGTGAACTTCGCCTCTGTAGGTGCATTAGAGAACGCAGAAGAACGTGGTGTCGTCGAAGTACGACTCAATAAATCGGCTGACGAACTGACCAAAGACCAAGAAGGACTAAACGCTCTTCTCGTGGCTGCTAACGCACGCATCGAGGCTTGGAAAATGGCTAATATATCACAACTACAAGCGCAACTGCAACAAATCGAACAACAAATAGATTGGAAGAAAGTCGTACTCAATACCGATAGTGCAGCTGATGGCGCACTATGTGTCTTGGAAGGATTCTGCCCCATTGACCAATGCGAATCGCTTAACCAAATGCTACAAGAGACATCAGCCTATTACGAGGCTGAAGACCCCAAACCCGAAGACGCCACACCTATCAAACTGCGTAACAACTGGTTCACTCGTATGTTCGAGTGCTTGACGGGTATGTATGGCTGGCCTAACTACGGCGAGTTTGACCCAACACCCGTCTTAGGTCCGTTCTTCTTACTATTCTTCTCTCTCTGTATAGGAGACGCAGGTTATGGCTTGTTGCTCATCTTAGTGGGTTACCTCATCAAAGCCGGCAAACTGAAAATCGAGATGTTCGATGGAATGGGACCCATCATCATGGCTTTAGGTGTCGGCTCAACAGTCATCGGTTACCTCATGGGTGGATTCTTCGGAATAGACCTCTATGCTGCCCCTTGGTTCCCAACAATCGGCAAAGCCGTAATGTTCAAAGGACTATTCGGAAAACAAATAGCTGGTTACGATATAATGATGGTGTTGGCGATTGTGATTGGCGTCATCCACATCTGTTTGGCTATGACCATCAAGTGTATCGTCTCCACAAAACGCTTTGGTTTCAAAGAAACCATCTCTGCTTGGGGATGGTTAGTACTCATCTTAGGTGTCCTAATCACGTTGATTTTAGGAGCACTCGTCGGATGGGGCGCAGAAGTAACTAAAGTCATTCTCATCGTTATTGGTGCGGTTTCCGCATTGGGAATATTCATCTTCAACAAACCTGGACGCAATCCGCTCATCAATATCGGTGCCGGTCTGTGGGATACATACGGTATGGCAACAGGTATCATGGGTGACGTGCTTTCCTATATTCGTCTCTATGCATTAGGATTGGCTGGCGGTATGTTGGGAATGGCATTTAACCAATTGGGCGAAATGGTCTTGGGTGACACACCCAATGTCGGCACTTGGCTCGGATTCATTGCCATCGTTGTCTTCGGACACGTGCTGAACTTGCTCATGGCTTGTCTTGGCGCTTTTGTTCACCCATTGCGTTTGACTTTTGTGGAATACTTCAAAAATGCTGGCTATGAAGGCTCAGGAAAAGCCTACTCACCATTCAGCAAGAAAAACTAAACAATTTTGTTAAATTATAAACTAAATAAAATAAAACTATGGAACAATTATTAGGTTATCTCGGTTTAGGCCTTATGTTAGGTTTAGCCGGCGTCGGTTCTGCTTATGGAACCACAATCGCTGCCAATGCAGCAGAAGGTGCTTTGAAAAAGAACAAAGAGAAATCCAGTGCGTACATGATTTTGTCTGCTCTGCCTGCAACTCAAGGTTTGTACGGTTTCGTCGCATTCTTAATGTTGAGGGGGCTTGTTGCTACCAACCCTATGTTACTCTTTGGTATTGGTTTAGGTACAGGTATCGTCTTCCTTCTCTCTGCTATTCGTCAAGGACAAGTCGCTGCCAATGGTATTTCCAGCATCGCTGCAGGAAATGATGTATTGACCAATACCATGATTTATTGTGCATTGCCAGAGTTCTACGCAATTTTGGCTTTAGTAGGTGCTTTGATGATTTAATCATCAATAATTGATTATTACAATGGAAAAACTGAATTTTGGTTTAATTGGTGCCGCTGGTTATATTGCTCCGCGACACATCAAAGCCATTGCTGACACAGGCAACAACCTGATGGTAGCATTTGACAAGTTTGATTCGGTAGGTCGTTTAGACTCTTCGTTCCCCGATTGTTCATTCTTTACAGAGAACGAGCAGTTTGATCGTTTCTGCTCTAAGCAGCAGCGTACAAATGACCCATTGTCATGGATGTCTATTTGTACCCCTAACTACACGCACGACGCATTCATTCGTTATGGCTTACGTTTAGGCTGCAACGTCATCTGCGAGAAACCATTAGTGCTCAATCCTTACAACATCGACAACCTCGTCGAGTTGGAGAAAGAGACTGGTCATCAAGCATATACGATTCTGCAACTGCGTTTGCATGAGGCTATCGCTAACCTCAAAAAGAAGGTCGAGAACGGTCCTAAAGACAAAGTCTATGATGTCGATTTGACCTATATCACTTCTCGCGGTAAATGGTATTATTCCTCATGGAAAGGTGATGTGCATAAGTCGGGTGGTGTAGCCACAAACATTGGAGTACACTTCTACGACATGCTGCAATGGATTTTTGGTCCAGTGAAGCAAAACATCGTGCACGTGATGAGTTTTGACCGTGTAGCTGGTTATCTCGAACTCGAGAAAGCACGCGTGCGCTATTTCTTGTCCATCAATGCCGAATGTTTGCCCGCTAATGCTGTGCAAGGTGAAAAGAAAACCTATCGTACACTCAATATTGACGGCGAGGAATTTGAGTTCAGCGCTGGATTTACAGAGTTACACACCGAGAGCTATAAACGCATTTTGGCAGGAGAAGGTTTCCGCATCGCAGAAGCTCGCCCATGTATCGAAATTGTAAGTAACATCCGCCATGCGGAGCCAATTGGTCTTGTGGGTGATTATCATCCTCTGGCTAAACTCCCATTGGCTAAACACCCATTTGGATGGGATGAAAGGCGTTGATATATAGGTGTTTATCATAACATCCTCATAACATCCCCATAACATCCTCATAACATCCTCATAACATTGTAAAGACTTTGATGCAGAGTATTAAAACATATTTAATTGGGTTAGTAGGTATTGTGCTTGGCTTATCTTCTTGCGTAACAAGTCGAAAAGTCAACTACTTACAGGAACCTGACAAGAAAATCCCACACTACGCCGACACAATCGATTTTTCGGAATACAAAATCCGCACAAACGATCGATTGTATATCTATGTCTATTCGCTGAACGAAGAAGTGATGAAGATGTATAACTCTTCCACTTACGGCAGCGGAGCCAATGGACGTGCTCAGATGGAACACTCCATGGGACAAAATGGTCGAGGCACGTACGAACTGTATTCATACTTAGTCGATACGGCTGGTTGTATTGATTTCCCCACGTTGGGAAAGATACCCGTTCGCGGACTCACTACGCGTGAGACAAAAGTGAAGATGGAACAGGAGTTAGCTTCCTTGCTTAAGGAATTACCTGGCTATTCCACTATCTCTGTCGAAGTGAACGTAGTACAACGCAGTTACTCGCTAATCGGCGTCAAATCAGGGCGTTTCCCGATAGAAAGGGAGAAACTAACCATCTTTGAGGCTTTGGCTCAAATGGGCAATTTGCAGGAGTTTAGTGACCGTTCACGCGTCAAGATTATTCGTGAAATCAACGGCGAAACGATGATTCGTGAATTTGACTTGCGGTCAAAGGACATCATCAACTCAGAGTTCTACTATATCGAACCCAACGACATCATCTACGTACGTGAGATGTCTGGCAAAGCCTTTGGTATCAACTCTGCGGCAACTGGATTAGCTGTCGTTTCCACCACTTTATCATTCGGCGTATTCGTCTATACGATTGTCGCCACAGGTATTAACCACGTAAATAAGTATAAGAAATGAGAAAGAACATCGTTTATCTGCTCGTTCTTATGCTGACGAGCATCGCGCTAACTGGCTGCTATAGCCACCGTGTGATAGGTTTGTTACAGGAACCTACCAAAAATAATAAAATACCTGTTTATGAGAAGGACTCCATGCCACATGAATACCGTATTCATGTCAATGACGAGTTGATTTATCGACTCATCACTATGGACGAAACCATCAGTAAAGTATTGGGTACGAACCAAGGCTACTCCAATTCGCAGTATGTCAATTCCTATCGCGTTTATGACGATGGTACAGTGGATTTCCCATTCCTCGCACCCGTACATGTAGAAGGTTTAACCATTGAGGAAGCGCAAGACACGATTAAAACTGCTTTCCGCAAGATTATTCCTGATGCAGACCTCAAGTTAGCTCTTTATAACAAGACGTTCACGGTTATCGGTGACATCCGTTCCGGCGAGTATTATATATATAAGGAGAAGATGAATATCTTTGAGGCTTTGGCTATGACGGGTGACTTGATGAATTCGGGCGATCGCCGACATGTGCGCATTGTGCGTCCTAACGGCAATGAAGACCCCGAAGTGCTGGAGTTTGATATTCGTACGAACACCATCATTGATTCCAAGTACTACTATATTTATCCTAACGATGTTATTTATGTAGCACGTACCAAGGATAGTTTCGTCAAAGTAGCAAGTTATAGTGGTGTGTTAGGATTGATTACATCTTCTGTCTCGCTGCTCATAACGGCATTGAACTACTCCGTCACATTAAGTGGAAGTGCTCAATAAACAAATACCCAACAACGAATATGGCAAACAATAATTATATAGACGCTAATGCGAATTACCAATACGGTAATGGAGCATACGGTAATGACCCGTATAGTCCTTATGGCAATGGTCAGTACGGCAACGGTCAGTACGGCAATGGTCAGTATGGCAAAAATGGTCAGTATGGTAACAACCAGTACAACAGTTACAACAACTTCCAAGACCCCAACGATGAAGAGGAATCGTCCTTCAACATCATGGAGTGGGTCTTCAAAGTGCTGCACTATTGGTACTTGTTCGTAATCGGTTTGGTAATTGCTTTTGGTATTGCTTCGCTGAAGAACCGCAAGTGGTTACCGTCCTACTATTCACAAGGAACGATCATCATCAAGGAGACCGGTGCCGTCTATGGAGGTGCTAACTCTGCCTTGATGCAGGGTTTTGGTGTGGATGCTGGTTACAAAAACGTGCAGAATCAGCTCATTATGCTGCGTTCGTATGACTTGATGAGCCGCACGATTGACTCGCTGCCGTTCTTACAAGCAGAGTACATCACACAAGGACGTTTCAAAACACGTAATATCTATCACAACACACCTATTACTGTTGAACCAAAGCGTGTGGCAGAAAATACCTACGGCATACTCTTCCAAGTTGAGTTCCAAGAAGATGGTACATTGAAGCTTTCATCGACCGACGAGGAGCATCCGTATTCCACCCACGCACGCTATGGTGAAGAGATAGAAACACCGTATTTCACAGCTGTTATTTGGCCAACGGAACGCATGACAACCTCCGGCAGAATTTTCTTCCGCTTCCGTTCACACGATGGTTTGGTTAGTGAAATGATTAGCCGTTTACGTCTCGATTTCCTCACACAAGGTAGTACTATCTTAGCCATCGGTTTGGTGAGTGAAACGCCCGAACGTGACTGCGAAGTGATTGATATGCTCGCTAAAGTATTCCTTCTCCAGAATTTGGAGCAGAAAAATGCAGTAGCGGACAACTCCATTAGATTCATTACAGAGCAATTAGGTGAACTGCAAGAGTCGCTCGAAGTAAGTGAAAATGCAATGACTAATTTCCGTCAGGAAAACAAGTTCGTCGATGTGTCTTCATACGCTGGGCAGTTGATGGCTAAGGTCGCTGGCTATGACCAAGAATTGATGTCTATGCGCTTGCGCGAGACGTACTTTGATTACTTGACCAATTATCTCAATACGAACTTAGAGAGTGGGGCAGTTATCGCACCTACATCTATGGGCTTGAATGATGCTGCCTTAATCAGTTTAGTGCAGCAAATCAATGACCTTCGTATTCAACGTGGCGAACTCAGCGACCGCAACCCATACTATGCTAAGTTTACCAAAGACATTGAGAATGTCAAGACGATGATTGCAGAAGTCGTGGAGTCTATGCGTGCTTCATTAAATATCGAAAAGCAAGACTTGACTCAACGTTATGCTGAAGTGGAACGCGAGATTCAAAAACTGCCCAAGAAAGAATTGCAGATGGTCGCTATTGAGCGTAACTATCGTATCGATGACAACTACTACACTTTCTTCTTGCAGAAACGCGCAGAAGCCGAAATCCAAAAAGCAAGTAACACTCCCGATAATATCATCTTGGATAAAGCACGTACCATCAATACTGTCAACTCTTCTACTCGTCAGAAGACGACCACTACTGCGCTCATCATTGGATTCTTGATTCCATTGATTTTGGTGATTGCAAGTGAACTGTTGAACAACAAAGTGCGTAATCCGAAAGAGGTAGAGAAACTCTCTCCATTCCGTCTCATTGGTACCGTGCGACACGCCAAGAGTCAAAACCCAACTTTGGTGCGAGATCATCCACGTTCCAGTTATGCAGAGATGTTGCGCTCTATCCGTACCCGTATGGAGTTTGTCGTTAAACGTAAAGACAAAATCGTGGTAGCAGTTACTTCGACTGAGTCTGGCGATGGTAAGACTTTCCTGTGTTCGAACCTTGCTTCTCTCTATGCGCTAACTGGCAAAAAGACGATTTTGGTTGACTTGGATATTCGTAAACCAAACATCCACACCAAATTAGGTTTGGAAAGTGGCTATGGCGTAACTAACTATCTCATTGGCGATTGCGAATTAGAGGATACGTTCATCAAAGACTCTCCATTTGACTTTGACATCATGCGTGCAGGTACAATCCCACCAAACCCAGGCGAACTCATTCACTCGGATAAACTTGCGCAGATGATTAACGAGTTGCGTGATAAATACGATTTCATTATTTTAGATACATCACCTATTGGTCTTGTCCCTGATGCCTATGCACTCTTAGAGCAAGCTGATATGGGCTTGTTCGTCATCCGTTGCATGCAGACTAATAAGTCGTTCTGCAAGCAGACATTGCAGCAGATTGCTGAGGTCGTTGACCATCCTGAGAAATTGCAGATTGTCCTCTCTGATATTCCAACCGAAGGTGGTCATGGCACGGGCTATGGTTACGGCTATGGCTACGGCTATGGCGGCTATGGCTATGGACACCGCAGCAGTTATGGCTACGGCTATGGACAAAAACGTTCCGGATTGAGATATAAGTACGGCAAACTATACGGCAAAATCTTCCACAAAGAGGATAAGAACTCGTATAATTACTATTCGGATGATGATGTATAATCGGCTATAGTTGATAGAGACCAACCAATTGGTCATATCGACTGCCGAACGGACGATAATACACGTAGATAGTATATTCGTTACCCGTTTCCCAATGTGACCCTTCAGTTCGCTGGAGGGTCGCTTTTTTAGCACCTTTGGGAACAAACCAATATTGGTAGTCGTGTCCGCCCTGCTTGACCAATGCGTCAAGATAATAGCAGCGGCGCTCGTTGTCGTATGACATGCGATTGACAGATGATAGGGCGTTTTGGAACAAGTCTCCTCCCACATACACCAGTCCGTCTAACCACGGCTGCTCTGCCATCAGTCTCCAATGTACCCACATATATTCGGCTTCCGTATCTACGTCGTCAAGGGTACGTTCTGCGTTAATCAGATATTGACCATTCACATCGTACTCATGCATGTACGCGCGATTGCTTATCTCATCGGGCTCAATAGCTGCGTGATAATCGCTATGATCGTATGTAATGCGGTCAATATGCGTGCCTGCATAATAGGTAGAGTAGGTATCAAAGTGACGATACTCGTTTCCGCCTTCAAAGATTAAGTCCTTGCAATGAATAAATTGCAGTTCTTGTCCGCTAATAAAGTCTGGCTTAGGTTGATAGACCTGGTTGTCTATGCGACCGTTCTGACGCACGCAGATGAAATAGTCTTTTGCCAACGTCTGTTGCGGTACTTTCACAGACATGTCTAATTGCTGGTATCGTCCGCTGAACTCGATATCGGTATTAGTACGAATCTTGCCTTGAACGGTCACAGATGGTTGCACAACGCTGAAATATACGCGTCCAACAGGTTTGTCTCGGTCGTTGTCTTCATAGATTTGAAGCATGTAATTGCCGGCTGCTTTGATACGCATATCGTCGTTTGGGAAAGTGAAACGATAGTGGGTATAGAGTGTGCTGGTGTTAACCGAATGCTCATAATCCGTGATGTCTTGTGTAGTAAATCCATCTACGTACTCATAACTACTTATATCGCTTGGTTGCCCATTGGCATTGAGATGTAGCAGTGTGTAGGTATAGAATCGTGTCTCGTGTGACATCTCATCAAAACTGATTTCGAGTGTGTGGTTGTATAGGTCTCCGTTAGCACCAATCTCTCCATCGCTACCCATCACTAAATAGGGGCGGATAGGGTCATTGGTGTGTGCTGTTTCTAACTCCACATTCCAATACCGCATCCGCAGGGTGCGTATGATACCTGTTTGTTGAATAGTCACTTGATATTGCCCCAATGCGCTACAACAAATAGCGAGACTAATCACTAAAAATATCTTTCTCATAAATCTTTCTACTTTTAGAACTCTTCCAACTTTTAGAACCCTTCCAACTTTTGGAACCCTTTCTACTTTTAGAACTCTTTCACCTTTCTACTTTTCTTTAATTTCGGTACAAATGTACAACGAAATTTTGAAATACACAAATAAATTTGCTTTTTTTTGTGAAAATGCAAGTTTTCGCACAAACTTTTTTCAACTTTTGGAACTTTTTTAACTTTTTCTGCACTTTTTCTTGCATATATCAAAAAAAAGCAGTACCTTTGCACGCGATTTCGGTCATTGCCACTGTGGCTCAGTTGGTAGAGCAACGCATTCGTAATGCGTGGGTCGGCGGTTCGAGTCCGCCCAGTGGCTCAAAAAGCATCTCGTATGAGGTGCTTTTTTTGTGTGCCATTGGCCTCCCTCTCACCTCCGGTTATCGTCAATCATTTTAGGAACATAGTCAACCTTTTTAGGAAACGTGTCAACAATATACGATTTTTAAGAAACGATTCCTGTAAACGAGTAAACCTAAAAACGTACAAAGCAGGAGCAAAGTCACCGCCAACTTCGGGACCATCTCGGGACCATCCTAAGACAAGCCAAACCCAAAAAAATAGCAAAAAAATCGCACACGTGCGAGTTTCTTGCTCACAAATGTGCGATTTAATGAAGTTTGTCTCTTATCGTTTCCGATGACTCTTATCGAATCATATCGTCGCCAAAGAATGGGACAAGAGCCTTGGGCAAGCGGATACCTTCTTCGCTTTGGTTGTTCTCTAACAATGCGGCTACGATACGTGGCAATGCCAAAGCTGAACCATTGAGCGTGTGAGCGAGTTGCACTTTCTTGTCTTCTGAACGACGGTAACGGCATTTGAGACGGTTAGCTTGATACGTGTCGAAATTACTGGTCGACGATACCTCTAACCAACGATGTTGCGCTTCCGAATAAACCTCAAAGTCATAGCAGATAGCTGCTGTGAAACTCATGTCGCCTCCACTCAAACGCAGAATACGATAGGGTAACTCTAATTTTTGCAACAATCCCTCTACATGCGCTAACATCTCACGATGGCTGGCGTCTGAGTGCTCGGGCTTGTCGATGCGCACAATCTCAATCTTAGAAAACTCGTGCAGACGATTTAATCCGCGTACATCTTTGCCATAACTACCTGCCTCGCGACGGAAACACTCGGTATAAGCACAGTTCTTAATCGGTAACTTGTCCTCATCAATGATAACATCACGATAGAGATTGGTCACGGGAACTTCGGCGGTAGGGATGAGGTATAAATCATCTACTTCGCAGTGGTACATTTGTCCTTCTTTGTCAGGTAGTTGTCCTGTACCATAGCCAGATGCTTGATTGACTACCGTAGGAGGCATAATCTCTGTGTAGCCAGCTTTGTTGGCTTCTGCTAAGAAGAAATTGATGAGGGCGCGTTGAAGACGTGCACCTTGACCAATATATACAGGGAATCCTGCACCTGAAATCTTAACACCTAAGTCAAAATCAATCAAGTTGTACTTCTTTGCCAATTCCCAGTGAGGGAGTTTAGCAAATGCCGGTTGTGGATTCCATTCCTCTTTCCAGTCTTTGAGGGCAACTGCTGCGCCGTCAGCATCGAAAGCCTTAATGTTACCTTCTAATGCTGCAATCTCTCCCCTGCAGGGGGAGTCGGAGGGGGCTGTCCAACCGCCTACTTTGACTGCCAAATTATCTTCTGCACTCGCTCCTTGTGGAACAAGCGAGTAGGGGACATTAGGAATAGTGAGCAAGATTTGTGTCTGCTTCTCTTCGGCTTCTGCCATTTTTACGTCAAACTCTTTGATGCTCTCTTTGAGTTCGGCGGTCTTGGCTTTGGCTGCCTCTGCTTGTTCCTTTTCACCCTTTGCCATTAACGCACCAATCTGTTTCGAGATTTGGTTCATCTCGGCGCTGGCATTATCTTTCTTTTGTTGAGCGCTCTTACGCTCTTGGTCTATAGCAATAACGCTCTCGATAATCTCGCGAGCGTTATTGAAATGCTTCTTTTCTAATCCCGCGATAATAGACTCCTTATCGTCGTAGATTTGTTTAAGCGTTAACATATATTTCTATTTATGCTTGTGCGATAGGCTCAACGCTTACGTATGATTTATTGTTACGTTTGCGAGTGAATGTTACTACACCATCAACAAGTGCATAGAGTGTATGGTCAGAACCCATACCCATGTTTGCTCCTGGATTATGTTGGGTACCACGTTGACGAACGATGATGTTACCTGCTTTGCAGATTTGTCCGCCCCAAATTTTGACGCCTAAACGTTTGCTTTCTGATTCACGGCCGTTCTTTGAACTACCGACACCTTTCTTATGTGCCATAATCTAATCCTTTCTTTTTTAAGCGAGAACGATCTCTTTAACAATAACATTGGTCAAGTCTTGACGGTGACCATTCAATTTCTTGTAACCTTTACGACGTTTCTTGTGGAAGACGAGGATTTTTTCACCACGGCATTCGTTGTCAAGAACTTCGCATACTACTTTCGCACCCTTAACAGTGGGGGTACCAATCTTTACCTTGCCCTCGTTATCTACGAGCAGCACTTTGTTGAACTCAACGATGGCGCCTTTCTCGGTGTCCATACGGTTGATGAACAGTTTTTTGCCAGCTTCTACTTTGAATTGCTGACCTTGCATGTCTACAATTGCGTACATTTTCACAATTTTATTTAAAATACGGTGGTTAGGCGTCCAAAAGTCTGTGCGCTGCTGTTATAAACTCATACGCTGCTTTGGTACTTATCGAGCCTATGCCACAAAAAAGCGTGCAAAAGTACAACTTTTTTTTCATTCGTGCAAATTTTTAGTGCATTTTTTTGAAAATATACTGATTTTTTTGATTTTTTATGGGTAGAGTTTGCATATTCCGGTATTTTTGAATAACTTTGCGCTGATTTAATGTGAAGTTATGGAAACGGTAGATCGATATTTACAATTATTAAGTGAAAAGTTCCCCAATCGCAATGCGGTGGTGACGGAACTGATTAACCTCAAAGCTATCATGAGTTTGCCCAAAGGTACCGAACATTTTGTGAGTGACCTACATGGTGCGAGCAGCGCGTTTATACACATGATTAAGAATGCCTCCGGTGTACTGCGCCGCAAGGTGGACGACCTCTATGGAGACACATTGAGCGAGAAAGAGAAACGTGCGCTATGTGCGCTCATTTACTATCCTGACGAGCGCATCGCGCTAATCAAGAGCTTAATCCCAAACTCTTCTCGTACGGAAAAAGAAGAATGGAATCTCTCTTCTGCCATGTCAGCAGAAATTGAGCCTTTTGAAGGACTTGCAGATATGAACGCGTGGTACAAACGCCGTCTGCTGCAAGTGACAGATGTGGCACGGGCGGTTACGGTCAAATACTCACGCTCCAAAGTGCGTAAACTACTGCCGCATAACTTTGCCTACGTCATCGAAGAATTGCTACATGAGAGTTCTATCGAACATGACCGTGTGGACTATTTCAATGCCATTATTGATGGGATTATTGAGACGGGAAGTGCAGACGATTTATTGATACAGATGTCGTATCTAATCCACGGACTGACTATTGACACGTTGCATGTCGTCGGTGATATTTATGACCGTGGTCCTGGTGCGGACAAGATTATGGAAGTGCTCTCAACCGTCCATGACTACGATGTGCAATGGGGTAACCACGATATTGAGTGGATGGGTGCCGCTGCTGGTAACAAAGCATTGATTGCGACCGTCCTACGCGTGAGCACGCGCTATGCTAATATTGAGACATTGGAAGAAGGGTATGGTATTAACTTACTGCCATTGGCTAACTTCGCCATGGAGACATACGGTAATGATCCATGCGCGATTTGGCAAACTAAAGACTTTGAAAACAACCCACGTCTCACTCGTTCTGCACAACTGATGGCTAAAATGCACAAAGCCATCTCAATCATCCAATTCAAACTGGAGGGACAAACCATCTTACGCCACCCAGAGTGGGGAATGAATGACCGATTACTCTTGGACAAGATACATGGTGAATACTTAGAATTGAACGGCGTTCGCTATCCGTTAAAAGATACGAATTTGCCCACAGTTGACTGGGCTCACCCATACGAGTTATCGCAAGAGGAATCTGAACTGATGGTGCAGTTGGCACGTTCGTTCCGCAAGTCTGAGAAACTGCAAAAACACTTGCGCTTGCTATATCAGCACGGTTCGTTGTTCTTAGTTAGAAATGGTTTCCTTTTGTACCATGCCGCTATTCCTCTCAATGAGGACGGTACCTTTACCGAAGTCGATGTATGTGGTCAACGTGTACGTGGACGTGCACTGATGGAGCGTATAGATGAAGTCGTGCGACAAGCATACTATGGACATGGCAAAGAGAAAGAGAATGCGTTAGACTACATGTTATATCTTTGGTGTGGTGCTTATTCGCCTTTATATAATAAGGATAAGATGACGACATTTGAACGCTACTTTGTTCACGACAAAGAATTAGAAAAAGAGAAGAAAGGGGCGTATTACACGTTGGCTGACCAAGCCGAAACCTGCAAAATGATTCTACGCGAGTTTGGATTAGATCCAGAAGAGGGACGTATCATCAACGGACATATTCCTGTGAAGACGATTCGTGGTGAAAGTCCTATGCGTGCCGAGGGTAAGCGTTTTGTGATAGATGGAGGTTTCTCTAAGCCGTATCAAGAGAAGACTGGCATAGCAGGATATACGCTTATCTATAATAGCCACGGAATACAATTAGTGGAGCATGAGGAGTTCGAGAGCCGTCATCAGGCAGTTTTGTCTGGCTGCGATATCCACTCGCGCACATTGCTACAAGATTTTAGCCACCACCGTATGCATGTCTGTGACACAGATTTGGGTCTGGAACTGCAGCAACAAGTGAATGACTTACTGCGCTTGCGTGAAGCGTATGAGAATGGAAGCTTAAAGGAAAAGTAACCAACCATGGAAGTGCTATTAGGCAAAGATATAGACGAATTACAAACCATTGCTTTGTCGGTTGGGTTGCCTAAGTTTGCAGGCAAACAATTAGCGCAATGGTTGTACAATAAACGCGTTTGTTCCATTGATGAGATGACGAATATCTCGTTGTCTGGGCGTGAGGCGTTGAAAAACAAATATATAGTAGGACGTCATGCTCCTGTAGCAGAAGCCGTATCAGTAGATGGTACACGTAAGTATCTATTTGAAGCCATGTCTATCTCTGCTATGGATGGGCAACCGAAGCAATATATCGAGTCCGTTTATATTCCAGAAGACGACCGCGCAACGTTGTGCGTGAGTACGCAAGTGGGCTGCAAGATGGGATGTAAATTCTGCATGACGGGAACATTGGGATTTCACGGACAACTACCTGCTTCGGAAATACTGAATCAGATTTTTGAGATTGATGCTCGCTATGGACTTACCAACGTTGTCTATATGGGCGAGGGTGAACCGATGGACAATATAGACGAAGTTTTGCGCTCGTTGAACGTGCTTACTAACGACTACGGCTGTGCGTGGAGTCCTAAACGTATCACTGTTTCGTCCGTCGGAGTGATAGCAGGCTTAAAACGATTCTTAGACGAAAGCGAATGCCATTTAGCGATTTCTTTGCATAATCCGTTCGCAACTGAAAGACAGCAGATTATGCCTGCACAGAAAATGTGTGCGTTGGAGGATGTTTTGGCGTTGATTCGACAGTATGATTGGTCGCACCAGAGGCGTGTTTCTTTCGAATATATATGTTGGGCAGGTGTAAACGACAGTCCTCGCCATGCTAAAGAACTGATACGGCTGTTGCGTCCTTTCCCATGCCGAGTAAATCTAATTCGTTTCCACAAAGACACCGAAAACAATGCAGCCACTCGCAATAGTCAAGACGAACTCTTCCCTGCCAGCAACGAGAAACAGATGGAGTGGTTGAGGGATTATTTGACGGAGAACGGTGTGACTACGACTATCCGTCGTTCGAGAGGAGAAGATATATTGGCGGCGTGTGGCATGTTAGTCGCGCGTGAGTTGCAAGAGCAGAAATGATAACGAGTAAATATAACTTATAAATTTTTTATATTAATATTATGGAAAAACAGTATGTTTTAGGTCTCGATATGGGAGGCACCAACAGTGTTCTTGGTTTAGTGAACAAGGAGGGTCAAGTAGTAGCAAGTGCATCGATTAAAACGCAGAGTTATCCTGACATCACGGATTATATCAATGCGTTGTATGATGCAGCGCAACCGCTCATTCAGAAAGCAGGAGGCGCAGATGCTATTCGTGGCATTGGTGCTGGCGTTCCCAATGGCAACTACTATACAGGTATGATTGACGGCGCGATGAACTTACCTTGGCCAGTCGTTCCTTTTGCTAAACTGATGAGTGAGCGTTTTGGTATTCCTTGCAAACTAACGAATGATGCCAATGCTGCAGCTCAAGGCGAAATGACTTACGGCGCAGCACGTGGCATGAAGAACTTCATCATGATTACATTAGGCACGGGTGTTGGGTCGGGTATTGTGATTGATGGCAAAGTTGTGTATGGACACGACGGTTTTGCTGGTGAGTTAGGTCACACTACTGCTGTTCGTGGTGAAAATGCTAGACCGTGTAACTGTGGCAAGAAAGGCTGTTTAGAAGCATATTGTTCGGCTACAGGTGTTGCCCGCACAGCTAAAGAGATTGTCTCTGCTACCGATCGTCCTACGCAATTGCGTGAATTGGACATCGACCACATCACATCGTACGATGTTTATAAAGCTGCAGAAGCTGGTGACGAAGTGGCTAAGCAGATTTTCGATTATACAGGAACGTTATTAGGCCAACAGATGGCAGACTTTGTTGCATTCTCCGCACCAGAGGCTATCTTCCTATTCGGTGGACTGACTAAATCTGGGCACTGGATAATTGACCCCGTGGTCAAGGCATTGAATGAGAATGTATTGAAACTATGGCGTAACAAAGTGAAAGTACTGTTCTCCAGTCTCTCCGAAGCAGACGCCGCTGTCTTAGGCGCAAGTTCTTTAGGCTGGGAAGCATAAAAAAAGAGGGTCACTTCACAAATGATGTGACCCTCTTATTTTTTTCTTTTCTTATCCTCCGCACTTAGAATAACCGCAGTTACGGCAGTGCATGCAGCCTTCTTCATAGATGAGTGGCTCTCCACAGTTTGGGCATACTTGACCTTGAACGATGGTACCGTCTTGGATGTATTTCTTCAGGGCACGTTCTACGCCCACTTTCCAGGAGTTGATAGTCTCGGAGTCCATTTGCAGACCGCTAATCATCTTGATGACTTGGTCAATAGGCATTTGGTAACGCAGCACGCCTGAAATCAGTTTTGCGTAATTCCAGAACTCTTTGTCGAACTTATAGGACAAACCTTCCATCGTGGTCTTGAAACCGCGTGAGTTGAGGAATTGGAAGTCATAACGATGTGAACCATCCTCTTGGGTTACGCGGATAATCTTACCGTGTGTGACAGACTTAGGAATCATCAAACCCTCTTCGTCATCTGCTAAACCAGTGAAGATTTCGTATGGCATACCATCTTGTAGTCCGACAAAGGCAATCCATTTATCTTTATTGTTTTGGAAACGTACGACATCGCACTCTAATTCAGCAGGGCGCACACGCACTTTGTTCTCGAAGCATACGCAGTTGTAGTCCTCTTTTTTCTCGTCGGCTTTCTTCTCTTCTTTTTTCTTCAGTCCTTCTAAGACGCCAGTACGGCTACCATCGCGATAAACGGTGCAGCCTTTGCAACCACAGCGCCATGCTTCTTCGTAGAGTTGTCCGACGAGTTCTTCGGATACGTCATTGGGCAGGTTAATCGTCACAGAGATGGAGTGGTCAACCCATTTCTGAATAGCGCCTTGCATACGCACTTTTGCCAGCCAATCGACATCGTTGGCGGTGGCGTGGAAGTAAGGAGACTCTGCCACTAAAGCATCTACTTCTTCTTGTGTATAGCGGTGGTTGGAGTCGTATGGGTGACCATTGGCATTCATCCAAGTGATGAACTTATGGTGGAAGACGATATATTCCTCAAAGCTGTCTCCTACTTCGTCCACGAGATCTACGTGTACGTTCTTGTCATTAGGATTCACTTTGCGGCGACGTTTATAGACAGGTTGGAAGACAGGTTCGATACCCGAAGTCGTCTGTGTCATGATGGATGTGGTGCCGGTTGGTGCCACAGTCAGACAAGCGATGTTACGGCGTCCATACTTGACCATATCAGCATACAACTCTGGGTCAGCCTCTTTGATACGTGCGATATATGGATTGTTCTCTTCACGTTTAGCGTCATAGACAGCGAATGCGCCACGTTCTTTAGCCATATTGACGGAACTGCGATAGGCTGCCAAAGCGAGTGCTTTGTGTACTTCAACGGAGAAGGCAGTTGCTTCGTCGGTACCGTAACGCAATCCCATAGCGGCTAACATATCGCCTTCTGCGGTCGTGCCGACACCTGTACGGCGACCTTGAATAGTCTTGGTGCGAATCTTTTCCCACAACTCACGCTCCGTGCGTTTGATACTGTCTGACTCTGGATCGGAAGCAATCTTCTCTAAAATCTTGTCAATCTTCTCCATTTCCAAGTCGATGATATCATCCATCATACGCTGTGCAACGCCGATATGTTTGCGGAACAAGTCAAAGTCGAACGATGCTTGTGGCGTGAATGGATTCTTGACGTATGAGTAGAGGTTGATAGCGAGTAAGCGGCAGCTGTCGTATGGGCAGAGAGGAATCTCGCCGCATGGGTTGGTGCTGACGGTGCGATAGCCGAGATCGGCGTAGCAGTCGGGCACAGATTCGCGCAGAATAGTATCCCAGAACAGCACACCTGGCTCTGCTGATTTCCATGCGTTGTGGATAATCTTTTTCCACAATGCAGCAGCGTCTATCTCTTTTTGATAGGTGGGGTCAGCGGCGTCGATAGGGTATTGCTGGGTGTAGGGTACTTTATTGATGGCTGCTTGCATAAAACCATCGTCTATTTTGACGGACACGTTGGCACCGGTCACTTTGCCTTGCTCCATCTTAGCATCAATGAATGCTTCAGAATCGGGGTGTTTGATGGATACCGAGAGCATCAATGCGCCACGGCGACCATCTTGCGCTACTTCGCGTGTAGAGTTGGAGTAGCGCTCCATGAATGGAACGAGACCTGTCGAAGTCAATGCCGAGTTTTTAACTGGGCTTCCGTGAGGACGGATATGGCTAAGGTCATGACCTACGCCACCACGACGTTTCATCAGTTGCACTTGCTCTTCATCTATTTGAATGATAGCGCCGTATGAGTCAGCTGAACCATCTTGACCAATCACAAAGCAGTTGCTCAGCGATGCCACTTGGAAGGAGTTTCCGATACCAGTCATAGGTGAACCTTGTGGCACGATGTAGCGGAAATGACGCATTAACTCGAATAACTCGGGTTCAGTCATAGGGTTCTTATACTTCGATTCGATGCGGGCAATCTCAGACGCGATACGATGGTGCATGTCATCTGGAGTGCGTTCGTACAGGTTGCCGAAACTGTCTTTGAGGGCGTACTTAGTGGACCACACGCGTGCGGCTAATTCGTCGCCATTAAAGTACTCAACAGAGGCTTGCTCGGCTTCTTTTTGGGTGTAAATAGGTTGTTCCATATAGTATTATTTTTGTATTTGGTGCTAACTATGGTCAATCGACCGAAAAACGGTGCAAAAGTACTGCTAATTTTTGATATGTGCAAGGATTTTGATAAAAAAAGTTTTCAACATTGTATAACAAGTTTCCCAAATAAAAAATTAAGCACCTGATAATGAGGTGCTTAATTTTTAGTTCTGTACAAAAAGTTTCCCGAATTAGAAAAGTTTTCAACAATGCGTGTTTTTGATTGTTGAAAATCGTGCAGAGCAGCAAGTGTTGCCAGATTCGTCTTTTTGTTGGTATTGGATGTACTCTTCTTGCACGTTAACGAGAGTTGTGAGCGGCTGATGGAGGCGGACTTCTTTGACGTAGTTGATATCTAATCGAATAGGGTTGTGTGTGATGTCTGCCAATTGGGCGGGTGTGTAGGTATCGAGCATTATCTCTAAGTACTTGCAGGAGTTGCAGTGGTTGTTATAATCCACATCGGAGTAGCGTATGGTGCGTGTGTCGCACAAGGTTGGTTCTTGAATGGGTGTGAGTCGTTCCGCGCGTGTCATGTTTAGCACTTCGCCATCTACGATGTCCATAAATGGCTCTTGGTCGAATACATTCACTATCTCGCGTTTGGTGAGGTCAAGCACAGTCCAAATCGATTTAGCTTGTCCGATGAGTCGTTCGCCGAGATAGATGCGGTAGTCGCGGGTAGAGAGCATGTGACTATTTTGCTCAATCCATGTCTCGATACGAATGACTTCGCCGTATGTAGGCATATAAGTCAGTTCTAAGTTAAGCCGTGTAATGACCCATGTTAGTCCTTGTTGAAAGAGGTATTGAATGCCATATCCTCCTTCATCAGAAGCGCGTCCGGCTACGTTGAGAAGGTAGTTCTCCAATGTGAAGAGGCGGAGGCGACGATTCGCATCTACTTCTTGATATTGTATCTCGTATTCGTAGTACTGTTTCATATTATTCTTTTAGCCATTTATCTAACCAAGCGAAGAATGTGCGTTGCCATAGGACGCCGTTTTGTGGTTGTAGAACCCAGTGGTTCTCGTCGGGGTAGATGAGTAGTTGTGCGGGTATGCCACGCATGATGGCGGCATCAAAGGCGGACATTCCTTGATTAGCGAGGATGCGGTAGTCTTTTTCGCCATGAATGCACAGGATAGGTGTGTCCCATTTGTCCACGAAGTGATGGGGCGAGTTAGCAAAGGTGCGTTGAGCAATCGTGTTAGTCTTGTCCCAATATGCACCGCCCATGTCCCAATTAGCAAACCATTTCTCTTCGGTCTCGAGGTATTGTGCTTCCATATTGAATATGCCATCGTGTGCGATAAAGGCTTTGAATCGTTTCTCGTGGTGTCCGGCTAACCAATATACCGAGAATCCTCCAAACGATGCGCCGACGCAGCCGAGGTGGTTCTTATCGACGTATGGCAAGGTGCATGCCTCGTCGATGGCAGTGAGATAGTCTCGCATACATTGTCCTCCGTAGTCGCCTGAGATAGCTTCGTTCCATTCGTTACCAAAACCAGGAAGTCCACGACGATTGGGGGCAATGATGATGTAGTCATTGGCTGCCATCATCATGAAGTTCCATCGGAATGACCAGAATTGGCTGACAGGAGACTGTGGTCCACCTTCGCAGTAGAGCAGAGTGGGGTATTGCTTGGACGGGTCAAAGTGCGGTGGGTAGATAATCCATGTGAGCATCTCTTTGCCGTCTGTAGTGCGTTGCCAACGAGGTTCCACTGTGCCCATAGTCACTTGGTCGTAGATGTTTTTGTTCTCGAATGTCAGTTGGGTGTTATTGACGAATAACTCGTTTGCCTCGCACATGGAGTGGCGGAGGTAGTAGATGTCGTTGTCTATGTAGGCTACGGGGGCGTAGTCATATTGTCCGTCTAATACTTGTAGGATGGGGTGTGTCTGGTCGTTGAGTGCCACCTCATACACACCTACGCAGCCATGCCATACGGCAGAGAAGAGGATGGTGTTGTTGTCTTTCCATAGATAGGTATCGACATTGGAGTTCAATTGATTGGTCACAAACGTCTGTTGTCCAGAAGCTAAGTCCATGACGAATAACCTATTCTCGTCACTTTCGTATCCGTCATGTTCCATGGATAGCCATGCTATATGACTGCCGTCGGGTGAGTAGGACGGATTAGTGTCGTAGCCGAGATTAGTTGCAGTGATATTCTTGTGCGTGCGTGTGCGTACATTATATAAATAGATGTCCGAGTTGGTACTGATGGCATAGTCGAGTCCTGTTTTTTTGCGGCAGGTGTAGGCTAATTCCTCGTTGTTGGGGTTCCATGCCAATTGTTCAACTCCGCCGAATGGTCGCATAGGACATTCGTAGGTTGTGCCTTCTAATACATCCACCAAGTCTGTTACTTGTGCGGAGCGTATATCCATTTCGTTTTTGTATTGGATATGGAGTGATGCCACGAAGGGGTGTGGTACTTGTTCGACCCACTCGTCCCAATGTTTATACATCAGGTCATTGACTACGCGTCCAGAAGCGAGGGGCAGGTCGGGGTATAGTTCTGCGGTTGTTTGTTTAGACGGAATAGTCTTGACGAGTACGACTTGGTCGCGCATAGGAGATAGCAGAAAACCTTCGATGTCGTTAGCTCCTTCTACGACTATGTCTTGCTGGTGCTGACGGAGGTATAGTTGTCCTCCGCGAGTATATGCTAATACGCCGCCACCGCCTAACCATGCTGGGTTAGACCCCACGAACTCGTCTAACACTTGCAGTGGAGTAGTGCCGTTTTCGTCAACGTCAACGTCAACGTTTCCGCATACTCTAATCCATGTCGTGGATCGGTTTTCGCTGACGCTGTAGTAGGAGACGGTGTATGCGATGAAGCCTGTCTCTATATCTACTTGTGCATCATTGATACGTCCCATTGCCCATAGTCCTTCGGGGGTCAATCGGTCGTTAGTAAGTGTGATGACGGGCTTAGTGATAGGTTTTTGTTCATCCTTAGTGGAGTGAGTGCATGCAGTAGCAATAAGAGCGGTAGCAGCCATAATAAAAGTGCGAATAGACATTGTAGTAATTATTTTTGCCTGCAAAGGTACTGCTTTTTTTTGATATATGCAAGAAATTCCTATTTTTTCCATCAAAACATTTGCATATTTGATTTTTTTTGTTGTACTTTTGCAGGTGGTAAAGTTTTGGAAGAGGAAAAAAGAAGAGAAAGAGTGCATTTTGATTATGAAGTGAACCCCAAAAGTTAGACAAAAAACTTTTG
>JAKSNG010000016.1 GCA_024400125.1 Paludibacteraceae bacterium
AGGCATCTTCGCTGCAATATATCCACGCATACACCTTGATATCTTTGGCATGCATGGCGGTGGTAACCTCTTGAAGAATATCACGGTCCTCTCTGGCAAGTTTGAACTCACCCGTTGGGTTCGCCAAGAAACCCACCGTACCTTTAGTGCCTTTAACAAGCAGATAGACAGTCTTGATATTCGTCTTGGCATACATCTCTGCCAAGGTTTTTGCACCATCGGTTCCCAAACTATAAAGGTCTTCTCCCCATAGATAAGTTCCGATATTGACCGTGGGTTGTGGTTCCGGTTGAGGTTCCGGTTCGTTGTTTTTGTCCCTACACCCTGTTAACGCGATGGCGGCTACAGCCATCAGTGCCAAAAAAATCTTTTTCATAATAATAAATGTTTTGTTTTGGGGTTGATAAATTAGGTTGATTGTTATACTTGGTTGTATAAGTTGCTTATTATCAACGAATTACCCCCCCCCCGATTTATTCGGAGGAGGGGCAATCGTGTGTCCTTATCTACTATGTCTGCGCCTATGCGCGCGCAAGGGGTGTGTCATATATTTTCCAAATTTGGCTACAAAGATACATCTATTTTTTCAATTATCAAAATATTTTCACTATTTTTCATAAAAAAACTTAATCTTGCAAGTAAAACGAAAGAATTTACGCAAATTTTCATCCCAAAACTTGCATAATTCAAATTTTCGTTGTATATTTCGGACGCCGCCAGACGCAAGCGTCTTTCCCCCGAATGGTAGTCCTCACCCTTATTAAAATACGCAAATTAAGAGCAAAATGGCTGAAGCCATAAATTGTCTATTTTGTGTAGTCTATGGTGAGTAAACTCCCATATTTTACCCAAAAATAACCAATAATAAGATAAAAATCTTATTTTTTGCTCTAAAAATTTGTGTATCCCAAATTTTTGTTGTATATTTGCAGCGGAAAAGTTTGGAACAAGGAAATATTAACCCATAAATGACCAAAAGATTGCCCAAGAAATGTCCCAAGAAATGTCCCAAGAAGTCACTATAAACGAAAGGACTATAAAACGAGATTTGGCGAAAATGCGTGAATTAGGGGTTCTCCGCCATGTAGGAAGTACGGAGGGCGGTCATTGGGAAATAATCGATAATAACTAAATATAAACAATATGCGAAAAATATTTTCCAGAACGGAAGCATACGATAAAGTGCATTTTGCAGTGATGGCAATTGAAAATGGTGCACAAAAAATGAATATTCCGGCTCAAAGTATGGAGCAGAGACTGATGAAGACGGATTTGATACATAAGCGTCTTTTCCGCCACTATGATATGCTGCACACCCAAAGTTTGGAATATGTTACCGATGATATTGTGGAAACTTTACAAAATAGGGAGGCTAAGTTATGATAGATTTGTATCATGGTTCATATGTGCAAGTTAATAAACCGCTTGTCAATATAGGACGGCGCAATTTGGATTTTGGACGAGGATTTTATCTCACTAATCTTCAATCACAAGCTGAGAAATGGGCATTAGTCGTAGGCGGAAGGCATAACGATACGGATGAAGGAATAGTAAATGTTTATCATTTTAATGAACAATTATTTGCTAAGTACAAAGTGCTTTCTTTCGCACGTTATGACCTTGATTGGCTGGATTTTGTTGTGGCTAATCGACACGGAGAAGATGCTGCAAATGGTTATGATGCGGTTGAGGGTGGTGTGGCTAATGACCAAGTGATTGATACGGTGGAGGATTATGAAATGGGGCGTATTACTGCCTCAATGGCTCTGGACCAATTAGCGTACAAGAAGCCCAATCACCAACTTTGTATCAGAAATCAGGAGATAATTGATACATGTCTTGTGTTTGATAATGGTTACATAGTAAAAGGAGAAGACTGATATGCGTACGAATGTTTTGTGGCGAAAAATAGCCCGTGTTATATTGTTGATAGCCGATGAGTTGCATATTTCTGAAGAGCAGGCTCTTGACAGATTCTATCGGAGTAAGGTTTATAAAATGCTGATTGATCCTCGTTATGGATTGCAGATCATGAGCGATGTCTATATATTGGACGAATATCTAAACGAAACTAATAACTAACTAAAAATATAAGCAATTATGTGAAAAACATAGTAAAAAAGCAGTCAAATTGACTGCTTTTTTGTTGATTTTTGGTACAGGGTGAAAGCGTGTAGAGTGTAGAGTGTAGAGTGTAGAGTGTAGAGAGGAGAGTTTAGATAACCCCTTGATAATCAGCGAGTAAAGCGCTTGCTGATTGTTTTTTTAGGCTCATGCCCTGATAATCACGCAGTTACAAAGAAAATAATAAAAAGTGTTAATTTTGCTTGCAGGGTTCAGAAAAAAGTTGTACCTTGGGCAAGCTGCCTTTTTAGGTTTGGTAGTTAGTCGTAAAAAACTGAATGAGAATATTAGTGCAATTAGTTTAGAAGAATTTAATGCGAGCTTTTTGTAAACAATATGATGCTCCTATACACTACGAATCAACCGTGCATCGATTAACCGTGCATCAAATAAAATGACCCTAAATTTAAAATAAAATGAGTGCTTCTTTTACAATTTCGTATGATGTAGCCAATGTTCAAGCGACAGTTATGTTACAACAAATGATTGCATCTGGTTTTTTTCAAGTAAAAAAACATGAAAATCCAACAGAGGTTTATTCAGATGAAGAATTGTCTGCGCATACATATAGTGTAGATGATATGTGTGATCATTTGATTGAAAGAACTCATCGCTATTTTGCAAACAAATCGGTATGCGAGTAATTGTTGATTCGCAAATAGAAGAAACTGAAGAGTCAATTATTTATGTGGCAGAGGCTTGCCATAGTTTGTTATATCACGATTAGAAAATTTTAGCCTATGATTGACCGGCATCGTATAGGCGATGCAAAAACATAGTAAAATATAGCGTTGAGCCGAAAATCCGAAGAAGAGTAGGCAAAAATTCATTAATTAAAAAACAAGGGGGCTATCGGTGATAGCCCTCTTGTTTTATGAATGAGATAAACGCTGTTGCGAATTAGCAATAAACGATTATAACCTATAATCAATACGAGATAAGAAGCGATTATAACGAAGCCTGATAAGCGGCTGCGTCCATCAAAGCATCTAACTGAGCAGGGTCAGCAATACGGATACGAATCATCCAGCCTTCGCCGTAAGGATCGTTGTTGACTAACTCTGGTTGGTCATTCAAAATCTCATTGACCTCCAGCACTTCGCCTTCAACTGGCATATTCAGGTCGCTCACGGTCTTGACAGCTTCTACCGAACCAAAGACTTCGCCTTGACCAATGGTCTCGCCAACTGTATCTACGTCAACAAAGACGATTTCGCCTAACTCAGACTGTGCATAATCAGTAATACCTACCAATGCCTCATCACCCTCTACACGAATCCATTCGTGCTCTGAGGTGTATTTAACATTACTTGGAAAATTCATATTCTTGTATATTTATGTTTTAGTTTCGATTATTAATTCCTTGGCGAGAACTCAGAAGGGATTTGGTCACCCAAAGTGGACATTGCGCAACGGAAGCCTACTGTGCATGAACTCTCATTCTGCTCCATGTAACGACGAGTAGAAGGATTCAGCCAATAGATACGGTCACGCCAGGAGCCGCCCTTATACACGCGCGTGTTGCGCGTTATATGAGGTGCAAGTACGTCGGTTGGGTCTTGCTTGAAGTTCTCCAAATTCTTCATTCCAACGGTATCCAATGGATAATCCGTATCAATCACAGAAGCCATGTCACCATCTTTGAAGTCACGACGGTCATCATCCGAAGTGAACGTCAGTTTGATGCAACCAACAGAGTCCAAAATCAGTTTTCCTAACGAGTCCTTAGCAGGCTTCATATAGATATTACCACGGAAAGAGTTGTACTCGGAAGTCTCTTGATAAGAAGTCTCACGATATACATCCAAAACCCACTCGTTCACGTTTCCTGCCATGTTATACAATCCGAAATCGTTAGGAGCAAAAGCATCTACAGGAGCTGTAATCACATAGCCGTCATTCAAAGCGCCAGAGACACCCATCATGTCGCCTCGTCCACGAACGAAGTTAGCCTGCATCTTGCCGACATTAGCCTTGCTCATGTCACGAGGATGATAACCCGACCATGGGTAGATTTTGCCCTCAATAGTCAGACCGTCTTCGCCAGCTACAGGAGCATAAGCAGCAAACTCCCACTCAGCCTCTGTTGGCAAACGATAACCGGTCACGAAAATACCATCCGCACGATTCACCTTACGGTTTTCACCATACGAATTGACAGCAGGGTGTTTACCAAACTCCGGTTGGTAATTGTCATCCTCTAAGTATTTTTCGGTATTGAAAACAAACATATCACGAATATACTCGTAGCTTGGGCGGAACATAGTGATAGTGGTCGTTGGGTCTTCTGGGTTAGGCAACTCAAACGACTCCATCTCATAACCGGTAGCGGTTTCCCACTCCTCCTTATAAGCCTCGTCATCCGTTGGACGGAGACCTGCGAAATCAGGAATAGCGATAGCGCCCGTCGTAATCAAAGCCAACTCGTTCACACGGTCAGTACGCCATTGGCAGTAAGCCATAGCCTGCTCCCAAGTCACACCTACGATAGGATAGAACGAGAATGCTGGGTGATCGAAATAGTTTTGCACGTATGGGTCATTATAAGCCATATCCTCACGCCAAACCGTTTTGTCAGGACGAGCTTTGTCCACTAATTGTGGTGCTACATCACCATAAACGACCTCTAACCAATGCAAATACTCATTCCAGTTGAGGGTCGTAATCTCATACTTATCCATGTAGAACGAACTAACCGTCAAAGTACGATGGAAATTGTTACGAGGAGCTGTCAAGAACTCATCTTTCTCACCAATAGTGAATGTACCACCTTGGATGGCAACCATTCCTGTTGGATTGACATTGCCGACACCTTCTTGAGCCTGGAAGTTGGTGGTTTTTTGGTCAAAATAGTCCCAACCGGTTGTGTTAGATACCTGCGTATTCAACTCACGGGAATTACAAGCGCACAACATAAGCGCGCACGAAAAAAGAATCAACTTTGATACGTTTCTCATATAGTGTAATTTAGTTATAATTTACTTAATATTTAGATACATTTCGATTTCAGCCTGCAAAAATACAAAATATTTTCGATATATGCTAATTTTTTTTGAAAAAAAACAAAAAAAAGTGCTTTTTTCCACAAAATTCGCCTAAAATCCTTAGAATTTTATGGTTTTTTTGGTTATTTTATGGTTTTTTTGTAATTTTGTGGGCTCATTTGAAAAAATATGCTGACGATTAAACGACAACTCTATTCCGTAGATACTCCTCGGGTCATGGCAATTATCAATATTACGCCCGATAGTTTTGCCATGTCGTGCCGTAGTATGACGGAAGATGAAGTATTGTCAGCCGCAGCATTAGCCTTGTCGCAAGGAGCAGACATATTAGACATTGGAGGATGTTCTACTCGTCCTGACAGTACCCCTATCGATGAAGCCGAAGAGTGGCGGCGTGTGTCATTAGCGCTACGCGTTATTCGTACGGCTTTTCCGGACGCCGTACTATCCGTTGACACGTTCCGCGCTTCTGTGGCACAACAAGCCATTGAGCAGTTTGGCGCAGACATCATCAACGATGTCTCTGGCGGAACAGAGCAGATGTGGGAAGTGGTGGCGAAACATAACGTTCCTTATATCCTCACCCATTCTCGCCCCATCACTCATTCAGATGGTGTATGCGATGTGCTGGACTTTTTAGTTCGTCAGGCGGATAGACTGCACCAAATGGGTGTACGAGATGTGATGATAGACCCTGGTTTTGGATTCCATAAAACGGCGGAACAAAATTACCACCTCTTGGCACATTTGCACGATTTGACCGAGGCAGGGTTACCTATTGTAGTGGGCTTGTCACGCAAGTCGATGGTCTATCAAACACTCGGCACTACGCCCGATAGCGACCAAACACTACTTGGCACAACCGCACTACAGATGACCGCATTAGAGCAAGGCGCAGCCATTCTGCGTGTGCATGATGTACAAGCCGCCCGACAAACCATACAACTATATCAAACACTCACCAATAATCGATAACGTACATGTTTATTCAATTTGGCATAAAAGATTTTATTGACATCCTGCTGGTAGCGATTATTCTCTACGAGACGTATCGTCTATTGCGGCGTTCTGGAGCCAAGAACCTCTTCTGGGGCATTCTGATTTTTATTGCAGCATGGTTCTTAGTTTGCTTCATTTTTAAGTTAGAGTTGACGGGTGCATTATTTGACCGCATCATCAGTGTGGGTGCTATTGCTATCATTGTCATTTTCCAAAACGAGATACGCAACCTGTTCTATCGCTTGGGGGCACGATTTAGTTCATTCCGGCTTATGCAAAATCGGCAACAAGAAGATGATACGATGATTCAACAAGTGATATTGGCTTGCCGACATTTAGCAGACAAAAAAACGGGTGCACTCATCGTCTTGGCAGGTAACCAAAATGTCAAAGAATATACGGACACTGGCGAAGAGATTGAGGCGATGGTCTCTGCTCCGCTATTGGAAAACATCTTCTTCAAGAACACCCCACTACACGATGGCGCCGTCATTATTACAGACAATCGCATTAAAGCAGCCGCCTGCATTCTGCCTGTCTCCAAACAAGACTTACCACTCCAATTTGGACTCAGACACCGTGCTGCATTAGGTATTTCGGAACGAGAAAACAATACCCTTGCTATCGTCGTTTCTGAGGAAACAGGGCATATCGCTATTGCTCAAAATAGTCATATCAAGGAAGTCAACAACGAAGAACTCGTTCAGTTACTATACCAACATTTTTCTACTAATGCTACTAATTAATATTTAATATGAATAACTTCAAACGTACATTGGTAACAACCGCCCTTCCTTATGCGAACGGTCCCGTTCATATTGGACACCTCGCAGGCGTGTATGTTCCAGCAGACATTTATGTGCGTTACTTACGCCTACGCGGAAGAGACGTACTTTTCATTGGTGGTAGCGACGAACATGGCGTGCCTGTCACTATCCGTGCTCGAAAAGAAGGCATTACTACTCAACAAGTGGTTGATCGGTATCACGAACTGATTAAATCGTCTTTTGAGCGCTTTGGTATATCCTTTGATATATACTCGCGCACGACGAGCGCTATTCATCATCAGTTTGCGTCCGACTATTTCCGCAAACTCTATGAAGACGGCAAGTTCATCGAACAGACCACCGAACAATTCTATGACCCAGAGACGGGACATTTCCTCACCGACCGAAACATCAAAGGTGAGTGTCCTCGTTGCCATGCGGCAGGCGCATACGGAGATCAATGTGAGAAGTGCGGTTCCACCCTATCTCCAGACGAACTGATCAATCCCTACAACGCCGAGACGGGCAATCCGCTACAGAAACGCCCAACTTCACACTGGTATCTGCCATTAGACCAATATCAACAATGGCTTGAGAAATGGATATTGGAGGAGCACAAAGAGTGGCGCCCCAATGTGTATGGTCAATGCAAATCGTGGCTTGACGGCGGCTTACGTCCTCGTGCTGTCACACGTGACCTTGACTGGGGTATTCCTGTGCCTGTCGAAGGAGCTGATGGCAAAGTATTATACGTATGGTTTGACGCACCAATCGGCTATATCTCGAATACTAAAGAACTGTGCGACGCACGACCTGAGCAGTTCGGAAATTGGGAAACGTGGTGGAAAGATTCAAGTACACGTTTAATCCATTTCATCGGAAAAGACAACATTGTTTTCCACTGTATTGTCTTCCCTTCTATGCTCAAAGCCGATGGTTCCTATATTCTTCCAGACAATGTGCCGTCTAACGAATTCTTGAACCTCGAAGGAGACAAGATTTCCACCTCACGTAACTGGGCAGTATGGTTGAACGAGTATCTGGACGATTTCCCGGGCAAACAGGATGTTTTGCGTTATGTGCTGACAGCTAATGCTCCAGAAACCAAAGATAACGATTTCACTTGGGCAGATTTCCAAGCACGTAATAACAATGAGTTGGTTGCTATCTACGGCAATTTCGTCAATCGTGCACTGGTACTCACGCAAAAGTATTTTGAAGGCAAGGTCCCTGCTCGTGGCGAATTGAACGACTATGACCGCGCCACTATTGAAGAGTTCAAAAACGTCAAGACCCAACTTGAGGAGTTGCTGGAGAACTTCCGTTTCCGCGATGCACAAAAGGAGGCAATGAACCTCGCACGTATCGGCAATAAATATCTGGCAGATACCGAGCCATGGAAACTCGCCAAGACCGACATCGCACGGACAGGAACAGTACTCAACCTCTCCCTACAAATCGCAGCTAATTTAGCCACTGCTTTTGAGCCATTTTTGCCGTTTTCATCGGCTAAACTGCGCGAAATGCTTTGCATGGATGCAGCCAATTGGGACACACTCGGTTCACTCAATCTTCTCACGGAAGGACATGCGCTCGGCACCGTATCGCTATTGTTTGAGAAATTGGAAGATAGCGTTATCCAAGGTCAGTTAGACCGCTTGGCTCGTATCAAAAAAGAGAATGAGGAAAAAGCGAAAGAAGAAGAACTCAAGAACTGGCATCCAGCCGCCATCAAAACCGATACAACTATCGATGAATTCGACAAAATAGATATCCGTGTGGCTACCGTGTTAGACTGTCAGCCGGTCAAGAAGTCCGAACGATTACTGCAGTTTACTTTGGACGACGGCGTTGGACAACGCACCATCTTAAGTGGCATCGCACAATCCTATCCTGATCCGTCTGTATTAGTGGGCAAACAAGTACTGTTTATTGCCAATTTCCCACCACGCAAAATGATGGGTATTGAAAGTAATGGTATGATTCTATCTGCCGTTAATGCAGATGGCAAATTAGTAGTTACTACGGTATCCAAAGACGTCAAAAATGGCGTTCAAGTAGGCTAAAACACCCACAAAACGCACTTTTTTGATAAAAAATGCAAAAAAATGAGACTAAAATTTGGTAGTTTCATTTTTTTGTTGTACCTTTGCACGCTTTTTCAAAAAGACCTTATGTTTTATATGGTATTTTTTGGACTTGCGCGGCGGGATAGCTCAGCTGGTTAGAGCGCATGATTCATAATCATGAGGTCCCCAGTTCAATCCTGGGTCCCGCTACAGTACTAAAGAGAGCAGTTGCAGCAATGCGACTGCTTGTTTTTTTGCACTTTTTGACAAAAAAGTTTGTGTATTCCAAAAAAATGTAGTATCTTTGTCGCGAATTTAGAATAACCCCAAAAATACTAATAGATTTTACTATGAAACGTTATCTACTCATTTTGCCAATTACTTTAGGTTTATGTTCGTGTATTAAGGTTCCTGAGGAGAAACACACTTCTTATGATACGATGGAAGTGGCACTACAAACGGTGACCGAAACTGTCTCATATAGTGCGACTTTAGAGGGCCTAACCGATGCTGTTATCTCTCCACGTGTTCAAGGACATTTAACGCGCAAATGTGTTGATGAAGGACAACGTGTGCAGGCAGGCGAGGTGCTCTTTATTATTGACAACCGCGAGGCAGTATTGGAAGTCAATTGCGACTTAGCAGATGTCTCTGCCGCAGAAGCACAATTGAGTACCGCACAATTAGAACTCGAAAGTCAACAAAACCTCTTTAATCAAGGGATTACTTCATCCTATTTATTACAAGAGGCTAAGAATCGTGTGCAAACGGCAGAAGCCGCATTAAAGCAGGCACAAGCACGATTAAAAAGTGCCGAATTGAACTTAGAATACCATACTATCAAAACTCCTATTGCAGGTATAGTTGGGTCTATTCCATATAATGTAGGCGAACTGATAGATATGAACAGCGTTCTCACCACCATCAGCGGCACACAAGATATGATTGCTAAGTTCTCTATCAACGAGAGTGAGTTGAATAGTCTCGTTTTGGCAGGCAGCATCGATTCTATTCTACGGACTGCACCAGAAGTGGAGTTGAAACTAAAAGACGGTACTCTCCACCCCTACAAAGGACACCTTATCAGCGTCTCTGGTATAGTCAACCGCGTGACAGGTGCTGTCTCTATACGAGCTAAGTTCCCTAATCCCAAAGGGCAATTATACTCTGGCATTCAAGGGTCTGTGTGCATTCCTTTTACGTATGATGATGTGATGGTAATTCCCGAAACAGCAATCGTTCGACTGCAGAACAAAGCCATCGTCTATAAAGTGCAAGAGGATAGCACCGCTTTGGCTACCAATGTGGAAGTTGTATCGTTAGCCAATGGAAAGGAAGCTGCCGTAATCAGCGGAGTTGCCGTAGGCGATAAGATAGTAGCCGTTGGCGCAGCTAACGTAACCGATGGACAACAAGTAATCTTCTAACCACTCTTCAAAATTAAGAAGTTATGTCAAAAGGAAACATATTCGTGAATCGTAAGGTGATGGCTATCTCCATCTCCTTACTTATACTACTGATTGGGTTCATTTCGCTCAAGACTCTTCCTATTGAGCAATATCCAGACATTGCACCACCGTCAGTCTATGTCTCCACAGCCTATAATGGTGCAGACGCTCGGTCGGCGATGGAATCCGTCATTGTGCCGTTAGAAGACCAAATCAACGGAGTAGAAAACATGCTATACATGTCCTCTACCGCCTATTCATCTGGCGCAGTAGAGATTGTTGTCTATTTCAAGCAAGACACCGATGCGGATTTGAACACCATCAACGTGCAAAACCGTGTTCAGGCAGCCATGGGACTTATGCCTGCAGAAGTGACGCAAGTGGGTGTTACTGTCAGCAAGAAACAGAACAGTATGCTGCAAATATCGGGATTAGTCAGCCGTGACGACCGATTTGATGAACAATTTATTGCCAATTATATTGACATCAACGTTAAGCCACGTTTGCTCCGTATTCCTGGTGTGGGTGGCATCACGATGTTAGGAAACACCTATTCTCTCCGCGTGTGGCTCAAACCGGATGTAATGGCACAGTATGGTCTGACTCCAAACGAAGTGTTTGCTGCCTTGCAGTCACAGAATATGGTGCAAGCAACCGGTGCCCTCGGTGAAAGTTCGGGTAACACCTATCTCTTCACAATGGAGTGGAAAGGAAGATTGAAAGAAGTATCTGAGTTCGAAGACATCGTCATTCGAGCTACATCGGCTGGTGAAGTATTACGACTCAAAGACTTGGCAACTGTGGAATTAGGTAACGTGAATTATAATTACACTTCCGCCATCGCTAATCATCCAGGAGTTCTCTTTATCGTTAACCAAACTGCTGGTTCCAATGCCACAGAAATTAACCGACAGATTTCACAAATCTATGAGGATATACAGCACGAGTTGCCTGCTGGATTAGAGTTTACGACCCTGCTCACTTCAGACGATTTCCTGTATGCTGCTATTCATAATGTGGTGGAAACGCTGATTATCGCTATTCTGCTCGTTATTTTAGTCGTATTCTTCTTCCTGCAAGATTTCAAGGCGACTCTCATTCCGTCTATCTCTATTATTGTTTCGCTATTAGGTACTTTCGCAGTAGTTAAGTTGGCAGGTTTTTCTCTAAATATCATTACCCTTTTTGCCCTCGTACTTGCCATAGGAACGGTAGTGGATGATGCCATTGTCGTGGTGGAGGAGGTAATGGGCAAATTAGAGAGCGGCAAATATCACACTACTCACCAAGCAACTATGGACGCGATGTCCGAGGTTAGTATGGCAGTCATCAGTTGTACGCTTGTGTTTATGGCAGTGTTTATCCCAGTCACCTTCATGCCTGGCACATCTGGCACGTTCTTTACCCAATTCGGTATTACATTGGCATCCTCTGTAGGTATTAGTTGCATCTGCGCAATGACTTTATGCCCAGCTTTGTGCGTCATGCTGATGCGCCCCAAGTCTGCCGAAGATGGCACAAAAAAGAATTTTACATATTATGTTAAACAAGCATATACGGCTTCCTATACTACCTTATCAAACAAGTATCAAGGTTGGGTTGAGCGTTTCATCAAACGCTACAAAATAGCCTGGATTTTAGTACTTATCGCAGGAGGAGCACTACTCTACTTGATGAAAACGATGCCTGCGGGTCTTGTTCCACAAGAAGACCAGGGCGTTATGTTGGTCAATGTGACTATGCCTGCTGGTACGACATTGAAAGAAACCGAACAAATCATGATTAAGGTCGAAGAGCGCATCAACACTATTCCTGAAGTAGAGACTTGTGCCCGAGTTGCAGGTTACGGACTGATTTCTGGTAGCGACTACAGCTATGGTATGTTCGTTGTGCGTCTCAAACCCTGGGATGAGCGAAAAGGTATTGAGCACTCTATTGACATGGTGATGTACCGTTTCTATCTCGCTTGTGAAGATATCAAAGAAGCAGTCGTCATACCATTTCAGACTCCCCAAATATCTGGTTACGGCAATTCTACATCCATCGAATTGATTTTAGAAGACCGACAAGGGGGAGATATGAGCACATTCTTTGATTATGCACAACGCTTCCGAGCCAAAATTACTGAACGTCCCGAGGTGAGCATGGCGTTACTCAATTACTCTGAGAGTTTTCCCAAATACGAAGTAAGTGTAGATAATGTTCAGTGCGCACGCGCGGGCATAGATGCGAACACCGTGTTGAGCACTTTGGGAGCGTATTGCGGTGGCGCATACGTCAGTAACTATAGCAAATTCGGTAAGGTTTATCGTGTAATGGTCAGTGCTGCCCCCGAATATCGATTAGACGCCTCCTCACTCAACAATATATTCATAAAAGTTGAGGACAAGATGACACCTATCTCACAGTTCGTCACGCTTACTCCCAAAGTAGGTTCCGCCAGTCAAAATCGCTTCAATCTCTATCAAGCCATCACCTGCAATGTCAATGCCGCCAACGGCTACTCCGATGCCGAAGCGCAACAAGCCATTGAGGAGGTCTTTCAAGAGGTCTTTCCGCGTTCAGGCTTTGGATATGAGTATGGAGCCATGTCGCGTGAATTGGCAGAAAACGCCAAAAGCAACACGACGGGTATCATCTACTTAATCGCTATCTTCCTCATCTATCTCATCTTAGCCTGCCTCTATGAATCGTGGTTTATTCCGTTCGCGGTACTATTATCCGTTCCGTTTGGCTTAATGGGTTCATTCTTAACATCCCAATTGTGCGGTTTAGACAACAATATCTACCTCCAAGCGGGTGTAATCATGCTTATTGGACTATTGGCTAAAACCGCCATTCTCATCACGGAATTCGCTGTGGAGAAACATAAACAAGGATTTTCCATTATCGAGGCAGCCAAAGGGGCTTGTCAAGACCGTTTTCGTCCCATTCTAATGACCGTTCTCACAATGATTGTCGGTATGATTCCACTCATTATCGAGGGTGGTGCTGGTGCCCATGGTAACCGATCCCTCTCCATCGGTGTGGTAGGGGGTATGACGATTGGTATTATCGCTATTCTTTTTGTAGTGCCTGCTTTTTATATCGTCTTCCAGACTCTACACGATAAAGTACAAGGCACCCAACAAACACCTACTAATCCGAAACCTGCGATGCTACCAATTATCGCTTTGTTATGCCTCGTAGCACTTCCATCTTGCGGTATTTATAAGAAGTACCAACCGCAGACAGAAATTACTCAAGCGATTTTAGGACAAGACTCACTAACTAATGCTTATGTGGGAGAAAGTTCTATTGCTACGTTGTCATGGAGGGAAGTATTCACAGACCCGTATTTGCAACAACTGATTGATAGCGCCCTCGTGCGAAATACCGACCTACATATCGCGCAGCTGAATATTGAGCAAGCACAAGCCAATCTAATGCAATCTAAATTAGCCTATTTGCCCTCATTCGGGCTTGCTCCACAAGGCGGTATAGCACGTTCACTTAATGGCAACAGCAGCAATATATGGACCTATAATATACCCCTTTCTGCTTCATGGGAGATAGAGGTGTTTGGCTCTATCACACAGCGACTTAGACAAGCCAAAGCGCTCGCTTATCGAGCAGAAGATATCAAACAGGCAACCCAAGCGCAACTGATTGCTAATTTAGCCATGAGTTATTATAATCTCATCCTCCTTGATCACCAACTCACAATCGCTCTCAATAGCCGTCAGTTATGGGTTTCTTCACTGGAGACACAACGTTCACTTATGTTGAATGGCAAAGCATATATGCCAGCCGTTCACCAGTTGGAGGCTTCCATGAGTGGTGTAGATGCCCAAATCTTGGATTTACGTCGCGCGATTGGGCGCACAGAGAATGCTATCAATCTTCTACTCGCACAAGAGCCGCAGCCTATTCCACGAGCAGAATGGCGGGAGTTCGATATACCAGATTTCCGATTGGGAGCCCAAGCAGATTTACTCACCAATCGACCAGATGTAAGGGCAGCGCAACGCGAATTGGAATCCGCGTATTACATCACGCAACAAGCTCGCTCGGCTTTTCTACCGAAGTTAACATTAAGCGGCGTTCTTGGTTGGACCAATGGCGAAGGTATGACCATACTCAACCCTACACAATGGATTCTCAATGCCATAGGACAATTGACGCAACCTGTCTTTCAACAAGGACGACTCATTGCTCAACTGCGAACGGCAAAGGCGCAACAAGAACAAGCTAAACTAAACTTTGCCAATGCAGTTCTCAAAGCTGGTAATGAAGTGAATAATGCCTTAGCCGATTACCAATTGGCAAGAGAAAAAGATCTCATTTATAAAAAACAAGTTTTGGCATTACAAGCCGCATTCGATGGTACTATAGAGTTGCAGCAAAACGGAAAAGCTATTTATCTGGAAGTACTTAATGCACAAGAAACACTCCTTGACGCACAAATGACTGAATCTATCAATATGTATAGTCAATTGGAAGCATTCATCCGCCTCTATTCATGTCTCGGCGGCGGGACTGATATGGTCGCAACAGCCGAGAAGAAATAATCACATGTTATAGATAAGTGTATAATCTCTTTAAACGAGCATGGTTAACGTATCATTAGTACTATATCACCCCGATGAACAGCAAGTGTCTTCCCTTGTGGATACCCTGCTGCAGGCTAAGCGCGTGCGCAAAGTCTTTCTTATCGACAATTCGCCGATTTCATCGGAAAATTTAGCCAAACTAAAAGGCAAAGTTAAATACATCTGGAACAAAGGCAAAAACTTGGGCTATGGTGCAGCACACAATATCGCCATCCGTGAATCGGTTTATTGGAAAACTGCCTTTCATTTAGTCATGAATGCAGACATTGAAGTTAAAGCGGAAGATATTGACATTTTGCACGATTTCATCGCAAAACAACCCGCAATCGGTAGTCTTATGCCGAAAGTAGTTTACCCATCTGGCGAAACGCAATATCTATGCAAATTATTACCCACACCATTGGATGTGTTTGGCAGACGGTTTCTGCCACAGTGGCTCATACGCCGACGCAATGAACGCTACGAATTACGCGATTCGGGTTATAATAAACTCATGAATGTACCCTATCTCAGCGGATGTTTTATGTTCCTACGAACAGAAGCTGTTTTGAAAGCGCGCCTATTTGATGAGCGGTACTTTATGTATCCTGAGGACGTAGATTTAACTCGTACTATTCACAGAGATTACTTGACCGTTTTCTTCCCTGACGTAACCATCGTTCATCATCATGCTAAAGAGTCCTATAAAAATAAACGATTGCTATGGATACACATCATTAATATGTGTCGCTATTTCAACAAATGGGGATGGATATTTGACCGAGAAAGACGACTCTTTAACCAACTTACTTTGGCAGATTTGCATAAAAATACACAAAAAATGCCAAAAATTTAATCAAACTCTTGCATATATCAAAAAAAAGCAGTACCTTTGCACGATTTTTGCGCGCATGAGGCGCTCATGTGGGCGGGTATATATCAAATTAGGAGATATTTTTAATAACTAATAAACAACAACAAACATTATGCAAAACAAAGGACTTGTTCGAATTTTGGCACTGTGCTTTGCACTAGTATGTGCCTTCTATCTTTCGTTCAGCTTCGTGACTTCGCACTACAATAAACAAGCGAAGGAATATGCTGCCGGAGATGACGCAAAAGAGTATGCTTATTTAGACTCAATTGCTACCCAAAAAGTATGGTTTGGCTACACGCTGAAAGAATGCCGCGAGAAAGAAATCAACTTAGGTTTGGACCTAAAGGGCGGTATGAACGTAACCATGGAAGTGTCCGTACCAGAGATTCTACGTGCGCTGAGCGGTTATAACACTTCAGACATCTTTAACCAAGCCATGGCATTGGCTCAAGAAAAACAGAAAAGTAGCGGAGCAGACTTCGTAACCCTGTTCATTGAGTCTTTCAAAGAAATTGATAAAAATGCTCAATTGTCTGCTGTATTCTCAACGTTTGAGTTGAAAGACAAAGTGACCCTCAACTCCACCAACGAAGAGGTAGAAAAAGTCATCCGAGAAGAAGTGGATGGTGCTATCAATAACTCATTCAACGTATTACGCACTCGTATCGACCGTTTTGGTGTGGTTCAACCCAATATTCAAAAGTTGTCACAACCTGGTCGTATCCTGATTGAATTGCCAGGTATTAAGGAGCCAGAACGTGTTCGTAAACTGCTTCAAGGTAGTGCTAACTTAGAGTTTTGGGAGACCTATGACTTTGCAGAGATTCTGCCACAGTTCGCACAAATCAACAATGAATATGCGAAGTTGAATGCTGCTACAGCAGATGCACAGACCAAGCAAGAAGAGAAGAAAGAGGAAGTCAAATCCGAAAGCGAAGACCTCAGCGATCTTATTGAAGATTTGGGCGCAGACAGCACTGCCGCAGAGCAAGCTGCAGCATTGGAGAACTACAAGAAAGCTAATCCTTTGTTCGCTATTCTCAACCCAAGCATTAACCAAGCAGGGCAAGCATTCCGTGGCCCAGTGGTTGGTATGGTTCACTACACCGATACTGCCAAGGTTAACGACATGCTGACATCAACCATAGCTAAACAAGTATTACCACGTGACCTCCGTCTCAAATGGACAGTCAAAGCGATTGACGAAGCAGGTTCTGTATATCAACTCGTAGCTCTGAAAGCACAACGTGACGGTCGCGCGTCCCTCGAAGGTGATGTCATCACAGACGCACGCGCAGATTTCTCACAATTGAGTGCATACGCAAACGTATCCATGTCAATGAACGCAGAAGGCGCTAAGGCTTGGCAACGCATAACACGCGACAATATTGGCAAATCAATTGCTATCGTGTTGGATGGATATGTATATAGTTTCCCAACCGTACAAAACGAAATCGCTGGCGGTAATAGTCAAATCACAGGTAACTTCACCGTGGAAGAAGCTAAGGACTTGGCTAACACCCTCAAATCTGGTAAGATGCCTGCCCCAGCTCGCATTATTCAAGAAGATGTTGTAGGTCCGTCTCTGGGTCATGAGGCTATTCAAAACGGTTTGTGGAGTTTTGTATTAGGCTTCCTACTTATCCTCCTCTATATGATTTTCTATTATGGTTGGATTCCAGGTCTGATTGCCGATGCAGCATTGCTGTGCAACGTATTCCTGTTGGTAGGTTCACTTGCTTCATTTGGTGCCGTATTGACCTTGCCAGGTATTGCTGGTATCGTGTTAACAATGGGTATGGCAGTTGATGCGAATGTGCTTATTTACGAGCGCATTCGTGAGGAGATGAATGCAGGAAAGAACTTGCGCAAAGCCATTCAAGATGGTTTCCAAGGCGCTATCTCCGCCATTGTGGATGCCAACGTAACATCTTTCTTGACTGGTGCTATCTTAGCTATCTTCGGTACGGGACCTATCAAAGGTTTCGCAGTAACATACATGATTGGTATTGTATCCAGCTTCTTGACTGCTGTGTTCATCACCCGTCTGATGCTGGAGAGTTATGCTAAGAGAGAAAGTGCTAAAGAGTTGTCTTTCACCACTCGTTTGATGAAGAACTTCTTACAAAACAAGAATGCCGATTTCGTAGGTGTGCGCAAAGTGTTCTACGGAATTGCAGGTGTGCTGGTAGTTGTTGGAATCTTAGGACTGGACCCACACGTATTCGGCAAACTAAACTTAGGCATTGACTTCTCTGGTGGACGTAACTACATCGTTCGTTTCGCTCAAGATGTTAATACACAAGATGTAGAAAAAACACTCACCGACGCCTTCATGGCGCAAAACAAAGAAGGAGAGAACCTCTCCATGCGTGTTATCACGATTGGTGCACAAAACCAAATCCGTGTTTCTACAAACTTCCGTATCAATGACAACTCAGAGACATTGGATGATGAGATAGAGGCATTACTCTATGAAGGCTGCAAACCTTATCTGGATGAGAGTATCACGCTGGAGCAATTCAAATCTACTGAGATTAACCCAGAAGTTGGTATTATGCAAAGTCAAAAAGTGGGTCCTGCTATTGCAGACGACATCACTACTTCAGCTATCATCGCTATTGTATGTGCATTGATTGGCATCTTCCTCTATATCTTGTTGCGTTTCCGCAACTTTGCATATTCAGTAGGTGCATTGACCGCATTGACACACGATACTATCTTGGTTTTGGGCTCGTACGCTATTCTATGGAAGATTATGCCTTTCTCTATGGAGATTGACCAAGCGTTTATCGCAGCTATCCTGACCGTTATTGGTTACTCTATCAATGATACAGTGGTCATCTTTGACCGTGTGCGTGAGTACAATACGCTCTATCCTAAACGCGATAAAGCATTGAACATCGATGGTGCTATCAACGCAACATTAAGCCGTACGTTCTCAACATCTATGAGTACGTTAGTAGTCTTGCTCGCAATCTTCATCTTCGGTGGAGAGACAATACGTGGCTTCGTATTCGCACTGTTATTGGGCGTGATCGTTGGTACCTTCTCAAGTATGTGTATCGCACCTAACATCGCATACGAAATACAGAAAGTACAAGCTCGTCGTCGCGAGAAAAAGGCATTGAATAAATAAATCGCGCGCACACGCACGTAAATAAAACAAGGAGTCGAGCTTCGGCTCGGCTCCTTATTATATAGTTGAAAGAGTTATGAAAAACGATTTCTTACAGTTTGCCACTGCACAAGGTCTCAACTCCATGCACGTGGAGAAAGTAATGAATGAAGCCCATTCACAAGTCATTCGTGATAACTACATCAGTCCATCCATCTTAGAGGAACGACAACTGAACGTGACTCAAATGGACGTGTTCTCTCGATTAATGATGGACCGTATCATCTTCTTGGGCACTGAAATCAATGACTACACTGCCAACGTCATTCAGGCACAGTTGCTGTACCTGGACTCCGCAGACAATGACCGCGATATCAGTATCTATCTCAACACCCCTGGAGGTAGTGTATATGCAGGATTAGGAATCTACGACACTATGCAGTTTGTTAAATCACGTGTTGCCACTATCTGTACCGGTTTAGCAGCCTCTATGGGAGCTGTTCTACTCGTGGCAGGAGAAAAAAACATGCGTGCAGCATTACCACATAGCCGAGTTATGATTCATCAACCACTCGGCGGAATACAAGGACAAGCTTCCGACATCGAAATAACAGCCAGAGAGATTCTTAAACTCAAAGATGAACTCTATCAAATCATTGCCGACCACTCGGGTCAAACCATTGAGCATATTCGTCAAGATGCCGACCGCGACCATTGGATGACAGCGAAAGAAGCATTAGATTATGGTATGATTGACCGCATTTACACACGTAAGGGAGAATAATAATGGCAAGAAATAGCAAAACCGATAAATGTTCCTTCTGCGGAGAAGGTAACCTTCCTTTGTTCCAAGGAGCAGATGGTGCTTTTATCTGCTCTGATTGCATTGAGACTGCCCACAAAATCATCCAAGACTCCATTGCATCAGAAGCCAAGGCAGAAAAACTGGACCAGTTGTCCTTTTCTAATCTGCCCAAACCAACAGATATCAAAAAATTTCTCGACCAATATGTGATTGGACAAGATGAGGCTAAAAAATACTTATCCGTAGCCGTGTACAATCATTACAAGAGATTGTTACAACCCAAAGACGATGGAATAGAGATTGAGAAATCAAACATCGTTATGGTAGGTTCAACAGGTACAGGCAAGACATTGATGGCACGCACCATCGCCAAGATGCTATCCGTTCCATTCACCATTGTAGATGCTACGGTATTAACTGAAGCTGGGTATGTGGGAGAAGATGTAGAATCGCTATTAGTACGCCTGTTACAAGAAGCGAACTACGACGTCGAACGCGCAGAAAAAGGTATAGTCTTTATTGATGAAATCGACAAGATTGCGCGCAAGTCAGATAATCCCAGTATCACTCGTGATGTCAGTGGCGAAGGTGTGCAACAAGGCTTGCTTAAACTATTAGAAGGCAGCGTCGTCAATGTACCACCACAAGGCGGTCGCAAACATCCGGAACAAGAGTTTATCCATGTCAATACCCAAAACATCTTATTCATCTGTGGAGGTGCTTTTGACGGGATAGAGCGCAAAATAGCCCAACGACTCAATACACAAGTGGTTGGTTTTGATGCCTCGCTCAAAACGCAGAAAATAGACAAGAACGACTTGCTCAAATACATCGCTCCACAAGATCTCAAATCGTTTGGACTAATTCCAGAGATTATTGGTCGGTTACCGATTATAACATACCTCAAACCGTTAGATCGAGAAGCACTACGAAACATATTAGTTCAGCCTAAAAATGCCATCACTAAGCAATATCAGAAACTCTTAGGCATGGATGGTGTACAACTAACATTCGAGAATGAAGCGCTGGACTATATCGTTGATAAAGCTATCGAGTTCAAGTTAGGCGCGCGCGGCTTACGTAGCCTCACCGAAACCATTATGATGGACATTATGTACGAGGTTCCCACCAAAAAAGAGCAAACATCGTTCGTCATCACACGCGCACTGGCTGAGGAAAAAATTGCTCAAGCCGACCGACTCAAACTTCAAAACGCCATCTAATGAACGCAATTGTTCTACATAGTGTTGTACCTGTACGCCAAACAGCAAGTGAACGTAGTGAACAAGTAACCCAATTGCTCTTTGCACAAACGGTCACAATTTTAGAACGACAACCTCGTTGGACTCGTATCCGTTATGAGGCAGATGGACAAGAAGGATGGGTGGATGAAAAGATGATTGTGCCAATGACTGATGAAGAATCTAAACAGGTAGCGGCATATACCAACAATGCTATTGTTAAAATGCCCATGGCGTATGCCGTGAGCGAAAATAATGGACAAACTATCCCATTAACTGCAGGGACACGGTTGCCCAACTACCAAGATGGGCATTTTACCATCTTGGGAGTAGCTTTTCAGGTAGATCCTGTTATGGTGGCAGAGCGACCTATAGCTATGAACGCCACCAACCTAATGCACACCGTGCGGTTCTTCCTTAACATACCTTACCTATGGGGAGGAAAAAATGCGATGGGAATGGACTGCTCGGGATTTACACAAATTATTCATACCATCTTTGGTCATTCATTGTTGCGCAACGCGTCTGAACAAGCGCGACAAGGGAAAGTTGTACATCAACTGTGCGAGGCTCAAGCAGGAGACTTGGCTTTCTTCGATCACGAAGATGGACGTATCAGCCACGTGGGTATTCTATTAGATTGCGAACGCATCATCCATTGCTCAGGCCGAGTAAAAGTAGAGAAGATAGACCAAAATGGCATCTTCTCTAATGAACCGAATGTGGGCTATACGCACCACTTGGTATCTATCCGCCGAATCTAACGATTAGCGTACGCGCTCGCAATAACTACCGTCGCGGGTATCTACGCGAATAACTTCACCTTCATTACAGAACAAAGGTACGCGAATCTCTGCACCTGTCTCTAATTTAGCAGGCTTTAAGGTGTTGGTAGCGGTATCGCCCTTCAGACCAGGTTCGGTGTAAGCAATCACTAATTCAACTTTAGTAGGCAATTCTGCAAAAAGAACTGTCTCTGTGGAAGCATCGCTCACAACATCGCAAACCATACCTTCCTTCAGGAAATCTACACCAGTTATTAGATCATGAGCGATAGGAACTTGCTCAAAGGTCTCTTGATTCATGAAGATGTAATCTTCACCCTCCTTATACAAGTACTGATGAGGACGACGCTCTACGCGTACATCTTCCAATTTCTCACTGATGTCAAAACGACGATCTAAGACACGACCATCTACTACATCTTTCATCTTCACGCGCATAAAAGTGTTACCTTTACCTGGTTTCACATGAAGAAACTCAATTACGAAATACAAACGGCCATCCAAACGAATACATACGCCGTTCTTAATGTCTTGTGAATTAATCATAATGATGGTATATTTTTAGTAAAAAATAAGCATTTCTCACATTTCAGCGTGCAAAGATAAGAAAAAAAAACGAAATATCCAAAAAGATTTGCATATTTGCTCATTTTTTTGTACCTTTGCGCCAAAATTTTAACTATTATGAGTGATTTTATTTTATCTTGCAGCCGTTTTTTAGGCGAATTGGACATTTGGCAGGTAGTTTCGTCATTTGTCTTTTTGATTGCTATTATTGACCCATTTGGTAACATTCCTATCACCATATCCATGGAGCAGAAGGGCATCAAGATTAGCGCATGGAGAGTGTGCTTAGCGAGCATTATTATTTTGGTAACATTCCTCTTCTTAGGTGAGTGGGTATTAAAGTTATTCAATGTACAGATAGAATATTTCGCCGTTGCCGGTGGATTCATCATTTTCTTGATGTCATTAGAGATGATTTTAGATGTCGTTATCTTCCAGCCAACCGAATTTAGCGGTAGCGGATCTATTGTTCCATTGGCATTTCCAATGTATGCTGGACCTGGGGCATTCACTGCACTACTATCCATCACAGCTGAATACACCATTGCCAGCTTACTTGTCTCACTTGTATGCTGCATATTAGTTCTATATCTCGTACTAATTGGCACACACTGGCTCACCAAATACTTGGGTCAGACCTCGTTGTATATCATCCGTAAATTCTTTGGCATCATTGTGTTAGCCATTTCTTGTAAACTGATGTTTGGCAACTTAGCTGCCATCTTTTAATGGATGCACACACCATACAACAAATAGCCGCCGAAGTGGGATTAGACGATTGTGGCTTAGTAGCGGCACATCGACGGGAAGCCGATGCAACTTTTATGAACGATTGGGTGGCAAAAGGATTGCACGGCAATATGTCTTATTTGGAACGAAATCAAGAATTGCGATATGACCCGCGACAATTGGTAACTGGAGCACAAACCATCGTAATAGGAGTGCTCACGTATGCCCATTCGGGGCATGATTACCATCGTACGATGAAATCGGCACTTTATGAACTTGAAAAACGGCTTGTCGAGGAAGATTTGCGTTGCGGTGGCAACGGAAAACTGACAAACGAAAATCAGCAACACGTGTTCTGTGATTCTGCACCTTTCTTGGAACGCGCATGGGCGGTGGAAGCAGGATTAGGATTTATTGGGAAGAACCATCAGCTGATACACACACGTTTAGGGTCTATGATACATGTAGGAGAATTAGTACTCAATGTACCCGTACAAATAGATTCTCCACATCCGTTATCTTCCCGCTGTGGCTCGTGCACACGATGCATCGAAGCCTGTCCAGGACAAGCATTGGGAAATCAAGAATGGGATGCCAGAAAATGCGTGGCATACATCACACACCATTGTTTAAATTGTCAACTAATTTGTCCATATAATGAAAGCATTCAACGAAATGAAAATCGCCCTTGCATCTGATCATGCGGGCTACAACCTCAAACAAGAGGTAATGAAGTATTTGCGCGAACAAGGCGCAGCGTTAAACGACTTCGGCTGCTACTCTACCGATAGTTGCGACTATCCAGACTTTGCACACCCAATGGCAGCTGCCGTAGAAAACGGTGAGTACGATTTTGGTATCACCATTTGCTCCACTGGCAATGGAATCTGCATTACAGCGAACAAACATCAAGGTATTCGCGCTGCCCTCTGTTGGGACGTTCCATTGGCTGATTTTGCCCGTCGCCACAACAATGCCAATGTGTTAGGAATGCCTGCTAATTACATTTCGGTTGAGACAGCATTAGCCATTGTACAACAGTTCTTTACGACCGATTTTGAGGGAGGCCGCCACGAGCGTCGTGTCAATAAGATTCCTGTGGCATAGAATCATAAACCTGCTTCGCGCAGCGTTTTCTTACGCACTATCTCTTATTGGGATAGTGCGCGTTCATCATGGACCAACGTTTGTCTCTATTGAACCTGCAAATTTTTGTCAATTACATTGCCCTGAATGTCCTGTAGGACAAAGAGACTCCAAAAGTTCACAACACACCATACTCACACTTGACTCTTTCAAACATATCTTGGAGCAGGTACAAGCATACTGTCACACCATTCAGTTTTTCTTTCAAGGAGAACCGCTACTGAATCCCGACATACCACAGATGATTGCGCTGGCACATCAACGAGGGATTTACACCATCGTATCAACCAATGCACAATTGCTCACTCCTCTAATGGCACAGCAACTTTTGGAAGCTGGACTAAGTCGTATTATCGTCTCTATAGACGGAATGAGCGAAGACAGTTATCGTGCCTATCGAGTAGGAGGTAGCCTACACAAGGCTTTGGATGGATTAACCTTTCTGCGACAAGCAAAAGACCAACTTCATGCTCGCACGCATATTGAGTTACAAGTTTTACGTCTACGCAGCAATGAACATGAGTGGAAAGCGATGAAACATCAGTACCAAACAATGGGCGCAGATTCTCTAACCTTCAAAACAGCACAATTATACGATTATAAGCACGGAAATTCATTGATGCCAACCAATGAGCGTTATTCGCGTTATACTCGTCAGAAAGATGGGACCTACACCCTCAAACACCCACACACACATAGTTGCCATCGCCTTTGGACAGGTGCTGTCATTACTACAACAGGAGAGTTATTGCCTTGCTGCTTTGACAAAGCGAAACAGTTCAGTTACGGTAATGTATTCGAACAGCCGTTGATTACACTCTATCAAAGCGAAAAAGCCAACCACTTCCGTCGCCAGCTTCTTCAATCAAAATTTAATTTATCTATCTGCAAAAACTGTTAACCTAACGTCATGATACGGTAGGCAAGATAGATTGCATATACCGCAAGGAGTATTGCTCCGTGCCAACGTTTGATTTCGTGCTTCTTAGTAGCAACCACAAACAACCACACCAATGCGGCACCTACAACTACTAAGATGGCATCTAAAATCAATCCATTGTAAGCGGGCAAAGGATGAATAGTGGCACTCACACCTAAGATAAAGAAAACGTTGAAGATATTACTACCTATAATATTACCTAATGCCAAATCACAGTTCTTCTTAGCTGCCGCAATACAAGATGTAGCTAATTCTGGTAACGAAGTGCCTAACGCCACGATTGTTAGACCGATTATGGCATCACTTACACCTAATTGATGAGCCATAGCTGTTGCTCCACGAACAACTAACTCCCCACCTAAAACCAATCCTGCAAGACCAATCAAAACCAAAGCAACAGCTTTGCGGATAGTTAGGATAGGCGTTGCATTATTATCGATTTCATCGGGTATATTGGATGCCGAACGTATATTACGTATAAGAAACCAAATAAAGAAAAACAGTAGTAATGCGCCACCCCAACGAGGAATTGAACCATTCCATACCAATAGAATAACCAACACCCCTGCAATCATACTCATAGGAATATCAAACTGACGGCATGATCGTTGTGAGGCAATAGGATAAATCAACGCTGTACAGCCCAAAATAACCAATGTATTGATAGAGTTACTACCTAAGATATTAGTGATGGCTATCTCTGTATTACCTTCCATAGCCGCTAAGAAACTTACAATAAACTCTGGCATTGAAGTTCCAAAAGCCACAACTGTTAGACCGATTACAAAGTTGCTCACGCCAAAACGCTTAGCGATACCGCTGGCTCCATCCACTAACCAATCGGCACCATAAATCAATGCAGCAAAACCGATAACAATTGCCACAAGTTGTCCTATCCACGAACTACCGATGAACTCTAACATATTTTATACATTGAATAAGAAGTGCATAATGTCTCCATCTTGCACAACATAGTCTTTTCCTTCAATACCTAACTTACCTGCCGCACGACACGCAGCTTCACTTCCTAATGTTACGAAGTCATCGTATTTAATCACCTCTGCACGAATAAAACCACGTTCAAAATCAGTATGAATAACTCCCGCACACTGAGGTGCTTTACTTCCTGCTCTGAACGTCCATGCACGCACCTCATCGCTACCTGCAGTAAGGAAAGTTCGGAGGTCTAACAATGCATAAGCGGCTTTAATTAAACGATTAACACCAGACTCCTTTAAGCCAATCTCATCTAAGAACATTTGACGCTCCTCATAAGTCTCTAATTCTGCTATCTCTGATTCAATCTTGGCTGCCAATACCAAAACTTGTGCATGTTCGTCTTTAACAGCCTCGCGGACCTGTTCAACATATTGATTACCATTGACTGCGGATGCCTCATCCACATTGCAGACATACATCACGGGTTTGTTCGTTAAAAGGAACATTTCCCTGGCTGCAGCCTCCTCCTCTTTATTAGCCAGTTCTACTGTGCGAGCCGAACGACCTTGTGATAAAGCCTCCTTATAACGCAGCATCACATCCAGAGCTAATTTAGCATTTTTGTCTCCACCTGCTTTAGCCATTTTTTCAGTTTTAGCAATGCGGGCATCAATAGTCTCTAAATCTTTGAGCTGTAACTCAGCATCTATAATCTCTTTGTCCCGAACGGGATCTACACTTCCATCCACATGCACCACATTATCATCGTCAAAACACCGCAATACATGAATAATTGCATCCGTCTCACGGATATTAGCAAGGAACTTATTTCCCAATCCTTCGCCCTTGCTCGCACCCTTGACTAACCCTGCAATATCCACGATTTCAACGGTTGTCGGGATAACACCACGCTCTGGATGGCAGATGTCTCCTAATCGAACAAGTCGCTCGTCAGGAACGGTGATAACCCCCACATTCGGTTCAATAGTACAGAATGGGAAATTTGCAGACTGCGCTTTGGCACTACTTAGGCAATTAAAAAGGGTCGATTTACCAACGTTTGGCAACCCTACGATTCCACATTGTAAAGACATATATCTATGATTGTTATAATAATTTGCACAAAAATCGTGCAAAGGTACAGTTTTTTTTGGAAGTTTCCAAATTTTTTTATACTTTTGCGACATGAAAGAGTTATTTTTTCCCTATTGTTGCCCTTGTTGCGGTAAAGTTATTCCCGCTCAACAGGTTATTTGCGGTGCATGTATGGACGCTCTACCTCGCACAGAACAAGCCTACCAACGAGAAAATATCACAGAGGAAAAATTCGTTAAAATCAGCAACTTTGGCATAGGTGCTTCTTTTTTATTCTTCGAAAAAGATACACCTATACAACGCGCGCTACATCAAATGAAATATGGATTAGCCGCCAACCCAAACATTGGTTACCATTTAGCACGAGTGGCTGCAGCCGAATACATGGAGTACGATTTCTTCGATGGAATCGACGTAATTGTGCCAACGCCTCTACATCAGAAGCGACTCCATGAACGAGGATTTAATCAAGCTGAATGGATTGCAAAAGGACTATCAGATGCGACAGGAATCCCGATGGATTCGAGCCATTTGCTACGTATTCGTAATAACAACCACCAAGCACAAGAGACAGGTAGACTCCGCGAAGCAAATGTCAAAAACGTCTTTGAAGTTAATCATCCCGAAGAATGGTATCGCAAACATATCTTATTAGTTGATGATATCATCACTACCGGAGCAACACTTTTATCTTGTATAGAAGCCCTAAAACCTGTCCGAGGATGTACAATTTCGGTATTTGCGCTTGGCAAAACACGAAAAAAATAACCTTTTTCTTGCATATATCAAAAAAAAAGTGTAATTTTGCGCGCTCAATTATGTATTATACATAAAAAGATGGTACGCAAATTTGATTTTTTAATTATTGGAGGTGGCGTCGCTGGTATGAGTTTTGCACTCAAGGTGGCACGTACCCAGAAGTACAAAATCGCACTTTGCTGCAAGACAACTTTAGACGAAGCCAATACAGCCAAAGCGCAAGGAGGTATAGCCTCTGTGACCAATTTGTTAGTGGATGATTTCGACAAACATATCCATGACACAATGGTAGCAGGCGACTGGATTAGTTATCCAGCGGCCGTAGAACAAGTTGTCCGTAATGCACCTAAAGGTATTGAAGAACTGCTCCAATGGGGGGTAAATTTTGACAAGAAAGAGGATGGACAGTTTGATCTGCATCGTGAAGGAGGGCACTCTGAGTTCCGTATTCTGCACCACGCAGACGACACCGGCGCAGAGATTCAACGAGGTTTAATGGCTGCCGTCCGCAATAATCCATACATCGAAGTATTAGAGAATCACTTTGCCGTAGAGATTATCACACAGCACCACTTAGGTGTACGCGTCACCCACCACACGCCAGATATTGAGTGCTACGGAGCTTATATACTAAACCCCGACACCAATAAGATTGATACCTATCTCAGCCGCGTCACATTAATGGCGACAGGAGGTACTGGTGCCGTCTATGCCACCACTACGAACCCCGACATTGCCACTGGCGACGGAATAGCGATGGTACATCGTGCACGAGGCATTATCAAAGATATGGAGTTTGTACAATTCCACCCGACAGCTCTTTTTCATTCAGGTGAGACGCACCCTGCATACCTTATTACTGAAGCTATGCGTGGTTACGGAGGTATCCTACGATTGCCTAACGGCGAGGAGTTTATGCAGAAGTATGATGCTCGTCTAAGCCTCGCTCCACGTGACATTGTGGCTCGTGCTATTGATAATGAAATGAAAATCCATGGCTTAGATCATGTTTGCCTGGATGTCACACACAAAGACCCAGAAGAGACAAAACATCATTTCCCAAATATCTATGCTAAATGCCTCAGCATTGGTATAGATATCACCAAAGAATATATTCCTGTCGCACCTTGCGCTCACTATATGTGCGGAGGAATCAAGGTCAATTTGGATGCCGAAAGTTCCATCCATCGCTTATATGCGGTGGGCGAGTGCTCCTGCACTGGTCTTCATGGAGGTAATCGCTTGGCAAGTAATTCGCTTATTGAGGCAGTTGTTTATGCCGACGCAGCAGCCAAACATGCTCTAAAAGTGGTTGACTCGTACGAGTTTAACAATAAAATCCCTGAATGGAATGATGAAGGAACAATGACAAACGAAGAGAAAGTACTCATTTCACAAGATACCAAGGAGGTGGGACAAATCATGTCAACCTACGTTGGAATCGTACGAAGTGATTTGCGCCTTCGCCGTGCGTTGGAACGTTTGGATATTCTTTACGAAGAAACTGAAGACCTCTTCAAACGCGTTAAAGCATCACGCGATATCTGCGAACTACGAAATATGATTAACGTGGGCTACCTCATTACTAAACAGGCATTAGAACGCAAAGAAAGTCGTGGTTTGCACTACACCATTGACTACCCAAGACAAGATAATCAACCCGCACAAGAAGTTTGGTAAATTATGGCAAAGATAATTAGTAAACAGTTCTTTTCAGAGAACGTAGCACAACTCGTCGTCGAAGCTCCGCTGATTGCTCGCAGTCGCAGAGCAGGACATTTTGTGATTGTTCGAGTGGACGCACAATCGGAACGCATGCCACTAACAATCTCTGATGCAGATGTGGAGCAGGGAACAATCACTTTAGTTGTTCAACGCATAGGCGTTTCTTCCGCTAAACTATGTGCCTTAAACGTAGGTGACGAAATTCATGATATCGTCGGTCCATTAGGAAAAGCTACTGACATCCGCTATTTTGGTACCGTCATTTGTGCATGTGGAGGAGTTGGAGCAGCTCCGATGTTACCTATCGCACAGGCGCTCAAAGCTGCCGGTAACCGAGTCGTCACAGTCTTAGCCGCCCGCACCGCTTCGTTGATTATATTGAAAGAAGAGTTATCCAAGTATTCAGACGAAGTCATAGTGATGACCGATGACGGCTCAATGGGACAACAAGGTGTTATCACGGTGGGTGTGGAACAGGTCATTCAACGCGAACAAGTGGACAAATGTGTGACGATTGGTCCCGCTATCATGATGAAGTTTGTCGCATTGACAACCAAAAAATATAATGTTCCCACCGAAGCAAGTCTCAACACGATTATGGTGGACGGAACAGGCATGTGTGGTGCTTGTCGTGTAACTGTCGGAGGAAAAACAAAGTTCGTGTGCGTAGATGGTCCAGAGTTTGACGCACATCAAGTTGACTTTGACGAGATGTTGTCACGTCTGCGCTCATACAAAGCTGAAGAAGCAATTGCTTATGAGCAATGGCAATCAGCCCAAAAGCCGTTGACAGCGAAGGAACGTGTGGCTATCCCTCGTGTTCAGATGAATGAATTAGCTCCTTCTGTACGCGTGCAATCTCTGCGCGCAGAAGTCAACCAAGGTCTAACAATTCAACAAGCATTAACCGAGGCACATCGCTGCCTTAATTGCAAGAATCCAACCTGCGTACAAGGGTGCCCTGTAAACATCAATATCCCTGGTTTCATCAAGGAATTAGAGAACGGTAACATACAAGGAGCGGCTGATATCATCAAGCAATCTTCCACTCTACCCGCCGTATGTGGTCGCGTGTGCCCACAAGAGAAACAATGTGAAGCACAATGTATCCATCTCAAAATGGGACATCAACCTGTAGCAATCGGTTATTTGGAACGTTTCGTTGCCGATAGTGCCGCTTGTGTGCCGCCTGTGTGCATCGGAACCTCATCGGAACCTCATCGGAACCTCATCGGAACCTCATCGGAACCTCGTGCTAAGGTAGCCGTAGTCGGAAGTGGACCTGCAGGTCTGGCTTTTGCCGGTGATATGGCTAAATATGGCTATTCCGTAACAGTCTTCGAAGCATTGCACGAAATTGGCGGTGTACTCAAATATGGTATCCCAGAATTCCGTTTACCTAACCGCATTGTTGACAAAGAAATTGACGGATTACGCCAGTTAGGTGTTGAGTTTAAGACCGACATAATCATCGGAAAAACCATCACAATTGACCAATTGCGTGAAGATGGATATGCTGCTATCTTTGTCGGTTCAGGCGCAGGCTTGCCACGATTCATGGATATTCCTGGTGAAAACCTAAATGGAGTCCTGAGTTGTAACGAATATCTTACTCGTGTTAACCTAATGGATGCCAGCAATTCAGCAAGCGATACTCCGTTGTTATCGGGCAAAAACGTAGCTGTCATTGGAGGAGGAAACACCGCAATGGATGCCGTTCGTACCGCAAAACGTTTGGGCGCAGAACACGCGATGATTATTTATCGCCGCAGCGAAGAAGAAATGCCGGCACGTATCGAAGAAGTACGGCACGCAAAAGAAGAAGGTATCGAGTTTATGACTCTTCACAATCCTATTGAGTATCACGGAGACGAGAGCGGACGCGTCCAAGAGGCTGTACTCCAAGTCATGGAATTGGGTGAACCCGACGAATCAGGTCGCCGCAGCCCTGTTCCTGTGGAAGGAAAAACCGTGACTATCCCCGTCGATTTAGTAATTGTAAGCGTCGGCGTTAGTCCCAATCCTTTAATTCCTCGCTCTGTGGAAGGATTGGATATTAGTCGCAAGGGAACAATCGTAGTGGGTGAAGACACCATGCAATCAACTATCCCAACAATTTTTGCTGGTGGAGACATTGTCCGCGGTGGAGCTACTGTTATTTTGGCAATGTCAGATGGACGCAAAGCTGCCAAGAGTATGCACGAGTTTTTACAAAAATGAAGAAGTTTTATATTGAGACATACGGATGCCAAATGAATGTGGCAGATAGCGAGGTGGTAGCAGCCATCTTAAACACCACTGATGCCGAATTAACAGAAACACTGTTAGATGCGGATATCGTGGTTATCAACACCTGCTCCATTCGCGACAAAGCAGAACAAACCGTACAACATCGTTTGCAAGAGATTCAAGCCCTTATTCGCAAACATCGTTCTACTACACCCATCATCGGTGTCATCGGATGTATGGCAGAGAGAATGGGACAAGAACTATTGGACCATTTTGGTGTTCATTTTGTAGCAGGACCTGATGCTTATCTCGATATACCTAACTTATTAGTACAATGTGACCAAGGGCACAAAGCCATTAACATTGAATTAAGCAAAACCGAGACTTATCGCGAGATTATCCCTGCACGTATTGGCAAATCAATTAGTGGTTTTGTCAGCATCATGCGAGGTTGCAACAATTTCTGCTCATATTGCGTTGTACCTTATACACGAGGTCGGGAGCGTAGCCGAGATGTAGAAAGCATCTTAGCCGAAGTCAAGGATTTACAAGCCAAAGGATATAAAGAAGTTACACTATTGGGACAAAATGTCAATTCATATCGATTAGACAATGGAAACGGAACTATCATCGATTTCCCGAATCTATTGGCTATGGTTGCTGAAGCCGTGCCAGAAATGCGCATTCGTTTTACAACCAGCCATCCCAAAGACATGTCTGACCATACACTCGAAGTAATTGCTTCTCACGACAACATCTGCAAGTTTATCCACCTTCCAGTTCAGTCTGGTAGCAATAAAATACTTGAATCCATGAATCGTAAGTACACACGAGAATGGTACTTGGACCGTATCGCAGCTATCCGTCGTATCCTTCCCGATGCTGCAATTGGAACAGATGTATTCTGTGGATTCCATGACGAGACACTCGAAGATCATGCGCAAACTCTTTCGCTTATGCGCGAAGTAGGTTTTGATACCGCATTCATGTTCAAATACAGCGAACGACCAGGCACGTTTGCCTCTAAACACCTACCCGACAATATCAGCGAGGAAGAAAAAGTGCGTCGCCTAAACGAGATTATTGCATTACAGAACGAACTTAGTCTCGCCGCTAACCAACGTGAGATTGGTAAAGTCCGTGAAGTGTTAGTGGAAGGATATTCCAAACGAAACAAAGACCAGATGTTTGGTCGAACAAGTCAATATAAGACAGTTATCATCCCACGTGAGGGCAGACATATCGGCGAATTGGTACAAGTTCGCATTATGGAAGCGTCTGCTGCCACATTAAAAGGAGAAATTTATGGAGCACACTAAGAGAGTTCTACACTACATCGCGTTTACCCTCAGCGTCTTAGCCGCCATCGGTGGCGGCTTGCTCATTCCTCATGTCAACGTCAATTCGGACATGACGAAATACTTGCCAGACGACTCACAAATGAAGCAGGGCTTAGACATCATGTCCGCTGAATTTACAGCAGCACAACTACAGAGTGCTGATGTTAAAGTGATGTTCCAGGCTTTGAGCGCAGAACAACGTGATGAATTAGTTGACTCCTTAAAGCAAATTAACGACGTTCAAGACGTAACATTTGAACTATCCGAAGATAGTACTTACACTCTCTTTAACCTAATCGTCCCTAAATCGGTTGATCAAAAAACGTTAGGAGCAAACATACGAGAACAATATGCAGACTACCAAGACAATGTCATTGTCGAAACCAGTCAAGATGGTGCTACACCTCCATTCTTTGTCATCGTTATTGCAGCAGTACTTATCGGATTTGTGTTGTTCGCCATGTCACAATCATGGTTAGACCCCGTCATTATTCTATTAAGTGCCGGCATCGCAGTAGTTCTAAATGTTGGTTCCAACGCTTTCTTCCCAAGTGTATCCATCACAACTAATTATATTGTAGGTATTTTGCAATTAGTGCTCAGTCTGGACTATTCTATCATTCTCATTAACCGTTACCGTCAGGAGATGGAAACGGGCTCCAACAAATACCTATCCATCAATAATGCGCTTAAACGTGCCACTCGCCCTATTCTCAGTAGCGCTTTAACCACCGTCGTAGGGTTATTGATGTTGCTCTTTATGCGATTGAAAATAGGAACAGACATGGGACTGGTGTTAGCCAAAGGTGTTATTTGCAGTTTGATTTGCACGTTCACAGTTATGCCAACACTCTTATTGGCATGCACTAAAGTAATGCGAAAAACCTCCAAGCGAACTTTTGTTATTCCTACAGATCGCTTAGGTCGTTTCGCTACCCATCACAAGGTATCTTTAGCGATTTCATCGGTCGTTCTCTTTGTCGCTGCATTTTATCTATCACGCCAAACGGAAATTTCATTCTCCACCAATGGAGAGTCACGTATTGCTAAAATATTCCCCAAGACGAACCCCGTTCTCATCATTTACGATGTGGAGAACGAAATGAATGTTATTGACTTAGCAGATAGCATCTCATACATGCCAGGTGTGACTAACCTCATCTCATATCCTACACTGCTTAAGAAACAATACACTGCCGAAGGTTTGACTGACTACATCAAGGAATTAACTACTGCAATGGAAGACTACCTACCAGATGTAGAAGGATTAGACATGCTCACTCCAGAACTGATGCAGGTTGTGTATTATACCCATTGTGGTGCAAGTGATACGTTGCAAATTGGTTTCAAAGACTTAATGATGTGCGTTCGGCAAGATTGCATGGACAATCCATTCTTCTCAAACGTAATCGACCAACGTATGCGTGACCAAATTCAGTTATTGGATATGCTAATGGCGCCTCCGGCAGAGGAAGAGGAAGATACTATTGAGGAGCCCGTCGAAACTGCCAAGCCGATTCAACGTTCAATTGTGACCGAGCCCATCCAACCTGTCACTATTACAACGCCAACAAACGATAGCTCGCACAAACCTATTATTGTCACTATCCCTACGATGACCGCAGAGGAAAGTGAGCGAAATAGCACGATTTCATCGGATACGGTTATACTTCCAAACGATAAAATTGATTTACATACGTTCTTGGGTAAATTAGCACGCAATGTAGGTGACGAAACCGCCATTGAATTACATCGTTTAACCGATGCTTCAATGCTGAACAAAGAGCTGAACGTGCGACAAATGGCTGATTTCATCGGCTCAACCAATGCTCAGACCAAGATGGTTTATTCGTTCGCAGGCGAGGGTAAAAGGATGACGCCTATGAGTTACGTACATTTCCTCACCGATGATCTCTTCAAACGCAAGGCATTGGCGAATATGGTCAGTTCCGACCAAAAGCAGCAACTCACCTTACGCAAAGATTTGATGGACTTGGTGTTAACCAATCCTCTAATGACACCAGCAGAATTAGTGACTACGTTACAACCGTTCGGCATCCATTATCTAAGCGAAGAACAGGTGAAAGAGATTGCATTTGAGCGCCCAAAGACAACTCCAACACAAGTGCCACAACCTGCTGTTACAGAAGTCGTTTTGGCAGAAAACACCGAAACACCTGCTCAAGAAGAGGTGCAAGAACCTACTCCTGTCGTAGAAGTTGCACCTGTGGTTGTTCCAACTCCGCAGAAGCCAATTGTCAAGCGTCAAAGCAAAGCAGAACGACAAGCGGAATTGATGGACAAACTGCTGCATTCCGACAAAAAATACACGGCAGAAGAAATGCACCGCAACTTTGCACAATTAGGTGAACAAATGGATTTGAATACCGTCAAAAAACTATATAGTTTTTATGGTAGTTTATATGCGTACATTGATTCCCTTACCATGAGTACAGAACAGATGTTGCGATATGTAGGTGATACATTGGCTCATGACTCAACCGTTATTCAGTTCTTGGGAGAAGAAAACACTGCACGTATTCAGTCTATCCCAAGTCTGGTAGGAGAAAACATCGGTATGCTTAGCAATAACCGACACGGGTTGTTTATTGTCCTAACAAGTTTCCCTGACGAAAGTGAACAAACCTATCAATTTGTGGACACGTTACGCACGTTGGCAGATCAATGCTTAGACAAGCCGCATTATTTGATTGGTGAATCGGTTATGTTTGACGAAATGAAATTAGGTTTTAGCGACGAAATGACACGGATAACTTGGCTCACAATATTAGCGATATTCTTGATTGTTGCAATATCGTTCAAATCGCTGATTGTCCCCATCATCTTAGTGATGACCGTTATGACGGCAGTCTTTGTGAATGTGATTTTCAGTGGGCTCATTTCAGGACAAATGCTGTACTTAGCCTATCTCATTGTACAAAGTATTTTGATGGGAGCGACTATTGACTATGGCATTTTATACACGAATTATTATAAGGAATATCGTAAGACTATGGAGCAATATACGGCTGCTACAGAGGCTTATCATGGTGCAATCCGCACGATTACAACATCTGGACTGATTATGGTTTTAGGTCCTGGCGTGATGGCTTTGTGCATTGAGGATGTTGCCATTTCTGCTATCGTAGGTTGTCTCGCCATTGGAGCAGCTGTCTCAATCTTACTTATTTTAGTTGTTCTTCCAGGAGTACTAATCGCATTTGATAAGTTAGTCGTACATGGTGGATTCACAAGAAAATAATACGCATTATGATAGAATACATTAAAGGACATTTGACAGAACTTAATCCGACATACGCTGTGCTTGAAGCGGCTGGAGTAGGATATGAAGTGAACATCACACTTCCCACTTATTCTCAATTAGTTGGAGAAGAAACAAAAGGCAATCAACCTGAAGCCAAACTCTTCGTGACAGAGATTATTCGCGAAGATACACATGATTTATTTGGTTTCTTCACCAAAGGTGAGCGAGCTTTGTTCTTAATGCTAATGACCGTTAGTGGAATTGGCGCCAATACTGCTCGAATGATTATGTCTGCTTACAACGCTGGCGAGATTCGACAAATCATAGCCACAAGCAATGTGCGCGCACTAAGCCAAGTGAAGGGTTTAGGAAACAAGACCGCAGAGCGAATCATTGTTGATCTTAAGGATAAAGTGCTCAAGATTGATTTGGGTGAAGGCTTAAGCAATACTCCTGATAATGAACAAGACGGCTTCCTCTTCCCCGTAGAAGAAAGTCCCGTAAAAACCGAAGCTGTTACCGCATTGACCATGCTTGGATTCAATGCTGCAGCCAGCGGCAAAGTGGTAGACAAAATTTTGAAAGCAAATGCTGCAGCCACCGTGGAACAAGTTATCAAGGACGCATTAAAAATGTTATAAGAATTGAAAGTTAAGAAAATTATATTAAGTGGATTACTGCTACTGATCGGTATAGTTTTGTACGCACAAGATGTAGATACCTTGGCTGTCGATTCTGCTATTTATGCTCCCGTGCAAGTTCGTCAATTAGGAGCGTCCTCATACGAAGAATTGACTGCCCCCAATAGTAGCATTGACTTGCAGACACCCGACAACATCCAAACCGAAGTGGTCTATGACCCTGACCGCGGATGTTACGTGATGCACACTCGTATCGGAGAAACCGATATCACTACCCCATATTTGATGAATGAGCAGGAGTATAAAGACTACTCCGAACGACAACTCATGCATAATTATTGGCAGGAAAAAATTAGTGAAGTCGAACATAACAACGAAAAGAAATTCGACATCACAGATATGAAGTTCGATATCGGTCCTGCAGATAAAGTGTTCGGACCTGGCGGCGTGCAACTGAAGATGCAAGGTAGTGCAGAACTGCTCTTTGGATTCAAACATCAGTTCATGGACAATCCAAGTCTAACCAAAGATTCTCGAAATAACAATATCTTTGATTTTGACGAAAAGATACAAGTAAACGTTAATGGTAAAGTAGGTGACAAATTGAACTTCAATCTCAACTACAACACCGAAGCCAGTTTCTCCTTCGACCAACAAAACCTAAAGTTGGCATACAAAGGACAAGAAGATGATATCATCCAATCCATCGAAGCTGGTAACGTAACCATGGACTTGAACTCATCCTTGATTCGTGGAACACAAGCGCTATTTGGATTTAAGACAACCTTGAAATTTGGCAAATTAAAAGTTCAAGGACTTATCTCTCAGCAACGCTCAGAAAGCCAAACCGTCAATAGTCAAGGCGGGGCTCAAATGACCAAGTTTGAGGTGAAAGCCGATGAATACGATGAGAATAGGCACTTCTTCCTAAGTTATTTCTTCCGTGACAACTACGAAAAAGCCATGGAGAGTTTGCCATACGTAGCCAGCGGAGTGACCATTAACAAAATCGAAGTATGGGTAACTAACAAACGAGGTAACTACGACCAAGCACGAAATATCGTCGCTTTCACCGACTTAGGAGAATCTGCTCCTCACTTGTACCGAACAATGTGGGCTAAAGGAATCGCAACCATTCCGGACAACAACACCAATAATCTCTACCAACAAGTAATCGGTGTTGCAGGCAGTCGAGACCTACAACAAGTAAGTTCGCTCATGCAAGAGAACTTTGGACTTGAGAATGGCGAAGAATTTGAGAAAATTGAGTCTGCACGTTTGCTTTCCAGCAGTGAATATACCCTAAACAGTGCCCTCGGTTATATCTCTCTTAAGGCGGCGCTAAACCAAGACGAAGTCTTAGCGGTCGCTTATGAATATACATACGCAGGACAAGTATATCAAGTGGGTGAGTTTTCTACCGATAATAGTGAAGACCTCAAGGCGCCAAACGTACTGATGATGAAAATGCTGAAATCAAGTATTAACGCTCCACATGCGTACAATCCCGCGCGCGCGAATGATAAATATGGTACGTGGGACTTGATGATGAAGAACATTTATTCATTGGGCGCATCGTCTATGTCCAGCGAGAAATTTGAGCTCTATATCAACTACCGAAACGACTCTGTCGGCACAGAATTACAGTACTTGCCCGAGACACAAATTCAAGGCAAACAACTCATTCGCGTGATGAAATTAGACCAACTGGATGCCAAGAACAATCCTTATCCAGATGGCAAATTCGACTATATAGAAGGCTATACCGTCTATTCCAACAATGGTCGTATCATCTTCCCTGTGCTTGAACCTTTTGGTAGTTACCTCAAGAAACAAATCAATAACGACCGATTAGCAGAGAAATATATCTTCCAAGAACTATATGACTCCACATTAGTATTAGCGCAAGAAATGTCGGAAAAGAATAAGTTTACATTGACCGGTAAATACAAAGGTTCAAGTGGAAGTCAAATTAGTTTAGGTGCAATGAATGTGCCGCGTGGAAGTGTCACGGTCACTGCTGGTGGTGCCAAACTGATTGAAAATGTCGATTACACCGTGGACTATACCATGGGAACGGTCACCATATTGAATGAATCTATCTTGTCCTCTGGAACCGCCGTCGAGTGTAAGTTGGAAAACCAATCTACATTCTCTATGCAGACAAAGAGTTTGTATGGATTGCACTTGGAGTATCAGTTCAATAAAGACTTCATGATTGGTGGTACATTGATGCACTTGCGTGAACGTCCATTGACCACCAAAGTCAATAGTGGAAGTGAACCTTTAGCAAACACCATTTGGGGTGTTAACACAAGTTGGAAAACAGAGATGCAATGGTTAAGCAATGCGTTGGATAAGATTCCTTGGATAACCGCAACGCAGCCATCCACCTTCCAAATCAATGCCGAATTTGCACACCTTATTCCTGGTCACACCAACGATGTTGGTGCCGTCGGCACATCATACGTGGACGACTTTGAGGCAACCAAAACCAACATTGATATCCACGCTCCAAGTACATGGTTCTTAGCCTCTACACCGTATAATCCAACTTCTTCCAAGGAATTCTGCAAAGAAGATGCCAAGTTAAGCAACGACCTTCGTTATAACCGCAACCGTGCGCTCATTAACTGGTATCACGTAGATCCTATCTTCGGTTATCCTCAGTCAAACACTCCGCAATACATACGAGAAGACTTGGAAGCAATGTCTGATCACCGTACACGTATCGTGTATGAGCAAGAGATTTATCCGAACAAAGAGCAGATGGCAAATGAAGACACACGATTAGGACTGTTGAACATCAGTTTCTATCCAGAAGAGCGTGGTCCGTACAATCTTAACTCTACAGATATTACACCTGAAGGCAAACTGACTAACCCTACCCAACGTTGGGGCGGTATTATGCGCAAATTGGACAATACAGACTTCGAAAAAGCAAATATCGAATATATCGAATTCTGGTTGATGGATCCTAAATTGACTAACCCAGATGGATATGAGGGAGAATTATACATCAACTTAGGTGATATTAGCGAAGATATCCTTCGTGATGGCAAAAAGAGTTTTGAGCATGGACTACCAGTCAGTGAGAATAACGCCAATCCGACCGACTCTACTATTTGGGGACGTGTTCCTCGCACCACATCTACAACTGTAGGCTTCTCGAACGAGGCTGGTTCACGAATCAAACAAGACGTTGGTTTGAATGGATTGAGTACACAAGATGAGTTTAATTTCTCCTACAAAGGAGAACGAATCTATTACGATTATGCACAAGCTGTTCGCCAAAAGATTTCTGGTAATCCACAACTCTTGTCGCAATGGGAGCGTGACCCTTATTCTCCGTTGAATGACCCTGCTGGTGATAACTACCACTACTATCGCGGTTCCGATTATGATAGTGCTCAAGTCTCTATCCTTGACCGTTATAAGCGCTACAACGGCACAGAAGGTAACTCTCCTGATACCGAGAATGAGCGAGAAAACTACGGAACAGCAGCAACAACCATTCCTGACATCGAGGATATCAATAACGACAACACGCTGAATGAAGTAGAGCGCTACTACCAATACAAAGTTATTCTTCGTGAAGACATGATGGCAGTCGGGCGCCAAAACATCACAGAAAAGATGACCACCGAAGTATCGCTGCGGAATGGTAAAAAAGAGACCGTCACATGGTATCAATTCAAGATTCCTTTGTCTGGTGATAGTTCGACGGTAGAAAAAGTGGGAACGATGAGGAACTTTAAGTCTATTCGCTTCATTCGTCTCTATATGACCAATTGTAGCCGTGAGACGCACTTACGTTTTGCTACGTTTGATTTGGTGCGTGGTGATTGGCGAACCTATCATAAAGACTTGAACCCAATTGGAACAACAGTGAATACCAGTGCTACCATTGACGTGCAAGCGGTGAACATTGAGGAGAACTCCAGTCGTACACCGATTAACTACGTATTACCTCCAGGCGTAAGCCGTCAAACGGACCCTGGTCAAGCACAGCTGATTGCTCAAAACGAGCAAGCTATGGTCATGCGTGTACACAACCTGTCTCCTTCCGACGCTCGTGCTGTCTATAAAAACACCACATACGACTTCCGCAACTACAAGAAACTGCAAATGTTCGTACACGCAGAGAAATTAGCCGATGAAGATCCTAATTTAGCCAACGGAGACCTTTCCTGCTTTATTCGTATGGGAACAGACTTGAAGAATAACTACTACGAATATGAAATCCCATTGGTACTGACAGAAGAAGGTATCTACAACAACGACAACGAAGCTGATCGCTACAAAGTGTGGCCGGAAGCCAACTATTTTGACTTCCCATTCTCAGTCTTCACCAAGGCTAAAACGGAGCGCAATAAAGCCAAACGTGCAGGCAATAGCAATGTTGGCAATACCATTCCATACGTGGTTTATGATGAAGAGAACAATAAACCACAAAACAAAATTACCGTGTTAGGTAACCCCACTTTGGAAAGTGTAGAGAACATCATGATTGGTATCCGCAACCATGGTACAGAAAATCGCAGTGGTGAAGTTTGGGTGAATGAATTACGCCTATCCGAGTTCAACGAGCAAGGCGGCGTAGCTGCTATGGCAAATGCAGCATTGGGTATTAGTGATATCGCACAACTGAATGTAGCAGGACAATTAGAAACAGCTGGTTATGGTTCCATTGAATCCAACGTGCTCGGACGGAATATGGACAATAACTACCAACTCTCTGTATCAACTGCCATGGAAGTGGGACGTCTCTTCCCAGAAAAAGCCAAACTTCAGATACCTGTGTATGTGTCCTACTCCAACAATACGACTTCGCCCGACTATGACCCATTGGATTCTGATGTCAAATTAGAAGAGACACTGAGCACATTCGATACAAAAGAAGAAAAAGACTCTGTCAAAGCTATGTCCAATACGGTGATGGAGTCCACGAACTTCTCGATTACGAATTTCAAGGTAAACATCAAGTCTAAGAAACGGGATATGTTCTATGACCCTGCGAACTTCTCGTTATCTGCATCGTACAACGAGCAGAAAGAGCGTTCTCCGGAAATGGAAAAGAATAGGACGACTGACCATAAAGGTTCGTTCAATTACTCGTACTCATTTAATCCCAAACCGTGGGAACCGTTCAAGAACGTAGAGAAAGTGAGCAAAGTGAAGTTCCTCAAAGAAATGAACTTCTACTACCTGCCGCAGTCGTGGGCTTTCAACACCAATATGCACCGTACTTTCTCGAACATGCAGATGCGCGATTTCAATGCCAGCTCAGGAAATCAAATGGATTTAACTTATTCCAAGGATTTCTCATGGGATCGTAACTTTGATTTCAAATATGACTTGACTAAAAACATGAAGTTCTCGTTCCAAACCGCCATGAACTCCACCGTGGACGAAGGTCTCTATTGTCGCGAAATCATCGAGGACTATCACTTCACCAATGACTACTACGAGGCTTGGAAAGATACGATTCAGCGCAGTCTCGCTAAATGGGGTAGTCCATATACTTATCAACAAGTGTTCACCGCGTCTTGGAATGTGCCATTCAATCGTATTCCGTATGTAGAAGCCTTGACTGCCAATGCCAGCTACAATGCGAACTACAATTGGGCACGAACAGCTTCCTCTAAATCAGAGACAAACTTAGGAAACACCGTAGCTTCTGTTCAATCGTGGCAGATAGATGGTGGTATTAACTTTGAGACATTATACGGCAAGTCTAAGTACTGGAAAAAGATTACACAACTCTATGGAGGCAGACGAAACTCTCGTCCATTTAAACCCAAAACATATACAGAAACCATTAAGGCAGAAATGGGCGTCACACAAGAAATCACGCACCGATTAGGTTCAGACTTATTGGTTATTACTGCGACTGACACCACTGGTAAACGAGTGCCTGTCACATTCAAACCAATTGATAACAACAAAGTCTCTATCACACCGAAACAAAATTGTGACCAATTGGTATTAACCATTAACACCAAAGATCCTAACCAACGTACACCTGCACAAGTGGCAATGGATATGGGTGCATATTTAGGAACAATGATTAGACGTGTACAAGTGACTTATCGTCGTACTAACTCAATGACCGTGCCTGGTTTCAATCCCGAAGTGGGCTTCATGGGACAGTCTTACAGCGAAGGTCCTCATGCACCTGGCTTTGACTTTGCCTTTGGTTTTGTACCTAATGACTGGATGGACAAAGCCAAACGTAATGGTTGGTTAAGTGGTGACACCACTGTTGTTCAGCCCGCTACACGTGCTATGACGGAGGACTTTGACATCAAGTTAAATTTGGAGCCATTGCCAGGATTGAAGATTCAATTGAGTGGTAAACGTTATTACGCGAACTCAACATCTATCATCTATTCCTACGAGCGTATGCAAGAGAACTTGACAGGTTCGTACAATATCACATTGGTAGGTATAGGAACTATATTTAGCAAGATTGGTTCGCAAGAAGAGAACTTTGCTTCTGCCACATACGACCAGTTCTTGGCAAATCGCAGAATCGTGCAAGATCGTGTGCAAGCACAATATGACGGTTTAGCTTTCCCGTCTGGAGGCTGGATGGCAAGTAGCGGCGTCGTCGGTAAGTATGACCGCACCAAACATAAGAATATCGCAGCTAATTCAGCCGATGTGTTAGTACCTGCTTTCTTGGCTGCATACACGGGACGTAATCCTGAGAGTGTTGCCCTCAATCCGTTCCTCGGTATATTGAATATCCTGCCTAACTGGAGTGCGACATACGATGGTTTGAGCAAGATTCCTGGTATCCGCGAACACTTTAAGTCGTTCTCGCTGACCCACGCATACACCTGCAAATACACTATTGGCTCATACAACAGTTTCTCGACATGGGTACCCGCAGATGACCCCAATAATAAGATGATCGGTTTCACGCGCGACGTAACCACTGGTGCACCTATTCCGTCCAGCGCATACGACATCACCAATGTCAGTCTGAACGAATCGTTCTCGCCATTGATTGGTGTAAACATGGCATTGAAGAACTCGCTGACTGCCAAAGTTGAATATCGTAAGCAACGTAACATGACCTTGAATGTGACCTCCGTTCAATTGAGCGAAGCACACACAGACGAGTTTGTCATCGGTGCAGGATACACCATCAAAAACCTCAACTTTGTCACCAAAAATAAATCGGGTGTACAGAAGAAAGTAAGCAACGACTTGAAACTGAATGTTGATATTAGTTACAAGAACATCAAGACCTTGCTCCGCAAAGTCGAAGAAGGACTGACACAAGCTTCCAGCGGCAATAAAGTGCTGGCTATTAAGATTAGTGCAGACTATGTATTGTCACAGAAAGTGAACTTGCAGCTCTTCTATGACCACCAAGGTACGACACCGTTAATCTCATCCTCATATCCAGTTAAGTCGGATAACGTGGGTATCAATATCAAATTAATGTTGACACGCTAATGAATAGTTTTGGAGACAAATTTCGTTTTACCAGTTTTGGTGAATCTCACGGTCGTGCTATCGGCGGTGTCTTAGATGGCGTGCCAGCAGGGCTGAGTATCGACATCGATATGATTCATGACGAATTAGACCAACGTGCAGGACGAATAGCTGCTATTGGACATGCCACTTCTACTCGTGCGCAACACGAGCAGGACGAAATAGAGTGGCTCAGTGGCGTGATGGATGGTAAAACGTTAGGTACTCCAATCGCGTTTATCATCCGCAATACCGACGCACGTCCGCAAGACTATGAATGGCTGCGAACACATTTTCGTCCTGGACATGCAGACTGGGTATATGAGAAAAAATACGGCATTCGTGATTGGCGAGGAGGAGGCAGAGCATCTGCCCGAGAAACGATAAGTCGCGTTGTTGTAGGATGTATCGCTAAACAACTGCTGTTAGCCAAAGGTATTCGCATTCATGCACAAGTTACGCAGATTGGTATGGAGACTGATTCTACTAAGTGGGAAACGTTGTTAGAAGAGGTGCGTCGTGCTGGTGATTCAATTGGCGGCATTGTCACATGCACCATCAGTGGTGTTCCTGTCGGTGTTGGCGAACCTATTTTTGACAAACTGCAATCCCATTTGGCATATGCGATGATGACTATCAATGGCTGCAAAGGTTTTGATTACGGATGTGGTTTCAGCGAATTAGACCAACGTGGCAGCGAACAATACACGCATTGCACAGCCGAGTCATGCCCCGCCTCTGGCGGTATAGATGGTGGTATCAGCAATGGACAAGACATTGTTTTCCGTTGTGCTTTCAAACCCACCGCCACGATTGGACAATTATATAAGGGTCGCCACGATGTCTGCATTGCCTTACGCGCAGCTGCAGTCGTAGAAGCAATGGCTGCTCTGGTTTTGATTAACGAAACTCTTTAACTTTTATATAACCAACATGTTACACGGATTAGGAACTGCCTTGATTACCCCGTTTCAAAAAAATGGTGAGGTAGATTACAACGCATTGGCTCAATTGCTTGACAAACAAATAGCAGGAAGTGTCGATTTCATCGTGGTTTTAGGAACGACTGGCGAAGCCGCCACTATGACACAGACGGAGCGAGATAGTGTACGCGATTTTGTGGTGAACTATATCGAACAACATCCCTCTCCAACTACCCAACAACCTATTCCGTTGGTTTTAGGTGTCGGAGGCAATTGCACAGCACAAGTCTTGGAAGAACTGAAACGAATACACGACACCTTGACTCAGCATTTTGCAGCGATATTGAGTGTTTGTCCATTCTACAACAAACCTTCTCAAGAAGGACTGTATCAGCATTTCTCTGCCATTGCAGAAGCGTGCCCCGTTCCTACTATCTTATATAACGTACCTGGGCGCACAGGCGTGAATCTCCTGCCGGAGACGGCGATTCGCCTACACCAAACGCTGCCACACAAAATTATCGGTATCAAAGAAGCGTCCGGAAATTTGGAACAAATCAAAAAAGTATGTGACTATCACCCATGTGCTGCCGCTAAAGAAACATCGTTTGCCGTATTCTCTGGTGATGACGGCATAGCCGCAGAAGTGATGGACATGGGCGGTGCAGGACTGATTTCGGTTGCATCAAACGCTTGTCCGGAGGATTTTGGTCGTATTGTGCATGAGCATAATCACGAGTTGCAGAAGCAGTATGCTCCTTTTGT
>JAKSNG010000017.1 GCA_024400125.1 Paludibacteraceae bacterium
AAGAGGCACGCCTGGAAAGCGTGTAAACGCCAAAAGTGTTTCCGGGGTTCGAATCCCCGTCTTTCCGCCCTTTTATAACAATATTTAAAAACACAATTTTCATGAAAAAAGTATTTGCAACCGTCATGGTAATGGCAATGCTCGGATTAGGAAGCATTGCTGCGTATGCTCAAAAAGCAGAAGCTCCTGCAGCTGAAGCAACAGAGCAAGTTCAAGAAGAAGTAGCAGAAGCTGTTGAGGCAGAAGCTGCTGTAGTTGAAGAAGTTGTTGAGGCAGAGCAATCAACGCCTCTTCATAAAACATTGAAGACTAAATTTATTGAAGGTGGTGCTGGTTTTATGGCAGCTACTCTCCTCTGCTTAGTGTTCGGTTTAGCTCTTTGCATTGAGCGTATCATTTACTTGAGTTTAAGCAAAACAAACACCAAAGCGCTTCTTGAAAAGATTGAGGCAGCTTTGAAGAATGGTGGTATTGAGGCTGCTTTAGAAGTTTGCCGCGAGACACGTGGTCCAGTAGCTTCTATTTTCTATCAAGGTTTGAGCCGTTATGATGAAGGCGTAGAAGTAGTGGAGAAAACCGTTGCTTCCTATGGTGGTGTTCAATTGGGTCTTTTAGAGAAGAACTTGAGCTGGATTAGCCTGTTTATCTCGATTGCTCCATCTCTCGGTTTCTTGGGAACCATTATCGGTATGATTGAGGCATTCGATAAGATTCAACAAGTTGGTGATATCTCAGCAACCGTTGTGGCTGGTGGTATCAAGGTGGCATTGTTGACTACATTGCTTGGTTTGATTATTGCTATTATTCTGCAATTGTTCTATAATTATATTTTGAGTGTAATCGAAGGTCTTGTTAATGAGATGGAAGATAGCTCTATCAGCCTGCTTGACCTTGTTGTTGAATACGACGCTGCACACAAGAAGTAATTATTGAGTTCAACCCATCTAAAAGAAAAAGTCATGAAAGATTATAAAATGATTCCGAAGATTACCTTAGCGGTGCTGATGGGATTGGGCGTGATAGTGTCATTGCTCTTTTACATCGGAGGAACATCCGGTTCGCTGGAAGTAGCAGGTGATTTTCTTGATATTCCTAAGTTCTCCGATCTGTTTTTGGTTTGGAACTACATCTTGGTGGCAGGTGTTTGTCTGCTTACATTTGGTGTAGTGGTTTGGGAGTTCGTGAAGACTTATAAGGTAGAGCCAAAGAAGGCTATCCGTAGTTTAATAGTAGTTGTGGGCTTCATCCTTTTAATCGTGGTATGCTGGTTATTAGGTAGTCCAGAGGAAGTAAAGATTATTGGTTACGAAGGAAGTGACAATGTTGGTTTTATGGCACAACTGAGTGATGCTTGCTTGTACTTAACTTACATCTTAACTGCTGCTACAGTTGCTGCTCTTATTTGGGGTGTTATTCATACCAGACGACTGAAATAAGTAAATAGTAAAAAACAGCGATTATGGCAAAGAAAATTCCGGCAATCAATGCGAGTTCAATGGCAGATATCTCTTTCTTGCTGCTGATTTTCTTCTTGGTGACGACCTCTATGGATGTAAACCAAGGCTTAGCTCGTCGTTTGCCTGCACCTATTCCTCCTGATCAGAAGATAGAGGATACGGATATCAATAAGCGGAATTTGTTGGTTGTAAAAATCAACTCCGCCAACCAATTGATGGTGCAAGGTCAGTTGACGGACGTTAAACAGTTGCGCGAGAAAGCTAAAGAGTTTATTCTGAATGCGAATGATGAAGCCAATATGCCAAAGTTATTTGAAGAGGATTTCGGTGAACCTTTCGGTGTACTTAAATATACGAAAGAGCATGTGATTTCTGTTCAAAACGACGTGGATACGCAATATCAAGCATATTTGGATGTTCAAAACGAACTGGTAGCTGCCTACAATGAATTGCGTGACGAGTGCGCGCGCAAGTATTTTCATAAAGGTTATAATGAGTTAGACGAGGATCAACAAAAACGGATTCAAAAAATCTATCCTCAGAAGATCTCAGAAGCTGAACCTAAAAACTACGGAGGAAACTAAAATGGCAAAGATACGTAGAAACGAGAAACGTGAAATGCCGGCGTTGAATACGTCGTCACTCCCTGATATCATCTTTATGCTGTTGTTCTTCTTTATGTCTGTAACCTCTATGAAGGAGGTGACTTATAAAGTGCAATTCCAAAATCCACAAGCAACGGAATTGACTAAATTAGAGAAGAAATCCCTCGTACGTTATATTTATGTAGGTACTCCAACGGCTGAATTCCGCAAACAGTATGGTGCAGAAACGCGTATCCAATTAGATGATGCGTTTGCAGAGAAGAACGAGATTGGTGAGTATATCATCAACGAGCGTTCTTCAATGAAGGAGCAAGACCAAGGTCAAATGACGGTATCCATTAAGGCGGATAAAGAGACTCGCATGGGCGTCATTGCAGACATTAAGCAAGAGTTACGCCGTGCGTATGCACTGAAGATAAGTTATGCTGCTACGCAGCGCACGAATTATTGATACTATTCAGTAAGTACATAAAAAGCGTCGCAACTTGCGACGCTTTTTTGTTGTCAGTATTTGTTATCCTCGTGTATAGGTTTGTACATCTTCTTCGGTAATGCAATCACCAGCTAAGATAATTAGTCGTTCAACGATATTCCTTAGTTCCCGAATATTGCCCCTCCATTCACTTTGCTGTAATTGCTGTATGGCTTGTTCGGAGAAGGGTTTGGGTTTGCATCCTTGTTCTGCGCAAATTAATTTGTTGAAGTGTTCAACGAGTAGTGGTATGTCATCACGTCGTTCGCGCAAGGGGGGAACGTGGATAGGAATAACGTTTAAGCGGTGAAATAAGTCCTCGCGGAAACGTCCATTAGCAATTTCATTAGGCAAGTCTTTGTTGGTTGCAGCGATGACGCGAACATCTACATGAATGGTTTTGTCGCTACCAACGCGTGTAACTTCACTTTCTTGTAGTGCTCTTAATACTTTTGCTTGCGCAGCAAGTGATAAATCGCCGATTTCATCGAGAAATAAGGTGCCGCCATCTGCTTGCTCAAACTTGCCTGCACGATCTTTAATTGCTCCTGTAAAGGAACCTTTTATATGACCAAATAGTTCACTCTCAATAAGTTCGCTGGGTATGGCTGCGCAGTTTACTTCAACCAATGTTTTGTTTGCTCTATGCGATTGCTCATGAATGAGTCTTGCTACTACTTCTTTACCTGAGCCATTTTCGCCTGTGATAAGCACGCGCGCATCTGAAGGTGCTACTTTGTTAATGAGTGTGCGGATGTGCTCAATGGCTGCGGATTGACCAATCATTTGATTGTGTGTAGAGACGTGTTTTTTGATTGCGGTGAGTTCTTCATCCTTACGTCGTATGGTTTCGTGCAGACATTGATGCTCAAGTGCATGCTTAGTCATTTGCAATAAGTGGTTGAGATCAATAGGTTTCTCCAAAAAATCCCAAGCGCCACGTTTGACACAGTCCACGGCAATCTCAATAGTCCCGTGTCCAGAAATCATAATGATAGGGCAGTTGGTTTGTACTTTGTCTAAAAATTCAAAACCATCTATACCTTCCATCTTAACATCCGAAAAAATAAGGTCGTATTGATTAGAAGCTGTTTTATTTAGACCATCTTGCCCATCGGTAGCCACATCCACCTCATATCCCTCAAAACTAAGTACTTCTTGTAAGGAATTACGTATGGAACGTTCGTCATCAATTATCAATATTTTAGCCATAATAGAAGATTTTGGGTGCAAAATTAGTGTTTTTTTTGCATATATGCAAATTATTTATTACCTTTGCACCCGATTTAAGAAAATTTATTATGAAAAAGAGACTATTTTTTGCGTTGGTAGCGTCCGTTTCCTTTGTTTGTGGCGTGTTTGGTGCTACCGTTTATACGCGTGTTGGATCAAAACCTGCTACTGGTTGGCCTGGTACTTACATTATTGTTTATCAAGTTTCAGATACGAAGGCTTATGTCTGGAATGGTGAGGATGAATCCCGTAATTATCAGGAAGTAAGTATCAATAATGGCAAGATCACCAGTGATGAATTGGAGTCTTGTCAAGTGACAGTAACTCAAGAGGGCACCAATGAATATGGGGTGAAGGCTGCTAATGGTTATATCTATACGAATGCAAAAGAAAATGGAATAGAGTTTGCTAAGGGAGCACATGCATGTACAATTAAGGATAACGGAGGATATGTTCAGTTAGAAACGAATACCAATACCTGTCGCTTTGTGTATCATGCAGGTAACCATCGATTCCGTTTCTATTATGACAAAGATAAGAAATGGGATAATACCGACTATAAGAATATTCATTTTTATGTCTTAGGAGATGTTGAGATTGATGATGGAGACCGTGTTTTAGACATTAACTATGCGCAAGCAGAGATGTACGCCTGCGCCAGCAAGTTTCCAACACAGAGTAACCCGTATGACCAGTATTTTTCTACATTCTTGTGGCTGCTTCAACGTGAAGATGAAAAGGCTGTTCCGCAAGTGGGATTAGAGATATTGGCTCCTACACAATATTCATTAGTGGGAGCAGATGTTAATTCTGCTACCTATAAATCAAGTTTTGCGCCAGAGAAAAAATTATATATCAATATCACAGCTGGTTCAAAGCACTCATTCTTTATTTTCCCGAGTAAAGCCGAATCGGGATACTCGGAGGCTGCATTAACCGTGGCCGAGATGACAATTACTAAAGTGGGCAAATCAAGTAAACCGAATGCGTACGTCTATCATATTAAATTAGAATTTACGGACTCTAATAGAAAAATATGGAAGTTAGATAAGGACTTGGATGTGTATGCATGGTGGATTGATTGCAATCGTTCTGGCAAGGAATTGGAAGATATGGAACCTGTAGCTTTCCCGTTGGAATCGGGAAAACATGAGACAGAGGACAAACCGCAAGAGGTAGAATTGGTGTCCGATAATGTAAATCAAGTTGCACAAAAAATGTTAGTGAATGGTCAACTTGTTATTATGCGTGAGGGAAAGCAGTATAATGTGATGGGAGTGAGTGTAGAGTGATTTTACGGCAGTTGAACATATTGCACTACAAGAATATTCATGAAGCAGACCTTTTGTTTGCGGACAAACTTAACTGTTTTGTTGGATTGAATGGACAGGGCAAGACGAATGTGTTAGATGCTATTTATCTACTTTCGTTTACCAAATCTGCTTTTACCACATTAGATTCGCAGGTGATTATGCACGATGAGTCTTTGGCTATGGTGCAGGGAACGTATGATAGTGGAGATGTTTTTTCATGTGGACTAAAACGTGGACAAAAAAAACAGTTTCGCAATGGAGCGAAGAACTACTCGCGCTTGTTGGACCATATCGGACATGTTCCATTAGTAATGGTTTGTCCACAAGATGGAGAACTTATTGAGGATGGTAGTGATGGGCGAAGACGCTTTATGGATGTAGTGATTGCGCAACGTGATAAGGCGTATTTGGAAAATCTAACCACGTACAATGCCCTACTTAAACAACGCAACAGTTTACTGAAGCAGATGTCTGACCAAGGGACTCAAGATGAGAGTCTATTAGAGGTTTTTGAATCGCAAATGACGGCTCCTGCTCAGTATATTTATTCTGTGCGTACGGCTTTTATTGAGTCGTTTGTGCCCATTTTTCAGCGTGTATATGCGCAAATCAGTGGTGGTGAAGAAACAGTGACATTAACGTATGCGTCTCAACTGCAAGACCGCGATTTGGCAGAGGCGTTTGTGCGTACGCGATCTCGTGACATAATCCTTGGATGGACAACACAAGGCATTCACAAAGACGACTTGATGATGTGTCTGGGACAATATCCTCTTAAACAAGTGGCAAGCCAAGGGCAGCAGAAGACATTTTTGCTTGCAATGAAGTTGGCGCAAGCGGTCTATTTGGGGCACCCGATTTTGCTATTGGATGACATATTTGATAAATTAGATGCAGCGCGTGTAGAGCGTATTATTCATCTGCTACAATCCGATGAATTCGGGCAAATCTTCATTACAGACACCGATCGTCAGCATTTGACAGATATAGTGAAACCGGGTCCAGATGCTCGTATATTCAATGTGCAGGGAGGACATATATCATGAGAAGACATGCGTTTGATAGGATGATGTTGCTATGCTCGCTTTTGTGGATGTTATGGGGTCCACAAGTTTATGCGGAGCAGATGCCTTTTCGTGGCGTGTGGATTGCTACTGTTGCAAATATTGACTTCCCCTCCTTGGAAGCTGTTGGTGACCCTCTGCGTCAACGAGAAGAATTGATAAATATCCTCGATTCCATCCAAGATTTAGGTATGAATGCCATCGTGTTTCAGATCCGTCCTACGGCGGACGCGTTGTACTATTCTGAACTGGAACCGTGGAGTCATTGGCTGACGGGAAAACAAGGTTATTGGGGAGAGTTGTCGAATGTATTTGGTGAAGTGCAAGATGGTTACGACCCATTGGAGTTTGTTACAACGGAAGCACATGAACGCGGATTGGCGGTACACGCTTGGCTGAATCCGTATCGTGTGACCATTAAAACAATGGATACGACATTGCTAATGCCGAATCATTTAATGCGGTTGCATCCTGAATGGTTTTGGAAATATGGTGAGCAGTGGTATTTTGAACCTGGATTAGAGGAAACGTGTGATTGGATATGCATGGTGGTAGAGGATGTCGTTTGTCGTTATGATATTGATGCCATTCATATGGACGACTATTTTTATCCGTATCCATTATATAGGACTGCAATTCCAGATACGGCATGTTTTCGCTTACATTCTCGCGGTTTCACCGATATCCACGCATGGAGACGAGATAACGTGAATAGGGCTATTGAGTCCATTTCGCAAACCATACGTCAAACTAAGCCATGGGTAGAATTTGGAATTTCTCCCTTTGGTGTTTGGCGTAATCAATCAAGAGACTCTTTGGGTAGTGTAACAACAGCGGGACTAACCAATTATGACAATTTATATGCAGATGTGCTCTATTGGATACGGAGAGGTTGGATTGATTATGTTACTCCCCAGTTGTATTGGGAGGTGGGGCACCGTGCTGCTGATTATCAAACATTAGCACATTGGTGGGCGCATGCGATAGCGCGTGAAAATAGTTACGCTGCTGAGCATGGTTGTTCACGTTCATGCAAATTGTATGTAGGATTAGCTCCGTATCGATTGGGGCAAAGTACTGAGTCTATGGCATGGCGACATGGAAATGAAATTGTGAAGCAGATGTATATCAATCGTACTATCCCACAAATCGAGGGAGAATGTTTTTATTCAGCACGACCTTTGTTGCAAAATCCGTTACATGTTTGCGATTCCATTCGCGCATTTTACAAGTAATTAGTGCGATTTACTATAATTTTCATCCAAATATTTGTATATTTGGATTTTTTTTTGTACTTTTGCGCCCGATTTTTAATATACAATATTATGGCAAGAACAGAAATAGCATCTTTAGGGGAGTTTGGACTTATCAAACATCTCACGGAGAAGATTAATCTTACGCAGCCGTCCACTAAAAAAGGCGTGGGTGATGATGCTGCAGTGATGGACTTTGGTAACAAGAAAGTTTTGATGACTACTGATTTGCTATTAGAGGGAATCCATTTTAATCTCGAATATGTGCCATTAAAGCATTTGGGATATAAGGCTGCTGTTGTGAATTTTTCCGATATATATGCGATGAATGGTACTCCTACTCAGATCACTGTCTCGTTAGGTATATCCAAGCGTTTCAGCGTAGAAGATATAGAAGAACTTTATGTTGGTCTTCGTTTGGCATGTGAGCGGTATCATGTAGATTTAGTTGGGGGGGATACTTGTGCGTCCATGACGGGATTGACTATTTCGATAACTTGTTTGGGAACTGCAACGGCTAAAGATATTGTTTATCGCAATGGCGCTAAAGTGAATGATTTGATTTGTGTGACTGGAAATTTAGGCACCGCCTATATGGGGCTTCAGCTATTGGAAAGAGAAAGAATTGCCAACGCAGCCGATCCTTCTGCTGCATTTGAGGGAATGGAATATTTGTTAGAGCGTCAACTTAAACCGGAAGCAAGGCGAGATATTATTGAACAACTTAGAGAAAGTGGTATCAAACCGACAGCGATGATGGATATTTCAGATGGGTTGAGTAGTGAGATAAAACATATTTGTCACCAAAGCGGCGTTGGTTGTGCTATTTATGAAGATAAGTTACCGATTGATTTCAAGGCTGCCGAATTGGCGGAGGAGATGAACTTAAATATTGTTACCTGCGCGCTTAATGGCGGCGAAGATTATGAATTGCTCTTTACGTGCGATTTAAAGGATTATGAGAAGCTTATTCCACTGGAAGATGTCTATTTAGTGGGACATATTACAAAGCCTGAATATGGAACGCTGCTGATTGGTCGCAACGGGGAGGAATTAGAACTAAAAGCACAAGGATGGGAGGCATTCAAATGATTAAACTCTTTTTAACAGATGTGGACGGTTGTTTAACCGATGGAGGACTCTATTACACTGAAGATGGAAAGGAGTCTAAACGATTTTGTGTCTATGATGGTATGGGGATGGTGTTGTTACAGAAAATGGACGTCCCATGTGGTATTATCACAAGCGAAACAAGTGACATGGTTCGTTATCGAGCAGAGAAATTGAATCTTCGTTTCTTACGTATGGGTGTTGGACGAAAGATAGGGGATAGTACGGTCACGAAACTTCAAGCCTGTCAAGAGATATGTGATGAATTGGGCATCACCTTGCAAGATGTTTGCTATGTGGGTGATGATGTTAATGATATTGACTTATTGGAAGCGGTTGGCTTGCCTGCTTGTCCAGCTTCTGCGAGACCTGAAGTAAAAGCAATCCGAGATATACGTGTGCTTAAAACGCCAGGTGGACAGGGGGCTATACGTGAATTAATAGACGATTTAATGAAACAATAATATACAATTTTATACTTACAAGAATGAAAAAAATATTTTTTAGCATTGTTGCTATCTGTTCAACGGTGATGGCAATGGGTCAAGACAAAGTCTTGATGACAATTGATGGACAACCAATTATGGCGTCTGAGTTTATGTACATCTATGAGAAGAACAATCAAGAGACTTCCATGGAAAAGAAAACATTAAACGAGTATGTAGATTTATTTGTCAACTTCAAGTTGAAGGTACGTGAAGCTCAAGTTCAAGGCATTGATACCACAGAAGCGTTCCAAAAAGAACTTAAGGGATACCGTGCGCAAGCAATACCTAAATATATGCGTGACCAAGAGGCTATTGACAGTCTCGTTAAGATGAGTTACGATCGTCTTGCCAAAGATCGTCGTGCGGCTCATATTGCTATTGCATGTCCGATGAATTCGGATGATTCTACACAAGCTGTGGCATTGGCTCAAATTGAGAAAGCCCGTAAGCGGGTATTATCTGGAGAGGATTTTTTCGCAGTGGCCAAAGAGGTATCAACTGATCCTGGCGTGGTTGAAAACAATGGTGAATTAGGTTGGATTACCCCATTCCGCTATGTCTATTCGTTTGAGAACGCCGTTTATACAACTCCTGTTGGAGAAGTTACTCCTATTTTCCGTAGCGCATACGGCTATCATATCGCGTTGGTAGAGGAAGAGCGCGAGCATATTGAGGTGCGTGCAGCGCATATCATGAAAATGGTGCCACGTGGGGACTCTGCTGCTACCGCTGCTGCAAAACTTGTGATAGATAGTATTTATCAAGTAGTAGAAGGTGGTGCAGACTTTGCAGAAGTTGCCAAAAAAGAATCGGATGATAAGGGGTCAGGAATGCGTGGTGGTGACCTCGGCTGGTTTGGACGTGGATATATGGTTAAGCCTTTTGAAGACGCTGCGTTTGCTATGAAAGATAGTGGTGACGTTAGTGAGCCGTTTATGTCTAATTTTGGTTGGCATATTATTCAATTTGGCGGACGCCGTGGTATTTTGCCTTTCGATGAGATGAAGGCAGATATTCTTAAAAAAGTGCAGCGTGATGAACGTATGCAAGAAGCTGAACGCTCCTTTATCGCTAAGGGTCGTGCAGAATATCAGTTGCCAGATTCGATGACTGATGAGCAAGTAAAACAATATATTGATGATAATTTAGAGGTTAAATATGAAGACTTGCGTCATTTGGTGCAGGAATATCATGATGGTATTTTGCTCTTTGATGTTAGTTTAAAAGAGGTGTGGGACAAAGCCAGCCAAGACACAGATGGGTTGACTAAGTTCTTCCAAACACATAGAGGTCAATATGCATGGGAGAAACCTAAATATAAAGGGTATGTTATCTATGCGAGAGACGAGAAAGTGGCGAAAGCTGCCAAAGCGATTATAAAGAATGCAAATCCAGATTCTATTGATAGTTATATTCATCAGCGTATAAATATCAGCGACTCTATCACGTATGTGAAAGTAACACGTGGCTTATGGTCAGAAGGACAAAACAAGGTAGTAGATAAATTGGGCTTTAAGTTGAAGGGTGCTACTTTTGAACCTAAGGAGGATTTGCCTGTAACTTATGTTGTAGGTAAAAAAATCAAGGCACCAGAAGACTATACTGATGAACGGGGTAAAGTCACCAGTGATTATCAGGATGCTTTAGAAAAGACATGGATTGAAACGCTTCGCGCTAAATATCCGGTGGTGATTAATCAAGAAGTTTTAGATGCACTTAATAAAGAGTGAGGCGTTCATCTTACATATCATCTATCATTTTGATTGCGATTGTGTTAGTCGTAATCGTATTGAACGTGTTGGCTCATTGCTGCGTGTTACGTTATGATATGACGGAAGATAAACGATACACCATTAGCGAAACTACCAAACATCTAGTTCGTTCGTTGGATGAGCCGATGATAATGACACTGTATTTAGATGGGCAACTTAATGCTGGGTTTATGCGCTTGCGCAAGGCTACATTGGAGTTAGGAGAGGATATACATGCTTGTCAATCTCTTTTTGCTGTGCAGACGGCAAAGCCAGATAGTACATTGATTCGCTATGGCTTGTCGCCGACTCTTGTGCATGAGCGCTCTCAAGATGGACGAACCATCCAAACGCAAGTTTTTCCATACGTCTCATTAACGTACCATGGGCGAACTACGTATGTTCCGCTATTGCATAATAACCGAGGAAAGATGGGTGAGCAAAACCTCAATGAGAGCATCGAAGACTTGGAGTATGCGATGGCAGAGTCTATTTACTTGTTGACTAGGCATCAGACGCAGAAGATTGCTTTTATTGAAGGTCATAACGAGTTGCCAGAACGGTCGGTGTATGATATAAGTGCTACGTTATCGCGTTATTTTCAGATTGATAGGGGAGTAATTGGTAATGACCCTACAATGTTAAACGACTATCGAGTGGTGATTATTGCTGATCCTCAAGCCCCATTTTCAGAGACGGATAAGTATGTCTTAGATCAGTATATTATGCGTGGCGGACGCGTGCTATGGTTGATTAATGGTGTTCGTTTTAGCAAAGAAAACTTATCTTCTAATGGTTATACGCCTGTAATACCATTAGATTTGCATTTGGCAGATATGCTCTTTACTTATGGCATTCGAATCAACCCTACATTAGTACAAGATGTGCAATGTTTGCCAATCCCTGTTGATGTTTCTGCCGACCCGTCTCAGCCTAATTATCAGCCGTTACCGTGGTATTATGCGCCATTATTGCTTACATCTCAGCAGTCTCCTATTACCCGTAATGTGGGACAAGTGAGTGCTACTTTTGTTTCCCATGTGGATGCAGTGGGTAATGATAGCATCCAAAAAGAGATATTATTGGCGACATCAACGGCCAGTCGTGTTATTGGGACACCAACCGAAGTGGACTTAGGGGACATAAATCCCGATATGTCGCTTTTCCAATGGCAGTTTGTGCCCGTCTCGGTGGCTTTAAGCGGCTCGTTTACTTCTGCATTCCACCATCGTATGCCTCCTGAAGGCATGGCTGCGCATGAACAACAATCTCATAGTATCCCTACTAAACAGATTGTAGTTGCTTCGGGTAGTGTGATTCGTAACGAATGGCAACAGGGGCCATTGCCAGTGGGGTATGATCGCTATTCCGGCATGGTTTTCGGTAATCGTGATTTCTTAACGAATGCGGTTTTGTATTTGGCAGATGATGATGGATTAATTATGTTGAGACAAAAATCTATTGCGCTGCGGCTGCTGAATGATCGTCGTGCGCATGAGAAACGCTATATAATACAAGTAGTATCCATTATTTCGCCCATTGCGCTTTTGGCGTTGACTGGATGCTTTGTTATGCTAATTCGTAAACGTAAATATATTCGACTATGAAACGTTACATACATCTTTTAGTTGTGCTCTTTTGTGTATGTTCACAAATGGTATTAGCACAGAAACCTTATCCTATTGATACTATTGATGGTCGAGCTGTCTATCGTTATCCTGTGGAAAAGAGTATCGGTTTATACCGCATAGGTGTGAATTTTGGGGTTTCTCAGGAAGACATCATCCGTTTTAATCCGGAACTTAAAGAGCGAGGGCTGCGTTATGGAGAAACTATTTATGTGCCAGTGGTACTGGTTGAACCTACTGTTCAGCAGGAGGACACTGCGACTGCCACTCCGACAACTCCCATCACATTAGTTGATACTCAAGTGGCTGATACCGTAATTATGGTAGCTGCAGAGGATACGATTATTCCTGTAGATACGGTGATTACTCAGGATGGAGTATTCCATTTGGCATTGCTGCTACCATTGCAGGCGGAAGCACAAAAGAGAGATCCAATTTTTGAACGTTTTACAGAGTTCTATGAAGGTGTGTTAGTGGCTATTTACACTCTTCAAGATAGTTCTCGATTTGCTCTTCATGTCTATGATATAGGCCGTTCTGATGCTCAAATCTTGCAACTTATCAATCAAGGGGATTTGCAGCACATGGATGCTATCATTGGTACAGCTTATCCTGGTCAAGTAACTGCAATCAGTAAATTGGCTCTACAAGATTCTGTACCAACTTTGATTCCGTTCTCTGATAGAGTACCACAGATTGAAACGAATCCGTTTTTGTTCCAATTTAACCCTACTGTGCAACTTGAGGCGCAAGCTATGGTAGAGTATATGGAGACCATTCGCGATAGTATTAATTGTGTCTTCATAGATGCGAAAGAGGTTGATATTCCGTATGCGATTCGCGAACTGCAACAACAGATACGTAATCACAATATTTCGCGTACTCACATATCTGTACATGACATATTGAGTGATTCTCTCTCGAAGGCGCTTCAAGATAGTGTTGAAAATATCTTGATATTGAATACTGGCAAATTTTCTAATGCTCAAGCCCTACTTCCTCATATTATCAATGGCAAGGGAGCACATGACTTAGCGCTCTTTAGCCAGTATTCTTGGCAGGGAGATAAGATTCTTCTTCCGCAGGTTTACACTTCTATTTTTGCGGCAGAGCAGGATTCTTTAAGAAATGAGTATGAAGAGTTGTATGGTCGCTATTTCCATCACGAGCATATATCTACTTTGCCTCGTTATGATATGCTGGGTTATGATTTAACGCGTCAGTTTGTTGCATGGATACGAGGAGAAGAATATCATGGTGTTCAGTCGGAAGTCTTGTTCCAAAAAACAAATCCTAATGGTGGTTACATCAATCAAAATGTGCAAGTCATTCGTAAATAAGATTCTGTTGTGCCTCGTCATAAGTTGTTGCTGCACACATGTGATAGCACAAAAACGTTTGCAGGTTTCCGAAATGTATTTCGGTGTGCATGGTGGCGTGTTGGGTTCATTAGTTCCAACTACATCTGCTAATCCAAATGCTACATTTATGGAACGGGCTACTTTGGGAGGAAACGGCGGTTTGGTCTTTCGGTATAGCGGTCAGAAATGTTGCGCTATTCAGGTGGAACTGAATTATATGCAGCGAGCGTCGCATTATTTAGAACTGCCATTGCTGATGCATATTTATTTTGGTTCACCCTCTTGTCGTGGCTTTGTCAATCTTGGTCCGCAAGTGGGCTATTGCGTGAAGGCTACTACCGCACAAGCGTCTGCCGTGGATTGGGGAATTGCGGGAGGATTAGGCTTTTATTATCGTTCTCGTCATGCAGGTATTTATCAATTAGAAGCCCGCTATGACTATAGTTTCAGTGATGACATGGCGCTGAGTATCAACTTGGCGTGGTTATGGGAGTTTAAGAAGAAATGACATATTTGGTAATGCGTTTTCAAAGTGTGGGCAATGTTGCCATGACAGTTCCTGTGTTGGAGTCCGTCTGTCGTCTCCATCCTCAGGACACGTTTGTTATGGTTGCTAAGAAACGTCTTAGCCCACTTTTTTATGGATTACCTAATGTGCGTTTTCATGAAGCAGATTTCTCGAGAGGGGGACTGAAAGGGTTATTGCAACTGTTTCATGAACTACGGACGTATTCAATAGATGCAGTTATTGATTTGCAAGATGTGCTTCGTACTAAGATTCTGCGTTTCCTTTTTCGTTTGGTGGGATTGCGTAATTACGTAGTGGATTATGGTCGTGTGGAGAAGCGTAAAATGGCGTTGCAAGGGACGCGTCATCTTGGACCATTACCAACGGAGTTTGAACGGTATCGTCGTGCATTTGAATCGGCTGGATTAGCTACTGATGAGGCGTTTACAACTATTCCAGTCAATGTCGAGGCATCATCAGCCGTTGAACAACTATATGGCGTTAATACGGAGCGTTGGATAGGCGTGGCTCCTTTTGCTAAGTCTAAGACCAATACATGGGCGTATCAATGTACAAAGGATTTGATTGTTCGTTTATCGCGAACTCCAAATACGCGCGTTTATTTATTCGGCTCTGGAAAAATAGAGTGTGAACTATTGCGTCAATGGGCGAGTATTATGCCGAATGTGGTCAACGCTGCAGGGGTGTTGCCGTTGGAGCAAGAGTTGGAGTTGATGCGTTATTTGGACGTGATGATTTGTATGGATTCTGCTAATCAGCATTTGGCTTCTGTTGTAGGAACACGCGTGATTACCTTGTGGATGGGGACGCATCCCAATATGGGTTTTGCTGCATGGAAACAGCAGCCGTCAGATCGTATTCAGCGTGATATGGCTTGCCGACCATGCACAGTGCACGGAACTAATCATTGCCGATTTGGTAATTACTTATGTCAACAAATAGATGTTAATACAGTTTTAGAACGTATATGAGTAAAATTATTTCAATCGCTAATCAAAAGGGTGGAGTTGGAAAAACTACGACTTCAATTAATTTATCTGCGGGTTTAGCGCGCGAAGGTAAAAGGGTACTTTTAGTTGATGCAGACCCTCAAGCGAATGCTTCATCTGGTCTCGGAGTAGAGATTCGGGATTTAGATCGTACTATTTATGAGTGTCTCATCAATGGCATAGATACGCGTTCGGCTATTGTGTCCACTTCAATCGAGGGATTAGACCTTCTGCCAAGTCACATCGATTTGGTGGGCGCGGAGATAGAGATGCGGGACTTAGAGAAGCGTGAACAACGAATGACGAATGTGTTGCAGCAGGTTCGTTCTGATTATGACTATATTATTATCGACTGCTCTCCGTCTTTAGGTCTGATTACTATCAATGCACTAACTGCAAGTGACTCCATCATTATTCCTGTTCAATGTGAGTTCTTCGCGTTGGAAGGTATCGCTAAATTACTCAACACGATTAAGATTATCAAGTCAAACTTAAATCCGCGTTTGCAAATAGAAGGATTCTTGTTGACGATGTATGACAATCGTTTACGGTTGAGTAATCAAGTATATGAGGAAGTGAAACGCCATTTTGGGGACTTAGTCTTTAAAACAGTTATTTCGCGTAATGTACGCCTTTCGGAAGCTCCCAGCCATGGATTGTCTGTCATTGACTATGACCCACAATCAAAAGGCGCTCGCAATTATATTAACCTTGCAAAGGAATTATTATCAAGATGAAAAGAATGACAGGACTTGGGCGCGGATTAGATGCGCTCATTGATACGACTCATGTAGTCACAGATGGAGGTAGTTCAATTAACGAAATCGACCTATCTCAAATTATTGCCAATCCAGATCAGCCGCGTCGCTCATTCGACGAAGAAGCACTGCAGGAATTAGCGGATTCTATCCGCGAACATGGTGTTATTTCGCCTATCACGTTGCGGAAAAACGATGATGGAACGTATATGATTATTGCAGGCGAACGTCGTTATCGTGCCTCTAAATTAGCCGGACTGCAAACTATACCTGCGTACATACGTACCGCAAAGGATGAGCAAGTGATGGAAATGGCGCTGATAGAAAATATTCAACGAGAAGATTTAGACGCCATCGAGATTGCGTTAGCCTATCAGCGTCTTATGGACGACTATGCGCTCACACAAGAGAAAATGTCTGAACGAGTGGGGAAGAAACGAGCTACGATTGCTAATTACTTGCGTTTGTTGAAGTTACCTGCTGAGATACAAATGGGAATTAAACAAAAGACGATTGATATGGGTCACGCGCGCGCTATCTTAGGCAGCCCTTCTCCTGAGCAACAGTTGTTGCTCTATAAACGTATTTTGTCTGAAGGACTTTCTGTACGTAAGGTAGAGGAATTAGTAGCGCAACCTAAAGCTGGCAAAGTCAGCAAATCCTCTAAAAACCAGCCCTATCTTGAACAAGAAACAGTATTAGCTCAACGTTTAGGCATATCTGTGAAAATCAGTAATAACAAGATTACTATTCCTTTCCGCTCCGAATCGGAACTGAACGCGATTATTGCTCAACTGCATTGAAACGATTTATTGTAATATGGTTAGGTTTATTGGCATTGGCAACCCCGTTGTCAAGTCTTTGTGCACAGGATACCATCTTCTATGAACCAGCAGACACAACACAATATGTGGATACCATGAGCGTGGATACCATGATTGTGTTAGAAGCCAGTGCCCCTGAGACGATGACTCCGTATTGGAAACCAGACCCAATGAAGTCGGTTTGGTTAGGTGCTATCGTGCCAGGCTTGGGACAAATCTACAATCGCAGTTATTGGAAACTGCCAATCGTCTATGGTGCTTTCATGGGGTGTGGTTATGCGATTTCTTACAATAATACGAAATATGAGTCTTATAAGGAAGCGTACCGAGATATTATCACGGATGCTGGTCATTTGTCATCTGACCCCAATGTGTCCTATAATAAGATGATGCCAGAAGGCTACAACTTAGAGCGCTTAGGTGGAGAAAATGGCTGGAAAAACACCCTCAACTCTTATCAAAATTCGTATCGTCGATACCGCGATATTTCTATTGTGGCAACGGTGCTGGTTTATGCGCTGTCGTTGATAGATGCGTACGTGGATGCACAACTATTTGACTTTGATATTTCCGAAGACCTATCTTTGAATATTCAGCCGCAGTTGTATTTTGATGCCCCATTATATATCTCGAATCCCAATACGGCAGTTGCTAATAAGCCAACTCCCGAAATGAAATTAGCTATTCGCTTTTAATGATGAAAAAACCAGTTCTCTTATTATTTTCTATTATCTCCTTTGTTTGCGTTCATGCGCAGCAAGTGGACTCGTTATGCGTGGACTCAGCTGCGCTCAATCAATCTATGGATTCATTGGCAGTTGATACGGCTATCTTTGATAATACATTAGTGAATATAGATACGTTGTCATGTCCGCGTGATACCATCATCTATGATTTGCCAGACTCAGTCTATAAGGCGCGTTTGCAGGCGTTGCCTTTCTTGATTGAGATGCCGTATAATTCGGTGGTGCGTGCGTTCATACTACGATATGTGCAGCGTAATCCGAAGACGTTAGCGCGTATTCAACGAAAAGCGGAGTATTACTTCCCTCTTTTCTATGATGCGTTGGGACGCAATGGACTTCCATACGAGCTTTGTTACCTGCCAGTGATTGAGTCTGCTCTTAATCCGCAGGCGCATTCGCATGCTGGTGCCGCAGGATTATGGCAATTCATGCCATCTACGGCGCGTCTCTATGGATTAGAAGTCAACTCGCTCGTTGATGAGCGTATGGACCCTATTCGTTCTACGGAAGCCGCTTGCCAGTTTATGAAGTCGCTCTATTCGACGTTTGGCGATTGGACATTGGCTTTGGCGGCATATAACTGTGGCCCTGGCAATGTGAATAAGGCGATTCATCGTTCCGGCAAACGTGATTTTTGGTCTATTTATCCTTATTTGCCCCGTGAGACTCGTTCTTATGTGCCTATCTTTATTGCTGCGGCGTATTCCATCAATTATGCGGACTTACACGGAATCTGTCCAGAGGCCATAGAAATGACTACTGTCACAGATACTATTCAAACCCAAACCCGCCAACACTTATTGCAGATTAGTGAAATCTTAGGAATAGACTTGGATGAGTTACGGCGTTTGAATCCGCAATACGCACGTGATGTTATACCAGGAGGGAAAACCTATGCGTTATGTCTGCCTGCAGATCGTGTGACAGACTATATCGACCAATTAGATGTTATCTTGAACTATCGTGCTGACGAACTCATCAATAATCGTCGTGCTGAAATTGACTTAGCACAAAAGACCTCGCTTAATGGTGGTTATACAATCAATGGCGTCACCTATTACAAGATAAAGTCTGGTGACACATTGGGTGGAATTGCGCAAAAGTTCCATGTGACTGTCAAACAAATCAAAGCGTGGAACGGACTTAAGTCGGATAATATTCGTGCTGGAGCCACACTTAAAATAGGTGTGCGATAGGTTATTCGACCTTGTGCGTCAGCGTGTGATTGAGTTCTTGTACCCGCAACCAGTGGTAAAACTCTTTATCAATGGTGACCAAGCAACTTTGTGAGATAAAGGTCACATTGCGGTGTTGTGTCTCGTCCACAACCTGAATCTTTAGTTTTATCTTGCCAGGATGTTTATGGATTTGGTCAGTCAACTCCTCGTTGAACTCTTTGGTCACTTGCTCAATAGGGATATTGATAGTGAGTGTCTCCACTTGTTTTTTCTGCACTTCATCCAGAGGTTCTGCTTGTGTCCACACCAATTCGTATTCTGCTTCGTCCATGGGGCGTTCGCGGAACCACTGCCTTCCAGCGCCGCTTTGTTGCAACGTGCCCGTCAAATAGACATAACAGTTGAGTTTGAGCATGGGGGCTAAGTTGCTGTATGTGTCACCAAAGAGAGCGAACTTATAACTACCCTCGTAATCTTCTAATATATAGTTTCCATACGGCTTTCCCGAACGACCTACTTTCTCTTCGGACAATGTGATGATACCTCCAATATGAATAGGTTGATTTTGGTGTTGCTCAATGATACTTTGCAATTTATCATGCACGTTCACTACGCCTTCGCTTGCAGATGTGTCGGAGTTACCTTCTTCGTCGCTATCGCTGTTGGCGGATTCTATGACACCATCCCAGTCTTTGAGACATAATCTGCGTTTGGTAGATTTGGTGCCATCACGTCGGCTGACTTCCATTTCTTTGCGATGATCGTCTAACCATGTGAGGTCTTTGCTATTCATCGTACTCAGGTCTCGCACCTCAAACTCATATTCATCTAATGGGTGAGCAGATAAGTAGATGCCGATGAGGTCTTTTTCGATATTAAGACGCTCAATGGTGGACATACGTGGTACGGATGGCAGTTCTGGTTTCTGTATCTCTATAGCAAATCCATCCCCCAAATCTCCAAAGAGGGTGTTTTGCTGCTGCGCTTTATCTTGTTGGAACGTGTTACCATACCGCATAAGCATCTCTAATACAGTTTCGCCTTTGTCTGTTTCTGCTAAGAGTTGTTCGCGGTAAATGCCTTCGAAGCAGTCAAAGGCACCTGCTTTAGCCAAAGACTCAATAGTCTTGCGATTGCACGATTGGAGGTTGACGCGCTCTAAGAAATTGTAGAGGTCGGTGTATTTGCCGTTCTTTTCTCGCTCCTTGATGATGGCTTCTACAGCGCCTTCTCCTACACCTTTGATACCACCCAAACCAAAACGAATATCACCACGTTGGTTAACGGTGAAGTTCAGTTCCGATTCGTTAACATCTGGCTCGAGTACACTGATTTTTAACTCCTTGCACTCGTCCATATATTTGGTAACCTCTTTGATGTCATCTTTGGCGACCGTGAGGTTGGCTGCCATAAACTCTGCGGGGTAGTGGGCTTTGAGGTAGCCTGTCTGATAGGCAACCCAGGAGTAACATGCGGCATGTGATTTATTGAACGCATACGATGCAAAAGCCTCCCAGTCTGTCCAAATCTTCTCCAATATCTTCTCATCGTGTCCATTCGCTTTACCGCCTGCCATGAACTTGCTCTTCAGTTCTTGCAGAATCGCCATCTGTTTCTTTCCCATAGCTTTACGCAGCTTATCGCTTTCACCGCGGGTGAAGTTCGCTAATAGGCGGCTCAATAACATCACCTGCTCTTGATATACAGTCACACCGTATGTGTCTTTGAGATATTGCTCCATGCAGGGGATGTCGTAAGTCACAGGTTCATCGCCATGTTTGCGGCGAATGAATTGTGGAATATATTGCATTGGTCCTGGACGATAGAGTGCGTTCATCGCAATCAAGTCACCAATGACAGTCGGCTTGAGTTCTTTGAGGTATTTCTGCATGCCGGCAGACTCAAATTGGAACACGGCAACTGTACGCCCTTCTTGGAATAGTTGGTAGGTTTCAGGGTCAGTGATAGAGATGTGGTCTATATCAACTTCTTCGCCACGAGCATGTTTGATATTCGCAAGACACTCTTTGATGATAGTGAGGGTTTTTAGTCCTAAGAAGTCCATCTTAATCAGTCCCACACTTTCGATGACGTGTCCGTCATATTCGGTGACTAACACACGCTTGCCCAGGTCTTTATCTTCGACGCTGGACAATGGAGCGAATAAGGTCAAGTCGTCTGCACCAATAATCACGCCACAAGCATGAATACCTACTTGTCGTACTGTACCTTCTAACTGCTGCGCATAATTGAGTACGGAGCGTACTTCGGCATCATCACCATTGAGCATCATCTTGAGTTCATCTACGTACTTGTAGCAGTTCTTCAAATTCAGTTTGGGCGCCTTACCATTGTCGTCTTTGATGTTGTCGGGGAAGCCACGCTCAGGGATAAAACTCTTAATCTCATTGACTTTGGCTAACGGCAACCGCTGTACGCGTCCAACATCTGCAATAGCCGATTTAGCAGCCATTGCCCCGTAAGTAATGATATGAGCAACATGTGTCTCACCGTATTTCTGGCTCACCCAGTCAAGCACTTTGGCGCGTCCAGCATCGTCGAAGTCGGTATCTATATCGGGCAATGAAATACGATCGGGGTTGAGGAAACGCTCAAACAGTAAATCGTATTCTAAAGGGTCTAAGTCTGTAATGCGCAGACAATATGCCACCACACTACCTGCCGCCGAACCACGTCCTGGTCCTACGCTTACGCCTAATTCTTCGCGTGCGCCGCGGATAAAGTCCATCACGATAAGGAAGTAGCCAGGGAAACCCATCGTCTTCATCGTGTGTAACTCAAAAGCGATACGTTCTTTCAGCACTTCGTCATGCTCCAATCGTTCTTGACCATACCGCTTCAATGCCCCTTCCATGGTTAGTTTCTTGAGGTAGTCGGCTTCTAATTTGATACGGTAGAGTTTGTCATAGCCGCCTAATTTCTTGATTTTCTTATGAGCTTCTTCTTCGCTGAGCACGACTTCGCCTTTGTCGTTGCGAGTAAACTCGTCAAATAGTTCTTGTTCTGTGATACGTTGCCGATATCCTTCCTCTGTACCAAAATCTTCGGGGATAGGGAACTTTGGCATTATAGGGGCCGAGTCGATATCGTAGATTTCTATTTTATCAACAATCTCTTGTGTGTTCTCTAATGCTTCGGGTATGTCGCTAAAGATAGCCGCCATCTCCTCTGGCGTCTTGAGCCATTCTTGTTTGGTATAGTGCATACGGTCCACATCGTCCACATAGTGGTTCGTACTGAGGCAGATTAGTCGGTCGTGCGCTTCGGCATGCTCTTCTTCCACAAAGTGAGCGTCATTCGTCGCAATCACCTTGATTCCATGTTTTTTGGCGAGTGCGATAATGATAGGATTGACTTGTTGTTGCCGTTGATAGGTATCTTGGTCTCCTCCAGGTTTTTCTGTTTGGTGGCGTTGAATCTCGAGGTAGTAGTCTTCACCAAAGATAGACTTAAACCATAGCACAGCTTCTTCGGCTTCCTTGAATCCGCCCGTTTCGACACTCTCCCCACGAGATAGACCGTCCATAATCTTCTGTGATACTTCACCGCCTAAGCAGGCAGACGAGCAGATGATACCTTCATGATATTCCTCCAATAACTCTTTGTCAATACGGGACGTGTAGTTGAACGCATCATCCATCCACCCTAATGAGATGATTCGGCATAGGTTTTGGTATCCTTTCTTGTTTTTAGCCAACAAGATGAGGTGCCAACCTGAGCGGTCGATGATGTATTTGCGTCCTTCGGCATTGATAGCTTCTTCGTTGAGTTGACTGTGGCGTCCGCGCCGAGCGCAATATGCTTCGCAGCCCACGATGGGGATGAACGGTTTGTAGTTCTCTCCTTGTTCTTGTTCGCGTTTATCGTTTACTTTCTTGCAGTAGTCCAGTAGTTCCTTGATACCGTACATGTTGCCATGGTCCGTAAGGGCAATGGCTGGCATACCCGTACGAATACATTTATCAACGAGGTCGGTTACTTTGGACATTCCGTCTAAGACGGAGTATTGGGAGTGGACGTGCAGGTGGGTAAACATAAGGAGTGGCAGTTAAATGATTATCGTAGTATAGGTGTGTGTTTGGTGTGATAGGCAAAGACGATACAGAGTGCTATATCGATGATTGCAGCAATGGCGTATGATAAGAACATCGGAAGTCCTTGTCCTGGTATATATGAGCCCGTGGGTGCAACTAATACAAACGAGAGCACAACCATCGTCATAAACACAGCTGGAATAAGACTAATCCAATAGCAACGTTGGCGGCGCATGAGGTAGTAGGTGATAGCCCACAACGAGATAGTGGCTAATAGCTGGTTCGTCCAAGCGAAATAACGCCACACCACGTTGAAGTTAACGAAGAGCATACTAAACACGCATATAAACAGCGGTATGGCGATGTATAGTCTGAATCGAATAGGTTTTTGGCTCACGTGCAGGAAGTCGGCTACAATCAGTCGTGCAGACCGCAATGCGGTGTCGCCGCTCGTGATAGGTGCTGCAATAACGCCGATGATGGCTAATAGCCCGCCAATCTTACCCAACCAAGTACGGCTCACATGGTCCACCACTAAGGCAGCGATGTTTTCGCCTTTGTGTGCTGCGGCAAACGCCTGCAGTCCATCAATACCATATAGTCCTTGTTCCGGATCAGCAAAGATAGTACCAGCTGCGGCTGCCCATATCAAGGCTAATATACCTTCTGCTACCATCGCTCCGTAGAAGATGAAGCGACCTTGTTTTTCGGACGTGATACACCGAGCCATGATGGGCGATTGAGTGCCGTGAAAACCAGAGATAGCTCCGCAGGCTATGCTGACGAACATAATAGGGAAGAGTGGGGTTGTACCACCATTCATACGATTGTATAAGCCGTCGCTCAGTTCTGGCATCTCTGACGCGTGCCAACCTAACATCACCACCATGATACCTGCGCCCATAAAGAGCAGGATGCCTCCGAACAAGGGATAAAAACGACCAATCAGTTTATCGACAGGTAGGACTGTGGCTAATACGTAGTACGCAAAGATGGCACACACCCAAGTAATAGGGATATTCGGGTCGATACGGGAGAAGAAACCTAATTGATAATCGTCGTCAGGCTCAATCAAGTCCATGAAGAAATCCCACGTGGGTAGTTCCAACAAGTTTTGCAGCAGGGCGGCGGGACCAGACAGGAAACTTGTTGTGAGCAGGATGAGCAGTACCAAGGATAGTCCACGCATGAATTGCTTAATACCGTTTCCTAATTCATCGCCCACTATTTCCGGCAAGGATGCTCCACCTTTGCGGATGGATAACATGCCCGTCATGTAGTCGTGTACACCGCCGGCAAAGATAGTGCCGAACACAATCCATAGAAACGCAGACGGACCAAAGAAAATGCCCATAATAGCGCCAAAGATGGGACCCATGCCAGCAATGTTGAGGAATTGAATGAGGAAGATTCTCCATGGGCTCATTGGCACATAATCCACACCATCTGCCTTCGTGATGGCAGGTGTGGGGCGAAGATTTTCTTCGCCAAAAACACGGCTGACTATGCGACCATAAACCAAATAGCCCACAATCAGCAGGATAATCGCACCAATAAAGGTAAACATATATTTCAGTTGTTACAATCTATTCCAAATAGGGGTGCAAAAGTACAACTATTTTTTTGTATATGCAAATGGCACCGCATATTAGGTTTACTTTTTCTGCTTTTTGAACTTTTTCCACTTTTTGAACTATTTTTATTTGCATATATGCAAAAAAAATTTTACCTTTGCACGCTTTTTGTGCAAATAGTAGATAAAATTAAGATATGGCAAGTTTTCAAAAGTTAACCTCTCGCGCAGAGGATTATTCCAAGTGGTACAATGAGTTAGTGGTCAAGGCGGACTTGGCGGAGCAGTCTGCCGTGCGTGGATGTATGGTGATTAAACCGTATGGTTACGCTATATGGGAGACCATTCAGCAGGAGTTAGATCGTCGTTTTAAGGAGCAGGGTGTTAAGAACGCCTATTTCCCATTGCTTATCCCTAAGTCTTTTCTCAGCCGTGAGGCGGAGCATGTAGAGGGGTTTGCTAAGGAGTGTGCCGTAGTGACGCACCATCGTTTGATGAATGACCCTAATGGCAAAGGTGTCGTAGTGGACCCCAATGCTCGTTTGGAGGAGGAGTTGATTATCCGTCCTACGTCAGAGACTATTATATGGAGTACGTATAAGAATTGGATTTCGTCTTATCGTGACCTGCCTATTCTGTGCAACCAATGGTGTAACGTGATGCGTTGGGAGATGCGCACGCGTCTGTTCCTTCGTACGGCTGAGTTCTTGTGGCAAGAAGGACACACCGCTCATGCTACGAAAGAGGAGGCTGAGGACTATGCTCGTCAGATGCTCGATGTATATGCTGACTTTGCGGAGAACGTGATGGCTATTCCTGTGGTCAAGGGTGTTAAGTCCCCTAACGAGCGCTTCGCGGGCGCGCTTAATACCTATTGTATTGAGGCAATGATGCAGGATGGTAAGGCTTTGCAGGCGGGCACGTCTCACTTCTTAGGACAGAACTTCGCTAAGTCATTTGATGTACAATTCCTCTCTAAAGAGAATAAGTACGAATATGTATGGGCTACTTCGTGGGGTGTTTCCACTCGCTTGATGGGCGCACTTATCATGACGCACTCGGACGATAATGGACTCGTGCTGCCGCCACATTTGGCACCTATACAGGTTGTTATTGTACCTATCTTTAAGAAACAAGAAGACCTTGATGCACTCCTTGCTAAGATTAATCCGTTAGCCGATAATCTCAAGCGATTAGGTATTCGTGTCAAAGTCGATACCGCTGATAATATGACGCCTGGCTATAAGTTTGCGGACTACGAACTCAAGGGTGTGCCCGTTCGTTTGGCTATGGGTGGTCGTGACTTGGAGAACGGCACGATTGAGGTAGCTCGTCGTGACACGTTGACCAAAGAGACGATGCCGTTTGAGGGTATAGAGGACACGATTGTGGCATTGTTAGAGGAGATACAGAAGAACTGCTACAACAAGGCGTTGGCTTATCGTATCGCGAACACGCGCGAGTGTGATGACTATGAGCAGTTCAAAGAGGAGATTAAGAAAGGAGGCTTCTTACTTTGTCATTGGGATGGGACACCAGAGACGGAGGAGCGTATCAAGGAGGAGACGAAAGCCACTATCCGTTGTATTCCGTTAGAGGCGTTGCCGGGCTTCAAGAATGAGCCTGGTCAATGTATGGTGACGGGCAAACCTTCCGCTGGTCGTGTGGTCTTTGCGTTGGCATATTAGCATACTGGTAGTGGCAGCTTTCACCTCGGTGAGTGCTGCCACTACTCATTTAGATTCACTTCTATTGCAGGTTCGGGGGGATGATACCATCTTCTTAGCCTACCTGCACGATGTCTATATCTATCCGCCGCTGGTGTTTAAGAACAAGCGGCAGGAGACTTTTTATTGGAAGACGGTGCGGGATGTCAAGAAGACCTTGCCCTACGCCAAACTGATTACGAAAGAGATGGCGTATGCAGACACGGAACTCGCAAAACTATCTACGGATAGAGAGCGTCGCCAATGGTGGCGTAAGTTCGAGCGGTCGTTGTTCAAGAAGTACGAGGCAGATTTTCGGGACATGTATGCGTCTCAGGGACGTATGTTAATGAAACTGATGGACAGGGAAAATGACCGCACCAGTTATGAGCTCATTCGTCAATATCGAGGGAAGGCGAGTGCAGACTTTTGGCAGTTTATTGCCAAGATTTTCAAGAACGACCTCAAGGAGGGTTATGACGGGGATGACAAAGACCGTATCATCGAGCGTGTCATCAATCTTGTCGAAGCAGGACAACTCTAACCTACTTTTTTCTGATATGTGCAAATTTTGGTGCAATTTTTGCTAAATTTTTGGTTTGGCTTGTCTTAGGGTGGTCGCGAGATGGTCCCGAAGTTGACGGCGGCTTTGTTCCCGCTTTGCGGCGGATCATTTTTATACAGGAAGGTTTATGAAGGTCTATGAAGATTTTTATTTAACAAAAACCGAAATTAACCTCTTGTGGTTGCTGCTATGTCTCTTTTGAGCCATTGATGCTGTAGTTGCCTGCAAATCTTCGTGAGCGAGCTCACAATCTTTTCAGTCACCTACATCCTCTTCCTATCGGATTAGCATCAACCCCAAGACGATAAACCACGCGCTTCGCGCTAAAAACAATCCACATCTGTTGAAGTTCCAAAAGTTCCAAGAGTTCCAAGAGTTAAACAAAGCTGTTTTTTGTTACCACCTTGATGAGAATGGAGCCTTAGGAAAGGTAATAGTGTTGAACAAAATACAAAACTGTTTTTAATGGTTTTTGTCTTTCCAACATAGGCGCTTGTGTTAGAACAAAAACAGCGGATTTTTTAGCCGATAAATTGACCTATACGCCGTTATTTTTGCGTGGTTTGGTTTTATTTTTATGTTGAGCACCATTTTTCCAGCGATAACCTATGCCTAGTGATAGTCGTTGTGGATAAAGCGTTGTGTTTGTTTCGCTATAATTTTTATAATAGGTAAAGATGTCTGTTAAACTGATTTGGTAATTAAATAGCAATTGTATTCCATTCGAGAATTCATATCCTATTGTGGCTGCCAATCCAGAGTGATTATTATGCAATTGATACATATTATAATGACGAGCAGATATTTCCTCACGAAGATTGTCAAATTCCTCACCAACCACAACGCTGTTGTTCGTATACGCATTGATATTGGATAAGAATGTAAAATGTGTAAATAGTCCAAGACCTATAGATAGATAACCCTGTTGTAGATTACCTATTCGTCCCATAAAATATACAGGTAAATCAAAACCAAAAGACCATACTTGTTGCGCTTGTGGGATTCCTTTAATATAATTTTCTTCTGCAGTAAACACTAGACGTCCCTGAATAGCAAAATGTTTAGTCACACAAAAATCGATTAATCCACCAAAATCTCCACCAAAGTTCATAGTAGAAGAAGTTCCTTTGGCATCAGTAATTATAAAATTCGATAAATTAGCAGCCCCAAATAATCCTCCTGTTACGATTTTGGGTAATTTGTCTTGGTCCAAACTATCCAAAAGCACTTCTTGGTCAAAAGCATTAACCCTCTCCATAGCAATGGCCAATTTGTTATTTTGGTCATCTGCCAATATACATGAAACAATTGTCAAGCTCAATATAAATAATAAATATCTACGCATAATTAAAATTCAAACCTAACAGTTACTTTCACACCATTTCGTCCCCATGCTCCTAACTTACGATAATGAATGCCATCTGCTAATAAATAATCATTGTATGTCAATCGTCTCACATAGTCTATTCGCACGAATTTGAAGATGTTTTCCAAACCAGCTGTAATTTCCATATATGGCAATTGACCTAACGGGGAACTGGTATAACCAGATGTGTAATTTCCTTGTTGATCATATTGAGCAGCATTGGGGAATGTATAGATTCCCGTATTCCCATTTAAGAATGGGTTATTCTTATCTGTTAATCCTCCATATATACCAGCGAAAGACACTACTCCTCTTAATTTTAATCGATTGATTCCTGGAATACGATTAAGAATCCAACCTTTGAAAAAATAAGTCATGTATAATGCTATGTATTCATCCATAATAAACTCCATCGGTTGCATCAAATTAAATGCGTTCTTTCCTAAGAATATAGAAGTAGAAGAATATGGATAATATAGTTTAGTAAATGGGACTTTATTCCAAATCATACCAGTTTGTAAACGTACATCAAGATGTCCAAAAGAAGAAAACCAAAATCGCTTTTCTGCGGTCAACTCTGTTTTGTTATAATAGAATCCTAACCCACCGGTATAACGGTCATCAAAATAACCCATTTTATGACAGACACTAATAACGGGAGCATCTTGTTCAAGAGTAAAAGGAGATTCAACCCCCTGCCGATTGATAGGAAAATCTGACCCTGGAGAGTAACGCAATTCAGCCCCCCATTCATAACAATTATAGTCTCGTACGTTTTGTGTAAGAATATTTTTGTTTTCTCCGTCTTTCTGATTTACTATAAGACGATTATAACTCATTGCCCCAGCAGCTTCATTATTTTCAAAATCAAAGTACGTTTTAAAAGTCAAATGGTTGACCCATTCTTTCATATAGAATGCTTTGGCATGAAAAGAATACTGGAAGTTCTTCATCTCAGGTTTGCTTGTAGGGATGGACATTAATATATTGTCGCGTTCCACGATACCTTGCATTTGTCCGGGCTCTTCCACATCATATTGAACAGATAAAGTGATATAATGTCTGAGCGGGTAGAACGGTTGATATTTTTTCTTGATGAAGGAATAAAGCAACGTGGCATTGTACTTAGGACGTAAATCCGTTGAACCAAATGCGGCATATCCCATGAAGAAAATATTTGGATGCAAATTAGCAGTCGTTTGTCCACCTATACGAAAACGAGCTCCCTCTAACATATTATACGAAATTGTACTATATATTGGGCCGAAATCCCATTTAGACTCTCCCCAACGAGTGGACGGCACAGTCGCCACATATTCAGATGTTAATGCATCAATAGTCATAATCAAAGAATTGAACTTAGGCGTTTCTTTGAATCGTTGCAGAAGATCCATAACAGAGGACTCATAAAATGGTAGAGGTTCTGGTCGCATACGCTCCCATAAAGCCAAGTCTTCACGAATAGAAATCGTATCCGATGGAGCTAGTGTATCTATTGGAGTAAAAGAGGAAAAAATACTAGGCCTAATCTCGGAATCAAAATCAAGATTCGTGTAAATTTTTGTTTGCCGCAGCAATAATGTTTTATTACGTTTAGTAATATAGAATTTAGCAAATGTGTTTGTTCGTTCTGGAAGCCAACGCCCCATAGAATCTTTATGATACGTATGTTCTATAGAGAAATCGCTTACAAAATTCAAATTGATATGCGTTGGAATATTTAGATTATATCTTTTGATTTTGTAAGTTGAATCATTCACAATATATAAATGTCCTGTAAAGGAATAACTTTCCGAATTGACAGGGACAAAAGCTAAGTCTATACAAGAATCACCATCCAACAAAATTGTGTCCATGATATAATACTGATAATAACTCACCGCCAAAGATTTCGAGACAGGAGAGACAAAACGATTAAATAGTATTTCTATATCATCCGAGTTAATATCAACATCTTGGAATACGGCATTGATATTTTTTTGTAGAACAGAAGTTGTCAAAAGGTCTTCTACTCCGAAGATACGTTTACGACCTAATATTTTCTTCTCTCGTTTAGGATGTTTTTGATAATACTCTTTTGCGACATTCTCTCGCATGGAAATAGTAAGCGATGGATAAACACCAGATGTATCCACATACTCTTTTACAAACGCGAAATCCTTCCACAAGCCTTTGTTATAATTAGGAGTAAAGTTATCTAAAGCAAACGAAGCACGAGTATAAGTATCTGCTATATATTTAGGTTCAGCTTTTGCAGTTGCAGAATCTTTACGTGCTATTACATTGCGAATTAACTCTACAGCAGGGTTTCCTTTACGGCGATACTGTTGTTTGGTGCGTTGAGGCGTCACGACAATATCCTTTAGATTATATACATCAGGAACCATTTTGACCTTTATATCCTTACGAACCTGTCCCTTGCGCAAATTTAACATTTCCGTCTTAAAGCCTATCATTTGAAACACTATCGTAGAATAATTAGAAGTGTTATAAATAGAAAAGTACCCATCCACATCAGAAGTAGTCCCTATATTAGTGGCAATTGTCCCCCCTTTAGAGTCGGATTTGATAAAGTATATTTGCACAAACGGAAGTGTTTCCCCTGTTTCTGCATCAACAACAATGCCATTTGCTCCTATTTTCTCATATTGAGCATAAGTCGGAGTAGTACAACATAATAATATGAAAAGCAAAAATATTATCATTTAGCAATCATAAAACATCCACCCATCACCAACAACACACCAATCCATTGCATCCATGTTACAGTTTCATGAAAAATGAAAACGCCAGCCAACATTCCTAAAATAAATCCCAAACTTGTTAAGGGATATATGATTGAAAATGGATAATGATTTAATAGCCAAAGCCAATATATATTTGTGACGACTAATAATAATACACCAGAGATAAGCCAACCGTTAAGCAGTATCTGATGAATAAAGCAATCCCATGTCCACGTAAAATCGACCTTTTGAATACCCAGTTTAAAGAAAACCTGCCCAAAAGCAAGCATTGCAGTTTGGATAAGCATTAAAAAAAATAGTTGTATCATTTCTTGTATTTTTCTTGTATATCTTTATATCGTTCAATAACTTCATCTACAATATTTTCCCAAGATCTTGTCAGTGTTTTCGATGCCATTTGTCCAACTCTCCGAATTTCTTGAGGATGCTCAATTAAGTAACTAATCAATGCAGCATACGAAGGAATTTCTGGAGCAGTAAGCCAACCATTTATTCCATTGTTAATAACTTCAGAAGCAGTGCTTCCTGTACACATTATTGTTGGCGTTTGTAATGCCGCTGCCTCACGAACAACTAATGGGGCATTGTCATACATAGAGGGAAAAAGGAAAATATCAGCAGCAGCATAATACTGTTTAAGAAGTTCGCGATCAAAAATATTTCCAACCAAAGAGATTTTATTAGACAATCCTAAATCATTAATATGCTTATTTATCTCCGAAACAGCATAGCCTGTTCCTATCATAAAGAAATGCCATGGTAAATGCTTGATATTATAAAGAGCATCTAATGTTAATCCTATCCCTTTTTCCCAAATATGTTGTCCTACAAAAAGCAAAACTATTTCGCTATCCGCAATGCTTAATTTTTCACGCATTTCATGTCTCATTTGCATTATTTGAGGCTCTGGAGTCACAAAATCATTGCCATTTTCTACCACAGTCAAATTTCCTTTGTATCCATATTCGCGTATAGTTGCTTCAACAGCTGCTTGTGGAATCCACACTTCATCTACCTGCTCATAAAAATGCACTAAGTTTTTTATTGCCGCGTCAATTATTATCTTTGACTTTACAGCTCTCTCAAAATCTTGTCGATACTTGGAGTGAAAAGTTGCCACAATGGGTATTTGTTGTTTTCTGGCTATTCGCAAAGCTAAATGTCCAGATGTAAACGGACAATGCGCATGCACCAAATCAAATGGCATCATACGCAGTTGGTTCATAAAAGTCCAATCTGTGTAGGGAAGTCCGTATCGATAAGGAGGTCTCTTTGGAATAGGTATTGAATTATAACGAAGAATTGGGAAGGGTTGTTTAATAATCATATCTCCAGAATTAGGAGAAAATGGCGTCACTACACATACTTTTTGCTGCCGTTGATGTAACCAATAGGCATAATTATGTGCTGTCATTGCAACTCCGTCTATAATAGGAGGATAATTGTCGTTAAATATTCCTATCATTTATAAACTTTTTAATGTATAAAAAAATAACACCATAAAGCCGTAAACCAATCCTTTAAAGCTCTAATTTTTTGAACCATATAAGGATGCTTTTTAACGTAATCTTTAACTATTATTTGCTGGTTACAATATGTGATTTCTGTTATTAATTCATTGTCTGTCCTATGAATAATACGCTCATAGACGACTTGGATTTTTGAACTATCTCTTAGTGTGGAGATAAAATCCTTTTTAGTGTTGCATTGATTTCCGTTTATATAGCCAATCCAAATACCTGTGTAGTAGTATTGTGTACGAGCCCATTGAGAAACAGAAACATAGATGTCACAATCCCAATCGACAAGTGATATTGTATACACGATTATATCATATTCTGCATCTTCTGAAGTTGTGATAGAACAAGGTACATTAAGCTCGGTAAGTTCTACGGGGATATTAACTCCTTCTTGTTCATTTAATTGAGCAAAACAAGGAGAAAATGCCATTATGCTTACCAAAAACAAATATATCAATCTATGCATTAAATCTATCATACGAGCTTACTTTTAATTCGTATAGGCACATAAAAAAGCGCAGACCTCTTGCTGTTCACTTACAGTTCGAGGTCTTCGCATTACCTTTAGAGTCAAATAAACAACAGGAAACCTACGCTGATATGATATAGTTTGATGAACGGGTGCATGCACATACATACACGCGAGCATGACACAATCATACCCATAGGCATCTATTGTAACTTTGATTTTAACTCTAAATTCAGAAATTTGCGAAGTCTCGAACTATTAAATACAAAGCATCAATAAACGCTATTTTCAATATGTCTTCCCAGATTTTCACTGGGGAAATCCACCCTGCAAATTAGACACACTTGCCCTCCAGCGTAGATTTTCGGGTGCAAAAGTACAATTTTTTTTTGATATACACAAATTTTTAGGGCAAAAAGTGTGATTTTTTTAGCAAGCAGGCTATGATATACGCCAAAAATAACAGCAGGATAAAAGAAAAACAATCTCTGCTGCGAGCAGAAGTTGATAATATGATGCCATCACCATGCAGGGACTGAGCAACGTATAGACAAGAAGTCCTATCAATACAACCACATACGGAATTGCCCAATAATGGCGATAACGCCAGAAGATAGCCATCCATGGTGTAAACGCTATCGCTAAGAGATTAAAGCCTGTGAAAGGCAAGTCCGACACAAGCCAAAGCAACCACTCGATAAGCCCAAGGAGGGTGAAAAAAAGAGTATAGACCGCTGCGCTGAAAGAGGATAGAGTATGGAGTATGGACCGCTTCGCTGAAGGAGTATAGACCGCTGCGCTGAAAGAGAATAGAGTGAGGAGTAGGAAGAGGAGAGCGACCACGTTGGGGTGAAGAGTACGACGAGTGGGAACGGACTCCACCTGCTGCACGAGCGTATCGGTGGCAGACAAAAGAGGGCGTGCGTCAATAGTAGCCGCTTGCAAGAACGGTACTAACTGTGCCGGATAAAGGACTTTTTGCCGCTTCGGCAAACTGCGGTCACTCAACTCTATATCCCCCAACGTGTTGTAGAGCACATCCGTCCAAGGACAGTCTTGACTATGCAAATGGGAGAGTTCACGGATACTGAGTTCGTATTCATCGGTATATGTATAGGCGATAGACTCATTCGCCATTTTGGCTGCCTTATCTAAGTACCGAACGACCATCTGACAACAACTGCCTGTTACAGGATTATAGGCACGGACATAGCCCCTACGATAGTCCTCGTCTAAGACTTGACATAACGCAAACAACATCGTGTCCGGCAACTGCAACGCATACTCATGCACCGTACCTCCGTCACGACGTAAATAATCCTCCGTAGGCAGCACCTCCAAACCCATCTTTAAGTTACCTGCCAAATAGGCACCAAAACGATTCGTCAAATGTTCACCCACATAGTCATACACAAAATCCGTCTCTAATTCGGGACATTGCATACGAATAGCAGCATGACCGTACGTGGAATAGAAATGCCGGTCATCGGGCTCCGCAATGAGCAGCGAGGGAATGATAATATATAACAGCCAATGGCACATGTTACCAACGCATCGGGGCTAATGCCTGTTCTTGGTATCCACCACTGCCAATCCCTGCCATCACTGCAGGGTCGTATGAGAAAATCTCTGTTTTAGGAGTTTGATATTTCATAAGTCGAAAGTCAAAAGTCGAAAGTCGAAAGTCATTCTAATATAGTACCGAGGACGTTGTAGCGCTGACCGTTGTACTCAATCACAATCTGTCCGTTGAGGAGGATTTTGTGAGGGAGAGTCTCAAAAGTTGCCAGTGCTGACTGTACGTCTGTGGTAATGCCAGCCCCTCGACCGATACACATACGAGGACTGGACTTAGCTACCAACTCTGCAATCAACTCTGGCACATAGAAGTATGCACGCATACCTTTCATAGAACTGGTATCGCCCTCCTTAGACCATTGCAGTTGCTCCGTGCCAATCACAAACAGATACTGCTGTTGACCATCAGGCAGATGGTGCGGGTTGATAATGCCATTGAAAGTGATAGCATCACCTGTTGCATCTACCTCACCACTGGCTGTCGCCAACTCAATCTCCTTATAATCAAAGGTCGGATTAGTCACATTGAATTCCGGAGTGAGGATATACGCCTTGCCTGCTTCAATATGGGTAACCGTCGTCATATTCAGCGTCAACTCGTCTTTGGCGTCATTCAACTGGGCATTGGTAAACTCTGCCAATTGACAACCACTACCAAAAGTAGCCAACACCTCTGCTTCACTCACGTCAAACGGCAAACAGATAGTGTTCCACACCCCTGCACGGAAGGAACGAACCAACTGAACATTGACCGTCTGATTCAGATAGTCCGTCAGCAGCGTTTGGTTGTCTTGATTCTCGTCCACCGTAATCGTTGTGGCTGCCGTCACGTGTCCCAAACGTACAGAGAACTGGTTGGCGCGGTAGTACGAACTTATCTCCGCGTTAGCCGAACTTACGTCCAAGCACATGGAGTTGATATTTGGTGACTCATTTTGGGCTGTCGATGTCCAGTAGTTGCCGTTGGTACCAACCTCATGGGTACCTTCTGTGCCGGTTGAAGCAGACTTGTTATAAAAACCTACATATCCCGCAGCAGGGAAAAAGACGGAGCCGCCCTCTCCCGTAAGCCGAAAACCATTTACGTCCTGTCCTTCGTAGTTAGTGACCCACGTGGGAGTGTAATTGGTTAAAAGATACTGCATCTCGTACAGCGTGAGCAAGCGCCAAGACTTGCCGTCCAATTGGGTGGCAGACTCGGCTGCTATGGCATTATCAAAGGTGAAATAGGAACCGAAATCGTAGTCATGTTCTGCCCACGAATAAGCACCGTCTTCATAGACGAGATTAGCAGGTGCAAACTCCACCTTATCCCCTTGGACGTTGATGGTGAAGAAGACCGATAATAAAATACTTAAAATGTGCATTGTTGCTAAAAGTTAAAAGTTCCAAAAGTTAAAAGTTATTCTACGGCTGTGCCAAGGATATCGTAACGAACGCCGTTCTTGATGATATAGACGTGGTCGTTCTCGATGACCTTAATGACTGAGTTATCTTCGCTCTCCGCATCTACATGGTGAATGTCTGTCTCTTCGCCAATCTGGATGATGTACGGATTATTGTAGTTGCCGAGTGCACTATCTTCTACGAACGTTGCCGTACGCTCAACGATATACTCTTGCTCATTATACCAAACACGGAACTGCATAGTCACTTGTTCGTCGCCTGGTACCGTGATGAACCAGCGGTCACCTATTGGCAGAGCAGCTGCACGACATTCGTCATTCACAAACACTGCTACTTCGGCATCCGTAATCAACTGTTCGCCGTCTTTCACGATGGCAGTAATCGTCATGTTTCCGGGATAAGTCTGTGCCGGAATGGGCGAGTAATGCTCTGCTTCTTTTACGCGTGCTGGTGCTGCCGCTGTGGATGCGAAATAGTTAGGATAGTAGAAAGTGACAGTGTCTTTGGAGTTGCTGTAATAGAGGTAACCTTGTCCAGGAGCCATTGCTTCCAACGAGCCAATCCAGCGTGTTCCTTCCCATACAGCAAAGCCAGAACGTGCTTTGATGATGTCGCCCATTTGTGGGTTCATGTTACTCAATGCCATATTAACGCTGAGCGTGATAGATGGCACATAACCTATCCAGTTCCACATTGGTGCAATACGCATCGGTACAGCAGACGGATTCACTTGTGCACCAATCAGTGTCTTCGTCACTTCACCGAACGAATATGTCTTATAAGCCTTATAGACATCAATCAATGTCATGTTGCCCACTAAGATATTGCGTATCGAATCTAACTCGGCAAATGTCGTTTGCGTCTTAATCTGCTGGATGTATGGCAGTAGTGGAGCCAATGCCTCGTTTACAGCTGGGTCATTGGGTTTCACATTGAAACTGGTCCAGTTCCATCCTTTGACCAGATGAATAGCTTGCTCTACCATATAACCAAGTGCGAGTCTGACGGGGTTCTGTAATGTACCATATAAGCGCCCTACCTCAAAGGTAATAGTCAATGCTATATCATTTGCGTCGGTTGTGAAGATGTCGGTGTAAATCGTTCCAGACGAAGCGTCCCAATAACGGAAGGTGACTTCTTTGCCCCTCGCTTCATTGGCGTAAATATCCATCAATATCATAGGTTCAGTGCGGCCAGGTAGCATAATGGGAGATGCAATGCCTGCCACTTTACCATCAATGAACGCTGCCACTATATCGGCGGTATCAATCACCACACGCGGATCGTTGTGAATAGCAGCGATGAGGTTCATGCTGTTTTCATATTCAGCAGGGTTAAGCGTCCAATCCGGACGGTCACCTGTCACACGGATATTCACTTCACATGGTTCATAGATACCTTCATTACCTACTAAGTAGATGACCGGGTCGTACGAACCAATGCCGAGTGAGGCATCTACTATCAGTTCCATATCAATCCAACTCATCGGAGCTAATGTACCACTGGTCTTCTCCAATGTGATATAGTCGGGGATGTTGGTGATTTCCCAACTCTGTGACTGACCTGAGTTGTTGAGAATCATTACATACGTGGTGCAAGTCTTGAGAATCTCTTTCTCTAAGTAGAGACGAGGAGCATACCAATTGAGGTTGTTTCGCTTCACGTAAGCAGACCAGAGGATAGGATCGGAATAGTTGCCGTTCTTATCCACGATGTTTGTGACTTTGAAGTTCAGTGTACAACCCTCAATGCGTGCAGCTGCCTCCTTGATGTTAATCACCAGTTTCTCTTCGCTGGCAGTGAAAGTATGTGCTACTGTTTCTTCATGTTTCGATTGACGAATGGTTGGTGCATCTGCCACATAGATTGGTTCAGCGGCTTGTCCATGTGTACGCACTATCAGGTCTCGATGACTGTACAGTGTATCTTCTGCTATGTCTTTTAGGTTGTTATCCATAGTGAAGTAAGACATCAATCCTGCTTCGCGAGTGGACACCTGTGCCTTGTAGTTCTCAGCGATCCATTTAGCAGAGATGCTTGCTTTCATCAAACTGATTTCGTCTATATCTATCGAAGTAGTTGTGTCGCCGAACAGCATCTCTGAACCAGTGATTTTTCTTACAGGAGGTTCGGCTGAGCTACCTTTGATGACACCATCCAGCAGCAATTGATTCTCGCTATTGCGGTGTGTGATAATGGCGAAGTGGTGCCACTGACCGTCGCAGTAGTTCTGATACAGAGGAATAGAGGTGACCCCAAAGATAGACTGACCAATCACAAGCGAGGTGTTGATGCTTATTGTCAGACTATCTCCTGCCGTCTGAGCGAACAACTGACCTGGTTCAGATGTGCGGAACCAGAACTGCAAGCAGTAGTCATCTTCTTCCGTAATCTGTCTATCTGCTATATACATAGATGCGATGGTGTCTTTGCCTAAGTGCAATGCTTGATGACGATAGGTGTTGTACCAATTAGCATAGTGTGCGGTCATGTGACGACTACGCATCTTGTCTTTGAGTACGATACCCTCGCCTTCATTCATCAGCCAATAGCCGTAGAGTTCATCACGATAGAGTTCTTTGGTTTCGTACATATTAGCCCGAATAGAAGCCCAAGACATTGCTGTGTTCCACAGTTGTAGGTCGTGGATGGCTACATGCAGGTCATCGTCCGTTGCTGTGTCGCCAAGGGAAATGGCTTCAGAACGAGCGTATGAGGCGAGCTTAGCTTCTAATAATTGTGCAGATTGGTCACCGTATGCCATATAAGCCTTGAGTGATTGGTGTGCACTATCTTCTTCCATGCGCTGCATTGTGATGGCAATGTACGTCCATTGGTCTTTCGGCAGCGGCTGATTAGCCGTAAAGCCATCGGAGTTGCCCTTGTTATCGTATCCAAAGGTTAAATGACCTGTTGCGTTAATGCCGATGTTTATGCCATGTCCGTGTGAGATGAGGGAACCTTCTCCTCCCATCCAGCGTACCCAAGCTTGGATACTGAAGTCTTTCTCGCTGAGGTCATAAACAGCGTCTGTTGCTGCGTACGAATCGGAGTGAGGGCGGATGTAGTATGCCACGTCGTGCTGTACCACGCGTGCATTGAGCACACCTGTTACTTCGACGTTCGTCGTCTTGAGCAGACCAGTTTGGATAGGTTCATTGAAGTTGACATACACTTCATTATCGGACGTGTAGATACCATTGATAGGACTTGGTAAACCAAGTGAAGTGGGCAGAGACACATCCTTTGTAATCAAGATAGGTTCACCCTCGTTGTCGGTCGGTTGGTTGCCAAAGTCGCACATGCTCACAGCACGCAGTTGGTATTCTCCGTCCGTCAAGTCGTGCATGTCCCAAACGGTAGAGTAGGTGCCTGCCAAGTCGGCTTTAGCCACCTCCACAATCTGTTGCCAATTGACATCGGATGGTTTTTTATACTCCAATCGAATACCCTTGAAGGTGGTCAAGTTGCGGTCATAACCTGAGACGGTGCAACGAATCTCTGTCCCTTGTGTGCTGTTGGTCACAGTACGATCGACATGGAGCGTGCATGCCGGACATGCTGCCACGAAACTTGCGCTCAAGAACAGCGTGTCGCCTGTGCTCTCCATACAATCGGAGGAGAGGATAACACCTATGTTCTTATAACTGAGTTTATCCAAACTTCCTTGTGAGAGGAAGAGGGTCTTGTCTATTTGTTGTCCGGCAGTGAGACGCATGGGGCGTCCTTCTCCGGTCAGAGGCATACCATCGACGGTCAATACAGCACCATCGGCTGCGCCATCTTCCATGAGACGGAGACGCATAGTAGTCCATCCGCTGACATCCGACTCGTTGTTGAGGGTTAAGTGGAATTCAGCACGACCGCCGACAGGAATCTCGTTCACTTCGGTTTTGCCGTCTCGCTCACGAATAGCAGGCACCTCCATGGCTTGTGTTTCTGTACTCAAAGAGTATTGACCAGGTTCATAGTATTGGGTTAGTTCCTCTTTTTGGATGGGGCAATACGTTTGTCCCGCAGCCACGGCATAGATAGGACTGTACGCATCGACGCCCTCATAGACATCGAAACTAATCTTCTCATACGGGTGTTGAGCAATCGTGTATTCGACTTCAATATCGGTGATGGTCGCTTTGGTCGAATCTTCGCCCCATTCGCGTTCACGTTTCAGTTCCTGCCATGAGGTAACACCCACACCGCATACGGACAAGCCGAACTCATTATGATAAGTAGCATCGTAGTAGTGCTGCTCGCCTTCGGAGTAGGCGTCCGTTCTTTGATGAATAGCAGAACGCTTGAAGATAGTTCCGCCATCTACGGAGAAGTTCTGATGCTGCTTAGCGGCATTGTTGTAGATAGCATCGACTTTGGCTTGTTCGTTCTTAGCCAAAGTCTCTTTCCAGATAGCTATTTGGTTATTGTAGAAACGCACCATGTTCTGCGCGGAAGCGGCTTTTGGAGCAATCGCGTAGTAAGTGCCTTCTTCTCCGAAGTGTTGGTTATCTTTTTTGAGTCGTGTGATGTAGCGATATTCGTCGCTATTGTTGAGATTGTTGATACTATCGTTGCGGTATTCGGCATCCGACAAGGTCGTTAATAGTCCATTACGATTGCGTATGTAGTTAGGAATTTCGGTCTCGATAATCTCGCGTTGTGTGAATGCAAACTGGGTAGCATAACGTTTGCCTACACTCGTCATACGTTCTACATTGAGGAAATAGGTACCATCTGTGTCTCGACGGAATCCTAAGTCTTTGACCGTACCGAAGTTCAAGTTGGTGCTATATCCCACAAAGATATCTCCCATAGAACCAACGTACCATGAATCAGTGGAGGTCGATATATCCGTTGCTGCGGTGATGACTACCGTCGTTGAGTTCTCATGGTGAGGACGGTCACCACCTTCTTGCGTAGTAGAGATAGCATCTTTAGACTTGATGTCTGTAATGACATAGAAGGCTATGGCACCTGACGCATTGGTGATTTCGGGACCTATATGAGCAGTCACGTTACCGCCACCGTATGTGCGTATGCTATAGTTGGTTGTCTTAGTCGTCGTGATACTCGTCCCCTTATGCCAAGTGGAAGATGAACCACTTCCTGGAGGATCACGCAGCACGTATAGCAGTTCGGAAGGTCCTTCCGTTACGAAATTAGTACCACCGATGCTCACTTGTCCCAATACAATACCTTTGGCATTGCCATTCATCTCCCAGTCGTAGGTCTCTGTCTGCTCCGTGTTGGTGTAGTTAACACCTACGCCCAATTGATACCACGTAGCCGTATCACCCGATTCGATGGTCAGTGGGTTACCTGCTTTGAACTGATAAACACCTCGACCAAGCGAGTCCAAGATAATTGAACCAGTCGGGGTCATCACGTTGCCTGCTTCATATCGTATGGTATCTCCGGAGGAAGCATCAACGATGAAGGTGTCTCTGTCAAAGATTTGTTGGTTGCCTAATTGGTTGGTGATGGTCACTTTACTCTTGCTCACGGGCACATCTTCGACACGAATATTAGCGGTGTCATCTTGGTTGATGTAGCGCTCGTAGCAACGTAGCGTCATCTTGTAGTTATTGTCTTGTAAGAAGAATGGTACTTTGTAGTTATAAACCGGTTTCTTCTCTGCATTGACGCCAGTGATAGGCACGATATACGAGGTGTCGTGTACGTTGTCTTCAATCAAGTATTGACTGATACCAAACAGTCCGTCATCGCGGTCGGAGTCCAGCACTTCCAATGTGGGTTTAACTCGGTAGATGATATCCAAAGCCGCTGTATAGCGGAACATACGCATCTTGTCGTCTATCTTTGCGGAGTCTGTCTTGAGACTTGTTTGGGTGCATTTGCTCAACTCTAATTTCTTGATAGCGGCGGTGTTGAACATTATATTGGGGTTACCTGGCAGCGTGACGCTATCGACTGTCATATCAATTGGAGGCAATTGAGCAGTAAACTCACCGGTAGCGGTGTCGGTCTCGATGAGGATGTACATGGCATAATTTTTCTCCATCGGTCTTGTGGTCGTACGGCTATGTACGGGCACAGAGTCTGGGATTCCCCACACACGTGTCGTATCACTCAAGTTGAGGTTATAGACAGATTTGGTCACAGGGCTGATTGCTACGCGTGCTCGACCGATGTTGTTGCTACCTAACTGGAAGCCGTGAGCTCTATTCTGCTCATTCACACCGCCTGCTACACGTCCGGTCAGCAGCACTTTGGTGACATCTACAAAGTCAACTCCCACTTTCTCTGTTTGGAAATCAAACGTGGTACCTACATTCTCCGGGTCCATTGGGAAACGACCGTTGGCAGCAAACGTGTGACCGTCTTTGCGCACTTCGATACTGTGCATACCGATAGGCACGGAGATGGTATATTGACCTTTCTCGTTGGACTCAATAGGTTTACCTTGCTTCGCGCAAATCGTTCCATCCACATAGAAGTTACATCCTGCTACCGGATAGTCCGTGTTCTCGTAGTAGATTGTACCCGACACATTGAAGGACGATTTGTCCGTGAAATCTACGGAGTTATGCGTAGAGGTATTGGCGTCGAAGAACAACGGACGGTTGGTAGGCGCAAACTGGTGAATACCCAATGTTGGGATAATCCGATATTGTGCGCCATCTGCGTTGTACGGAACGGCATTGAGTAGGTAGTTACCCAACGAGTCTGTGTAAGTGCAAAGGCCGAGCTGGTCTGCTGTAGGCACATTGTTCACATCCACACGTACACCTGCCATGGTAGCATGGCGTTCGTTGAAGCTGGCTGCGGTCTTACTCAAGTCATAGAGTTCGCCGGTCACTTGGTCGTCGCAACGATAGTAGCCCGTCAAACCGACTTCGTTACCATTGAGATAGCCTGAATAGGTGTTGGTAATCGTTAATGTATCTCGTGCAATGTCCCAGAACGAAATCTCATCGATATGTCCTCTGTAGGCAATACCATTGACCAGGGTAGAGTCTCCGTTCCAACCGATATAGAGAGGGTAGTCATTCTGTGCGCTACATACGGCATTTGCTATGTTTTCTACAGTCTTAGTGACTACAGGTCTGCCATTGATGACGAGAATCATTGTCAGCACATTGTTGATGCGTTGGTAGGTTACTGCCACGTTATTGAAGTGGATATTGTCCCATGGTGAATCCTTGTCAAGCAGATTATATGTCAAACTGTTCTCAACGCCCGATTTGGGATTCTTGATGGCAAAAATCAGTTTTCCCTCTTCCGTAATGGACAGGTCTAAGGCATCTTTGCGATAGAGGATTTGTTGTTTTTGAGTCAGGCTCTCTGGTTTAACCCAAAGTGCAATAGAACCGTGGTCTTCGTTCAACATCTTGTCTGCTTTCTCCTTCTCGATGGTCACTTGGCTTGGAATGATTCTCGATCTATCTTCCATGATAGGAGTTTTCTTGTCGTAATAGACAACGCCTGCGTCTGTCTCTTTAGGGTGATTTTGATAATGCGCTAAGATGGTGGCATCGTCTAAATACTTATCCAATATACATACATCATCTACATCTTGTGCAGTATAATTGCTAGTATTACTGGAATAGAATCCTGCGCAGAACGACGTGAGACGTGAGAATGGAGGTTGGTCTTTTTTCGTAAACTGATAATCCGCCGCTTTTTGTCCATCAAAATAAAATGCTATCGAGATTTTATCTCCTTCTTCTTTCCATGTATGGGTAAAATAGTGCGGTTTGGTCATGTCCAAATTCACAGAACCGTTATCCAAATAGTTGGAACTGGAATTCCCATAACTGCGCACGCGTAATTCGGGAGCGTAGTAATCTATGTCAAGTCCACTACCATATAAATATAAAAGTTCTACGTAGTTTCCTTTGGCTTTGAACGTAAACTCGATGGTACCTTCTGTCTTTCCAAGCAATGGGTTTTGTATTTCTCTATTCACTTGTTTATACTGTCCCGTTTCCTCTTGTTGGACAGTGGTGTCGGTGGTAAAGAACAGCGAACTACTTTTGCGGGTTGATTCGCCTTCGGCTTGGATACGCACACCTTCTACGGCTTGGTTGCCTTCAAATGCCACTTGTCCGCTGACGATACCGTATGGTTGAGCAAAGCCCACACTCTCTTTGGTGGCTGCCACGCGGGTGTCGCCACCACATTCGGTACGACCTTCTACACGGTAGATGTAATATACACCCGGGACGCAGGTTTTGTCCGTATAACTGTAGTTATAGATACCTTTCTTATGGTCTTGTGTGCCTAAACTAATCCATGTGTCTCCATCCATCGGGCGGCATAGGACTTCGTACATGGTGAAGTTGGCTGCATTCTCACGAATAGACCAACTGATGACTACTTGGTCATTATAGAAGCCTTTGCTTACGCTATATTTCTCTATCACAGATGGTGTCTCATCGGGCAGGATATGTCCTTTGATGGTGTGTGAATTGACGGCTATACCGTTCTCCATCACGCGCAGAGTGAAGTCGGTTGGGGTACAAGTGGAGAGGGTTACTTTCTGAGACGTGATGTCTTTGGACAAAGCAACAGGCTTGCCGCCGGTGTAGTCAAACTGCAACTGCATGGTCTTTTTGTTCCACAGTCCTTTGTCGTCTAACTGCCAAGTCACGTAGGTGTTACTGCCGTCGTTCTCAGCGCTCATTTTCTGTATCCCGACGTAGTTGGTGTTGATTTCTGCGAAAGCAGAGCGAACTACATCTAATCCGGCATTGGCACGGCGCAGACGATAATAGAAAGTCTTTGTGCCCTCATTACGCTCTGTGAACGTGTCTTCGATTGAAAATTCGGTATCGTTGCGGTTGTAGCCCTTTGTCAATTTGGAGACATTCTCGCGGAAGAGTTTGTCGGTGGAGCGCTCCACAATAAACCCACTCATATCGGTCACGGTCTCGCTGGCTGGTTGTGCATCCATTGTCCATTGTACTTTCAGCACATCCGAACCATTATCTAATACCGAGAACGAGGTTGGCTGGTTGAAGTGGGGTGCTGGTGTTGTGGCTACGCTTGAGGAGAGACTGCGTTCCGTACCGATGTTAGTGCCACTGCGCCAATGATTGCGATTGAATGAATATCTTCTGCGTGTTTGAGCCGAGATGGAATATTTGCTCTCTTTGAGATATTCCATATCGACAGAATTATGTACAAAAGTGTTCCATTTCACGTCTTCATCCATATTGGCTTTCCAGCCATCTTCTTCCACATTGGCGCCGTTGATGTTGTACCATACTTTTGTCTCATTAGAGCCCTTGACATGCCCTGTCAGCGTGGTCATGTTATTTTCTTCTTTCCATCGCACATTGGATAGTGTTGGTGCATCGGGGGCATTCAGCATCTGACGGTCATACGTATCTAAGTTGTTACTTTGGATAGATTGTTCTTTCCACGAAGTACCATTCCATGAACCATAGAGTTGGATGGCTAATTGTCCACCAGCATCTAACATGAATTGGCGTACTTTATCACTATATTCCGTCACGAAATAGCAGAACATGGAGTTGTCTTCGTGTCCTGCTGCACCACGTTTTTGTAGGAAAGTAGTAGTACAGCCGTTGTGGTTGGTGATGGATTTGCATGTTCCTTCATCGTAATAACCGAACTTGTTGTAGAACGAGGCATCATCGGATGTATAAACCGTCTCTTTCATGTCGAGGTAACATAGTTCGATTCCGGTGTTGCTGCGTGTGTTTATCAAATAGATATGCAACCAATCAAAACGGTAGTCGTTTTTGCTATCGTTTTTGTCGTTCCAGGTCATGATAGACCAAGAAATCATATTTGGGCAATCGACAAGTTTGGTTCCTGTACCAGGTGAACCATTGTTGTAAGCAGGTTCGTTGTCAAACTGCCACATCTTATCGACCTTAAAGGCGTTACACCACTTGGCATACTTTTCGTTAGGTGTCCAGTAGTGGTCACTACTACCTCCCGCCCATGCGAAATTACTTACCAAAGACAGCAATGCTATCCATAAAAAAACTCTTTTTTTCATAGTTGTATAGGTTTTAATATCGTGTTCAAAAGTATGTTCAGTTGTTAGTAATCAATTTTGCGCGGCAAAATTACTACAAATTTTTGGAATGTGCAAACTTTTTCGCAAAAATATGCAAAAAAGATAGAT